>JAURBD010000032.1 GCA_030829155.1 Flavobacteriaceae bacterium
GGAGAAAGTGTATCAATCAACATGTTTTTTGATTCCGAAAATTATCTTTTTAAACTCAAATATTTAGGAGTAGAAACACTCGACACAAAATTTGGAAAAATAGCCTGCAGAAAATATATCCCCTATGTACAAAGTGGGCGTGTGTTTAGAGAAGAAGAAAGTGTTGCTCTATGGGTAAGTAATGATGAAAATAAGATCCCTATTCGTCTTCAAGCAGACATTGCTATTGGATCAATAAAATGCGATCTTGAAAACTTTAAAAACCTCAAACATCCTTTCAAAATTAAAATTTAAAATTGTTGTTAAGTTTTCAAAAAAAAAGGAATTTGATCCCCAAATATTCCGAAATTTGTACGCAAATTATGCAACGCAAAATAATTTATTTTAAAAACTTGTTTAGCCCTCTCTTGGCTTTGATGGTAACTGTAGTTTTCATGTCTTGTGAAAACAGTGGCTCAAAAAAAAGCGACCCCCTTATTGAAACCGAAATAAAAATTGAACCCAACATGAAATATGGTTATGATTTAAACCTCTACGATGAAAAAAAATTAAAAATTAAACGCGGGGATACCTTTGGAGCAATTTTAGAACAAAATGGCATTGATTATCCAGAAGTTTACAAGATTTTACAAGTCATAAAAAAATCTGAGGTTAATATTCGAAAATTACAAATAGGGAAACCCTACACCCTTCTGTTTCCAAAGGACAGCATTTCAAAACCTAATGCCTTTATTTATCAGTCCGGTATTGAGGGTTATGATGTGGTTCAACTGAAAGATAGTCTTTTTGCCAAAAAAATTAAAAAACCAACTCGTGTGGTTGAACTCGAAGCAACTGGGATTATTGAGACCTCCTTGTACAACACGATGAACTCCAGCGGATACAACAGTAATTTAACTTATTATTTGGCAGATGTTTACGCATGGACAATAGATTTTACTAGGCTTGACAAAGGGGACAGATTTAAGGTAATCTACACAGAGCGTTTTGTTGATGACAGTATTTCAATTGGTATTGAAAAGATTAAAGCAGCTTATTTTGAGCATCGAAACAAACCCCTTTATGCCTACGAATTTCAAACCGATAGCATCAAAGGAATCACAGATTATTTTGACGCAGAAGCCAAGAATTTACGTCGGGCATTTCTTAAAGCTCCCGTTAATTTTAGTAGAATCTCTTCACGATACAACCTCAAAAGGCGGATCGCATATTACGGAAGAGTTAAGCCCCATAAAGGAACCGATTATGCTGCTCCAATAGGTACTCCAATTATGGCTACTGCAAAAGGAACTGTTGTCAAATCAAGTTACACAAGAGGAAACGGTAACTATGTAAAAATCAGACACAACAATACTTACTCAACACAATACCTCCATATGAAACGAAGAAAAGTACGTGTTGGCCAATTTGTAAAACAAGGAGATGTAATTGGTTGGGTAGGAATGACAGGGAATACATCAGGACCACATGTATGTTACCGCTTTTGGAAAAATGGAAGGCAAGTTGATCCTTTCAGGCAAAAACTCCCAGAAGCAAAACCCATTTCAAATGAATTAAAAAAACAATTTCTAACCTACATTAAGCACTTACAAACACAACTGAATTGTTTGTCTTTTGAAGAACAAAAAGAAAACCCAACTTTAGTATTGAATTAAAATTATGGCATTACAAAACATAAATCCAACCCAAACGCAAGCTTGGAAAAAACTTGAAAAACATTTTGAATCACATAAAAACATAAAACTTCAAGATGTGTTCCAAAATGAAAAAAATCGCTTTAACGATTTATCCGTTCATTGGGAGGATTTTTTAGTTGATTATTCAAAAAATAGAATTAGTAAAGAAACCCTAAACTTACTTGTTGAGTTGGCAGAAGAATGTGGTCTTAATGATGCTGTTGAAGCTTACTTTAAAGGCGATGCTATCAATCAAACCGAAAACAGAGCCGTACTCCATACTGCATTGAGGTCTCAAGAAAATGATCAGGTTTTTGTTGATGGATTGGATGTTATTCCAGAAGTTTTTGCCGTTAAAGAAAAAATACGTGAATTCACTTTATCAATTATCTCTGGAACTCATAAAGGATTTACAGGTAAGTCAATTACCGATATCGTAAACATTGGTATTGGAGGTTCGGATCTTGGTCCAGCAATGATTGTAGAAGGTCTAGAATTTTACAAAAACCATCTCAACACTCATTTTGTTTCAAACGTTGAAGGAGATCATGTTCACGAAATTCTCAGAAAACTAGATCGAGAAACTACCTTATTTGTAATTGTTTCTAAAACCTTTACAACTCAAGAAACACTTACTAATGCCAATACCATTCGTAAATGGTTCTTAAAACAAGCCTCTGAGGAAGCCATTGCAAAACATTTTGTAGCGGTCTCTACAAACCTAGAAAAAATCGGAGAATTTGGAATTCATCCAGACAATGTATTCCCAATGAAAGATTGGGTTGGAGGGCGTTTTTCATTATGGTCTGCAGTTGGTTTAAGTATTGCTTTAGCTGTTGGCTCAGAAAACTTTGAAGCCCTTCTTAGAGGCGCAAATGCCATGGATACCCATTTTAAAAAAGAACCTTTCAAAAAAAATATTCCTGTGATATTGGCGCTAATTAGTGTTTGGTACAACAATTTTTGGGGTGCCGAAAGTGAAGCCATCATTCCGTACACCCAATATCTACGAAACCTTCCAGCCTACCTCCAACAAGGTATTATGGAAAGCAATGGTAAAAGTGTTGATCGAAATGGAAAACAAATAACCTACCAAACAGGAACCATCATATGGGGAGGCTCGGGAACCAACGCACAGCACGCCTTTTTTCAACTAATACATCAAGGAACCAAATTGATTCCTGCCGACTTCATTGGATTTAAAAAACCTCTTTATGGAGAAATTGATCATCATCAAAAATTAATGGCAAACTTCTTGGCACAAACCGAAGCCTTGATGCAAGGAAAAAATGAAGAAACAGTAAATGAAGAATTGGTTAAGACCAACAAATCACCAAAAGAAATAGAAGCTCTATTGCACTTCAAAATTTTTAAAGGAAACCAACCCACTAATACATTGATGATCGATGCATTGACACCTGAAAGCTTGGGGAAGTTGGTTTCTATGTATGAGCACAAAATCTTTGTACAAGGTGTGATTTGGAACATCTTTAGCTACGATCAATGGGGTGTTGAATTGGGAAAACAACTCGCTTCCGTAATTTTAACTGACATTACCAAGGAGACCAAAAATCCGCATGATCAGTCAACTCAAGGGTTATTAAATCATTTGGATGTCTAGGTAATCAGATCTTTAACTTTCAATTGTAGAGAGGTTTGACCATTCCATTCGTTTTCATCTAAAGTGTAAACGAGGTTAAAAGGTTTTTTTGATTGGATATGGGTTAAAAAATTTGCTTTACTAAAGGCAATTCCAATCATTGGTTTTTTTTCTGTTTGAATCGATAAGCGCAAGTGCGAGCCATCTTTTCCTACTGCTTTTGAATGTCCTGAATCTAGGGCATTATTGGTTCTAAAAACAGGGCGCATATTTTGTGGACCAAAAGGGCCTAATTGATCCAAAATTCTAAAAAGCTTTGGAGTTAATTCTGAAAGGGACACTTCTAAATCATAAACAATCGTAGGAATACGTTGGTCTGGTAAAATGCAATCTTGAACTGTTTTCTCAAAAGCTTTTTTAAAAGCTGCATATCGATCTTTTTTTATCGTCAATCCAGCTGCATATTTATGTCCTCCAAATTGTATGATATGATCCTTACAAGCTTCTAAGGCCTCATAAACATTAAATCCTTTTACAGAACGAACAGACCCTACCATAGTGTCATCAACAACCGAAAAAACTACCGTTGGGCGGTAATGGGTTTCGATAAGACGAGAGGCTACAATCCCAATAACTCCTTTGTGCCAGTCCTCACCGCAGACAACAGTGCTGTATCGTTCTTGCTCCTTTAAGTTTTCAATCAAAGTTAGTGCCTCTTTGGTAATACGTTCATCTGTTGTTCGTCTTTCAGAATTTAAAGTCTCAATAGTTGTAGCCAATTGTTGAACTGCATCGGGCTCTTTTTCGATAAGTAATTTTACCGCATTAAGAGCACTGCCCATCCGTCCTGCTGCATTAATTCGTGGAGCTATAATAAAAACTAAATCCGTTATGGTTGGGGGTTTTTTGAGATGGGAGATTAAAGGTTTTAGTCCAATCCTTGGATCACCCCTAAGTTGTTCAATCCCATAAAAGGCTAGAATTCTATTTTCTCCTGTCATGGGAACGATATCAGCTGCAATTGCAGTAGCGACTAAATCCAAATAAGAATAAAGTTCTTTTGGGTCTTCCTTCCAAAAAGTTGTAAGAGCCTGTATTAGTTTAAAACCAATACCACAACCACATAGCTCCTTATAAGGATAATTACAATCGGTTCGTTTTGGATCTAAAACAGCAACTGCATCTGGAATTTTTTCAGCAGGTAAATGGTGATCACAGATGATAAAATCAATCCCTTTTGATTGAGCATATTTCACTTTCTCAACCGCCTTGATTCCACAATCTAATGCAATAATCAATCGTACTCCTTTTTCAGCTGCAACATCAATCCCTTGATATGAAATTCCATAACCCTCGGTATACCGATCAGGTATATAGGGGATTATTTTTTGGAAGAAGGGTTTAAGAAAAGAATACACTAAAGAAACCGATGTGGTTCCATCAACATCGTAATCTCCATAAATCATTAGAGCATCTTGATCGCGACAACCCTGATCAATCCGTTCAACAGCTTCTTGCATATCTTGCATCAAAAAAGGATCATGTAAATCGGCAAATTGCGGCCTAAAAAAAGCTTTAGCACTTTCAAAATCCTCTATCCCTCTTTGAATTAAAAGTATTGCTATGGTTTCAGGAATTTGCAAAGCTTCCTGTATGTCTTTTACTTTTTTAGAGTCTGGAGTTGATTTAGATTCCCAACGCATCTTATTTCTTAGGTTTACCTGCAATGCATAAAACAAATTCTCCCTTAGGAGGTTTTTGTTCCAAGTATTCTTTTACTTCTAGTATTGTTCCTCGAAAAGTTTCTTCGTGAAGTTTAGTTAATTCTCGAGAAAAACTTAACTGACGCTCAGCTCCAAAAAAGTCTATAAACTGAGTCACTGTTTTTAAAACTTTGTGAGGGGATTCATAAATGATTATTGTTCTGTTTTCTTCGGCTAATTGTTTTAAACGAGTTTGTCTTCCTTTTTTTGGAGGCAGAAATCCTTCAAAAACAAAGCGGTCGTTAGGCAAAGTACTTTGAAGCAAAGCTGGGACAAAGGCAGTAGCTCCTGGTAAACATTCTGTTTCAATATTATTGGCAACTGCTTCTCGAAGCAACAAAAATCCGGGATCAGAAATTGCTGGAGTGCCAGCATCAGAAATTAAAGCAATGTTTTGCCCTTGTTTTAATTTTGAAATAATCGATGGCAACATACTGTGTTCGTTATGCATATGGTGGCTCTGTAATGATACTGATATGTTGTAATGCTTTAAAAGCTTACTACTTATGCGAGTATCTTCTGCTAAGATCAAATCAACATGCGACAGTACTTCTATTGCTCTAAAGGTTATGTCTTTGAGATTGCCGATCGGTGTTGGCACCAAAAATAATTTTCCCACTCCTTATCTAACTTTGTTTTTATAATAATAAGACAACAACAGAACAACTAAAGCAAATAGGGATCCTCCAACATCTCCGTCCTGAGCCTTCCAATGAGCTGTAGCAGCCAACACAAAATCAAAAAATAAGCCTGCATAAGCCCATTCAACAAGCTTTTGCCATCTGTTTCTCAATATCGTAATTACGGCTAATATTTTCGCTACTGCCAAAGGAACAATAATATGAGTCGGATAACCTAAAGATAGAAATTCATTTTTGATTTCTTCTGTACGAATTAAGTAAAGGATCCCACTTGCTAAGGTCATTAGTGAAAGAAGAAGGGTTGCTGTCCAGTAAAGATTTTTTTGTAGGTTCATATGGGGTTAGATTTAGTTAAAATTCTGTTCAATTATTTTGATAAATCTCAGCTCAAAAGATTCTTTACCTTCCCAATGATAGTAGTCAGGTTTTACTAGGTTTTCGATGAATTCATTTGCTTCTTCAAAATCATCATAAGTTTGAATTTGTGAAATCACTCTTTGATACTCTTCAACACTTCCATTAAATAAATTTTTTATAAAAGCCAACCGATCATTCAACCCTACTTTTAATCCTTTTCCTAAAATGTCGTTCAAGTTTTTAGAATTCTCTTCGGATAAATCTGATGCTATTGGAATTGAATTATCTTTTTTTACAAAAACGGGGTCACTAATCGCGTTAGCAAACAAGCTTTCTATTGATGATGAAACGTCTTTATTAGGCTCTGTATCAGAGTGTGAAGACTCTTCAATAATTTGCTTAAGATTTTTACCCTCTTCGACTACAACTTTATTTGAATTTTCTGTTAAACTCTTTTGCTTTTCATGCTCCAAAATTGTGATATGCTTTTGCAAAGCGCGAACCCGTAATTCAAGTTCAGCTATGTTTACACTATCCTCTTGATCTAAAATAGACTTCGCTATTTGTTTTAATTCTGAAAGAAGTATATTAATCATTAAATTTGACTCTTATGAACAATTAGTTTTAATACTTTTGTTGAGGCTATTTAAAAAGCGCTGCTGAAAATTACAAAAATGTTTTTAGAAAACACTGTAAATCAAAATGAACAATTCGGGTGGATCGAAGTAATCTGTGGTTCTATGTTTTCTGGAAAAACAGAAGAATTAATTCGGCGGCTCAAACGTGCACAATTTGCCAAACAAAAAATTGAAATATTTAAACCCAGCATCGACAATCGTTATGAAAACGACTTGGTTACTTCTCATGATCAAAACAAAATTCGTTCAACACCTGTACCAGCAGCAACAAATATTCCAATTTTAGCTTCAGAATGTGATGTTGTAGGGATTGATGAGGCTCAATTTTTTGATTCCGAAATAGTTCAGGTATGTAATGATCTTGCCAATCAAGGAATTCGTGTGATCGTTGCAGGTTTGGATATGGATTTCAAAGGAAATCCATTTGGGCCAATGCCTGCACTAATGGCTACAGCCGAGTATGTTACCAAAGTACATGCTGTCTGTACCCAAACTGGAAATTTAGCGCAATACAGTCACCGAATTTTACAAGATGATGATCTTGTTGTTTTGGGGGAAAGGGAAGTTTATGAACCTTTGAGTAGAGCGGCTTTTTATAAGGCCCGTATGGAAGAATCACTTCAAAAAAATAGAAAAGGAAAGTCTAAAAAAAATTCATGATCAAAGAAGCTCGTCTGACCATTAACCTGGATTCTTTAGCACATAACTACAAAACCCTAAAATCAAAACTCAACCCAGAAACAACCCTCATTGCTGTAGTCAAAGCCAATGGATATGGAAATGATGGAGTTCGAATTGCTCAAGAACTTTCGAAACTTGGAGCTACCTATTTTGCAGTGGCTTATGCCAGTGAAGGTAATATACTTCGAAAATCAGGAATCAAAGATTCCCTTATGGTTTTTTATCCTCAAGAAGCACAACTGGAGCAAATTATTGAACACCAATTGGAGCCTGTTCTTTACAATTTAGAAATAAGCAATGCCTTTATTTCCTTATTGAAGGAAAAAAATATTGAAAACTATCCAGTACATATCAAATGCAATACAGGCCTGAATCGTATTGGATTTTCATTAGAAAATTTAGACTCTTTTTTAAGGAAATCAAATGGTCCTTTACTCGATATTAAAAGTGTTTATTCTCATTTAGGATTCTCTGAAAATCCTAAACCTTGTGCTTTAACAAAAAAACAATTCTATACTTTTGAATTAATTAAATCAAGGGTCCGAGAACTTTGCCCTTCCCTCCCAAAATTTCATGTTTTAAACAGTTCTGGTGTTTTTAATTATCCTGAACATCAATTGGATGCTGTTCGAACAGGAATTGCACTCTATGGTTTTGCAAATAACCCTGAATGGAATAAAACACTCAAACCAATCGCAAAACTCAGTGCACCAATTTGTCAGATTCATTTTATCAAAAAAGGAGAAAGTGTCGGTTATAACAAAGGATGGATTGCTTCAAAAGAAAGTCGAATAGGAATAATTCCATTGGGTCATGCAGATGGAATCGGGAGGCAATATGGAAACGGTGTTGGGAAAGTTCGTGTTTTAGGTCAAACCGTTCCCATTATTGGGAATGTATGTATGGATATGCTTATGATAGACTTAACATCAATCGATTGCCCCACTGGAACGGAGGCTATAATTTTCGATCAAAACTTTACTGCTTCGGATTTTACAGCTGCTGCAAATACTATTTCATACGAAATTCTAACAAGTCTTAGTCCACGTATTCAAAGAGTTTATGTGTGATTATGTTTTATTTTAAACACTTTGTTTAATATTTGATATATCTAGAGCTTTCGTTTGAAGCCATGGATATTATAAGTACTTTTGCGGTCAATAATCAAAAAAGCATCAGATGAAAGTTGCCTTAGTTGGAGCTACTGGAATGGTAGGTCAAGTCATGTTAAAAGTACTCGCAGAAAGAAATTTTCCCTTAACAGAATTAATTCCGGTTGCATCCAAACATTCTATTGGAAAAAAAATAACTTTTCAAGAAAAATCATACAGTGTTGTTGGTTTATCGACTGCTGTTAAAATGAAGGCTGATGTTGCTTTATTTTCTGCAGGTGGAGAAACTTCTTTGGAGTGGGCTCCAAAATTTGCTACAGCTGGAACAACAGTAATCGATAATTCTTCTGCTTGGAGAATGGACTCTTCAAAAAAACTGGTAATTCCAGAAATTAATGCAAATCAACTAACACGCGAGGATAAAATTATTGCAAATCCAAACTGTTCTACCATACAAATGTTAGTTGCACTTGCTCCTCTACAAGACAAATATGGAATCAAACGATTAGTCATCTCAACATACCAGTCCATAACGGGTACGGGAGTCAAAGCGGTACAACAATTAAAAAACGAATATCAGGACAAACAAGGTGAAATGGCTTATCCATACCCCATACATCGAAATGCAATTCCCCATTGTGATAATTTTCAAGACAACGGATACACTAAAGAAGAAATGAAACTGGTGAAAGAAACTCATAAAATTTTGAGTGATGATAGCATCGGTGTAACCGCTACTGCAATCAGAATTCCTGTTGTTGGAGGTCACAGTGAATCTGTTAACGTACAATTAAAAAAAGAGGCTTCTGTAGAAGAAATCCAAACTTTATTAAGCCAAAGTCCAGGCGTAATTGTTCAAGATAATCCCGACACAAATACTTATCCAATGCCCATATATGCTGAAGGTAAAAACGATGTTTTTGTAGGAAGAATCAGAAAAGACTTCTCTCAAGAAAACACCATTAATATGTGGATTGTATCAGACAATCTCAGAAAAGGTGCTGCGACCAATACCATTCAAATTGCTGAGTATTTGGTAGCTCAAGGTTGGGTTTGATTTATGAATTAAAAAATTATTTCATTTCAAATTCTTCCATAAATTTAGTGGTATAATTCCCCGCTAGATAGTCGGGATGGTCCATCAATTGCAAATGAAAAGGAATTGTTGTTTTAATGCCTTCAATAACAAATTCTTGTAAAGCTCTTTTCATTTTATTTATCGCCTCTTCTCGAGTTTGAGCAGTAGTAATCAATTTGGCAATCATAGAATCATAAAAAGGGGGTATCGTATATCCCGAATATACATGAGTGTCAAGACGTATTCCGTGACCTCCAGGAATATTGAGGTTAGTTATTTTACCTGGTGAAGGACGAAAATCGTTGTAAGGGTCTTCAGCATTAATACGACATTCTATCGAATGTAGCTTTGGTAAATAATGCTTCCCTGAAATTGGAATTTTTGCTGCAACAGAGATTTGTTCTCTAATCAAATCAAAGTCGATTACTTGCTCGGTAATTGGGTGTTCAACTTGAATTCTAGTGTTCATTTCCATAAAGTAGAAATTACGGTGTTTATCAACCAAAAACTCAATGGTTCCTGCACCTTCATATTTGATGAATTCTGCTGCTAAAACTGCTGCTTTCCCCATTTTATCTCGAAGTTCATCGGTCATGAATGGAGAGGGGGTTTCTTCTGTTAATTTTTGGTGACGTCGTTGAACCGAACAATCACGTTCTGACAAATGGCAGGCTTTTCCAAAACTATCTCCAACAATTTGAATTTCAATATGGCGAGGTTCTTCGATAAGTTTCTCCATATACATTCCATCGTTTCCAAAGGCTGCTGCAGCCTCTTGTCGAGCACTGTCCCAAGCTTTAAGTAAATCTTCTTCTCTCCAAACTGCTCGCATTCCCTTACCTCCACCGCCAGCGGTAGCTTTAAGCATCACAGGGTAACCCATTTCTGAGGCAAGTTTTTGTGTTTCTTCAAAATCATTGAGTATCCCTTCTGAACCTGGAATGGTGGGTACTCCGGCAGCTTTCATGGTTGCTTTGGCAGATGCCTTATCTCCCATTTTATTGATCATATCACAAGATGCTCCAATAAATTTAATGTGATGCTCATCACACATTTTGGAAAACTTTGCGTTTTCTGATAAAAATCCATATCCAGGGTGGATTGCATCTGCATTAGTAATTTCTGCTGCCGCAAGAATATTAGACATTTTAAGATAAGAATCTGAACTTACAGCAGGACCGATACAAACCGCTTCATCTGCAAACTTTACGTGTAAACTTTCTTCATCTGCTTTGGAATAAACTGCTACAGATTTAATTCCCATCTCTTTACAGGTTCGAATAACCCTCAGGGCTATCTCACCACGATTGGCTATTAATATTTTTTTAAACATAAATGTTTTTTTTATGAAACTTCTTAAGAAGGGTCAACCAAAAATAAGGGTTGATCAAATTCTACAGGGGTAGAATCGTCTACTAATATTTTAATAATCTTTCCGCTAACTTCAGATTCAATCTCATTGAATAATTTCATTGCTTCAACTACACAAAGAACATCTCCCTCGTTAATTTCTTGACCAACTTCCACAAAAGTCGGTTTATCTGGAGATGGCTTTCTATAAAAAGTTCCTATGATGGGGGATTTTACTGTTATAAATTTATCGTTTTCTGTTGCAGATGGAGCTGCAGATGCATCAGGAATAGCTGATGATATTGGAGTTACAACTGCTGGAGTGGGAGGTGTAAGACTTGGTACTTGTTGTACAATAGTTGTAGGTTCAATACGTTCATCTCCACCGGTTTTAATGGTGATTTTGATGTCATTCATTTCGAGTTTAACCTCAGAAGCGCCTGATTTCGCAACAAATTTGATGAGGTTTTGTATTTCTTTAATATCCATTCGCTAAATATTTAATTATTATAGTCGTAATTCCATGTTAAATACGCAGCTCCCCAGGTAAAGCCTCCACCAAATGCGGCAAAAACTAATTTATCTCCTTTAGAAAACTTAGATTCATAATCCGAAAGTAATAAAGGTAAAGTTGCTGCGGTAGTATTTCCGTACTTTTCTATATTCATCAAAACACGTTCATCCGAAAGATTCATTCTTCTTGCGGTAGCGTCGATGATTCTTTTATTGGCTTGATGAGGAAGTAAATAAGCAATATCACTGCCCTTGAGCTGGTTTTGAATCATTACTTTTTCGGCAGCATCAGCCATATTTTTTACTGCATTTTTAAAAACCATTTGCCCCTCTTGAAAGATGTTATGTCCACCCTCTGCAAAAGTATTTTCATTAAAAGGATGCAAAGAACCCCCTGATTTAATGTTTAAAAATTCTCTTCCTGAGCCATCGCTTCTAAAATAAGAGTCTTCCCACCCAAAATCATTTAAAGAAGGTTCAAATAGTACAGCTCCTGCACCATCCCCAAATATAATACAGGTTGAACGATCAGTATAATCAACAATGGATGACATTTTATCTGCTCCAATTAAAAGGACTTTTTGGTAACGCGCGGATTCAATATAATTTACCGCTGAAGACATTCCATACAAAAAACCTGAACATGCTGCCTGGAGATCAAAACCAAATGCGTTATGAGCACCAATTTGAGTGGCAACAAAAGGGGCTGTTGCTGCTACAGGCATATCTGGAGTTACCGTGGCTACAATTACTAAATCAATTGTAGCTGGGTCTATGTCGTTTTTTTGAAGGAGTTGATTTGCGGCTTGAATTGCAAGAAAAGAGGTTGGCTCCAGAGGATTTCGAGCAATACGACGTTCTTTTATTCCTGTTCTAGTAACAATCCATTCATTATTTGTATCAACCATTTTTTCCAAATCATTATTGGATAAAATTTCTGAGGGGACATAACCGCTTACTGCTGTAATAGCTGCTTTTATACCTTTTGAATTTATACTTTTCATTAAAATGCTTGCTTAATAATCTAGCATTCGTAAAGTGAAGATACTAGATTTTAATCGATCTAATCTTTTTTTTACAAAAAAAGCTCCCAAAATGAGAGCATCTTTTTTATAAATTAACTGTTTTTTATGCTTCAGCGACTTCTGTATTGTCAATAAGAACTTTTCCTTTGTAATACAATTTTCCTTCGTGCCAGTGAGCACGATGGTATAAGTGAGCTTCACCTGTTGTAGAATCTACTGCAATTTGAGAAGGGGTTGCCTTGAAATGCGTTCTTCTTTTATCTCTTCTTGTTTTGGATATTTTTCTCTTAGGATGTGCCATTTTATTCCTTTAATTGATTGTTTATAGTAAGTCTTTTAATTTATTCCATCGAGGATCGCTTTCTTGTTCTGAAATAGATCGCTCTTTGGGCTTTAATTCTTCTAATTTATTTAATATTTCTGACTCTAAAGTTCCATCTTGAATTCCTGGATGAATAATTTTGAGTGGGATTGCCAAAACGACCATTTCGTAAATGGGTTGACTCACATCAATTTGATAGGTTCCGTGAGGAATAATTAAGATTTCATCGTTATCGTTATTGTAAACGTCTCCAAATTTGACGATCCAATCATAACTTGTGTTGATTGGAGAATCAAAATGCTCATTGGTGATATCACAGGCAACTTCAACACTCCCAGCAGCTTTAAAGTTTAGGTTCATAAGGGTTGCTTTTTTGTCAAAAGTCAACTCTACCTTTATCTTAGCATTAAAGAAGTCATTAAAATCATATGCTTTAAAGAACGTATTATCAATCTCATATTTGAACTTGTGAACACCTTCTTTAAGTCCAACAAAGGGCAACATAAATTCGGATTTGCGTTCCATTCAATAACTATTGAGCCTGCAAATTTAACAAAAAAATACCAACCTAAAAGCTTTCCCCAAAAAATTGTCAAATACTAAGACTTAGTCGCTTAGATTTTTGTTTTCTCTTCGTTCAAAATAAATATTCCTCGCCGTAAAAAGAGCTTCTTTAAAGGAGTCTGATCGTGCTTCCCCTTTTCCTGCTATTTCGAAAGCTGTTCCATGGTCTGGAGAAGTTCGAACCTTTGATAAGCCGGCAGTATAATTGACCCCTTGCCCAAAAGACAAGGTTTTAAATGGGATTAAGCCCTGATCGTGATATGCGGCTAAAATTGCATCGAACTGCCTATGTGTTTGGGAACCAAAAAAACTATCTGCTGCATAGGGTCCTAGGATAATATCTCCTTGTTTGTACAATTTTTTTAGGGTCGGGCGTAGTACTTCATCATCCTCTTTCCCAATAATACCTGAGTCTCCAGTATGAGGATTAATCCCCAAAACACCTATTTTAGGTTTTGAAATCCCAAAATCATTTTTAAGAGATTTCATCATTAAACTTACTTTTTCCTCGATTCGATCGGGCGTAATCAACTGAGCTACTTCACTTACAGGAACATGATCGGTAAGTAAACCTACTTTTAACTCCTCAGCTATCATAAACATTAAACTTTTCCCTCCCAGCTCATTACTCAAGTAATCGGTATGTCCTGGAAACTTAAAAGATTCTGATTGGATATTATGCTTGTCAATAGGACCAGTAACCAAAACATCCACCTTGTTTTCTTTAAGAGCTTTTGTGGCAGCTTTTAATGATTTCAGGGCACGAATACCTCCTTCTTCGGTTGATTTACCAAATTCTGTTGTAAAGGAATTGTTCCAAACATCAACAACATTAACTTGATTTGGACTCAATTTATTTCCTTCTTTATAGGGGCTTAGCGAAGTTTTTAAATCTAAATGTCTTTTCTGAAAACTAATTAATTTGATGTTGCCGTAAACAATTGGAGTAAAAAAATCAAAAAGTTCTTTTTCTTGAAAAATTTTTAAGATTACCTCTATGCCTATTCCATTGGGATCACCAATTGAGATTCCTACTTTAATTTTTCGAGCTTGTTCCATCAATTCCTTGATTTATTAGTAATTTTGAATCACAAAGTTAATCAATATAATCTAGGGATGTTTACAGGAATCATAGAAGGTTTTGGGGAAGTAAAAAAATTGGTGCAAGAAAACGATAACCTTCATATTACTATGGAAAGTGGTCTCACTAATGAATTGAAAATAGACCAAAGTGTTGCTCATAATGGAGTGTGTTTGACTGTTGTTAAGATTAACAAAAATCAATACACTGTTACTGCAATAAAAGAGAGTTTGGACAAAACCAACCTTAACAGTTTAAGTGTAGGTTCTAAAGTAAATTTGGAACGCGCCATGAAATTAGGGGCTCGATTGGACGGTCATATTGTACAAGGTCATGTAGATCAAGTTGGAAAATGCACCCAAATTGAAGAAACTGGGGGCAGTTGGTATTTTAAATTTGAATACGATGCTACTCAAAAAAACATGACTATTGAAAAAGGATCCATCACAATCAATGGGGTTAGTTTAACTGTCATTGACTCTGGGATTTCAAATTTTTCTGTAGCCATTATCCCCTACACATATGAGCATACAAACTTTCATCAATTTGAATTGGAAACAGAAGTGAATTTAGAATTTGATGTTGTAGGTAAATATATTGCCAAAATGCAACTATTGAATTAAGATTAAGGCGACATCCAAACAAATTTGTAACTTCGAAAAAACTAAATTTATGGGTGTCTTAGAATTATCAACAGTCTTACTACTATTAGCATCTTTCTTTTCAATAATAAATTTAAGAATACTGAAGTTACCTCAAACTATAGGATTGATGGTCTTAGCAATAGCATTATCCATTTTTATTTTAGCAATTGGACTTGTGTTTCCTTCAATTTTAGACTCCGTCTCTAATATCGTTAAAAGTTTTGATTTTGAAATACTCTTGATAGACATTATGCTTCCTTTTTTGCTTTTTGCGGGAGCTATTAGTGTTAATGTTCATGAATTGTTAAAGGATAAAATTACCATTCTTCTTCTGGCCACATTTGGTGTTTTGTTCTCAACATTTGTAGTTGGAACTGGGATTCATTGGTTGGTTGAACAACCTATTTTCAATCTAAATACTCTGGGGTTGAGTTATGTGGATTGTTTGCTTTTTGGGGCATTAATCGCTCCAACAGATCCAATTGCTGTTCTTGCAATGGTCAAGAAAATGAATTTATCCGTA
>JAURBD010000027.1 GCA_030829155.1 Flavobacteriaceae bacterium
AGGTAATGTTCATCAAACAAGATTTCATAGGCATCAATGTACATTTTTATAACATCTGAATAATCCTCCAAAAAAGCATCTATTTTATTTACCCCTTTTTTGGAAATTCTTTTTAAAGTTCCTGAATTAGAAATAAAATTCTGTTCAATAAATCTGATACTTTTTGCGGCGAGATCCAAATATGACTCATTTTTAAAACTAACATAGGACTCCAAAAGACCCGAAGTAAGTATAGCATTCCAAGAACAGATAACTTTATCGTCAAGTCTGGGAAGCATTCTTTCTTTTCTTTTCATCAAAAGAATAGCATCCCATTTAAGAACTTTAGTTTTCAACTCGGATAGATAAATTTTATGTTTTTCTCCAAACTTTTCATCTGTATCAAGTCTTCTTAAAACATGATTACCATCTTCCCAATATCCACTTTCATTAATGGAATAATAATCTGATACAAGCTCATGTTCATTCGGGAAAAGTTCTTTTATTTCATGTTGCTGCCAAACATAAAAAGCACCCTCAACTAGTACTCCATTCTCATCAATACTGTCCGCATCTAAAGCAGCATAGAAACCCCCTTCGGGAGAAAGTAGATTATCTGACAAAAAGCGAATGGTTTTTTCGACCGTTTCTCGATAGAGTTGAAGTGGTTTTTCTCGATACGCTTGAGCGTAGAGAGAAAGTAGTTGACCATTGTCATAACCCATTTTTTCAAAATGAGGTATGTGCCATTCAGAATCTACTGCATAGCGGGAAAAACCTCCACCAATAGCATCAAAAATACCACCTAATGCCATTTTCTCCAGGGATAAATGAAAATGATTTAATGCCTCTTGATTATTACATAGTAATCCTCCGTATTGAATGAATCGAAGTAAAGTAGGCATCATAAACTTTGGAGCACCAAGGAGCCCTCCGTTTTTTAGATCTCTTTTTGATAGAATTTTATCCAAACTCATCGTAATTTCACCCCATTTGAATTCATTTTCATCGGTTTCATTGAACTCAAAATGAGCTAAACCCTTTTCCAATTCATCAGCATATTGAATTACTTTTTCAGGATTTTCCTTGGATAAGGAATAAATTTGAGAAAGGACTTCCATCCAACGCTTTTTTGGAAAATAGGTTCCTCCCCAAATGGGTCTTCCATCCGGTAAAGCAATTATATTTAGCGGCCATCCTCCTTGCCCGGTAATTATTTGAAGCGCATTCATATAAACTTGATCTACATCAGGACGCTCTTCTCGATCAACTTTTATGTTTATGAAATTAGAATTCATCAAAGCAGCAACCTCCTCGTCTTCGAAGCACTCATGTTCCATTACATGACACCAATGACATGAAGCATAACCAATACTAATTAAAAGTAACTTTCCCTCTTCTTTGGCACGATCAAGATATTTTTGATCCCATGGAAACCATTGAACAGGATTATGGGCATGTTGAAGTAGATAAGCACTCAGTTCATCAATTAAGGCATTTGTATGCTTTTTTGATTTCACAATACTTACCCATTGATTGCATTAACAGATGAAATTTTTCCGGGGAGCATTTCTTTGAGCATATTTTCAATTCCATTTTTTAGAGTAAAAGTAGAGGATGGACAACCACTACAGGCTCCTTGCAGGATTACTTGCACGTTTTTATTTTCAGCATTGTATGAATCAAAAAGGATATTTCCTCCATCAGCTGCAACAGCAGGCTTGATATAATCTTCAATAATTCCTATGATTTGCTGAGAAGTTTCGTCTAATTCTACCTCAAGTTTTTCAGCAGTTTTTGTATTTAATATTTCTTTTACTGCAGTTGTAATTTCATTTCCTTCTTCCAAGAAAGAACGAAGGAACTCTCGAATTTCCATAACGATTTCATCCCATTTAGAAACATCAAATTTGGTAATCGAAATGTAATTGGTATCCATAAAAACCTCTTTTACAAAAGGAAAATGAAAAAGCTTTTGAGCAAGGGGAGCATTCGAAGTTTCATCAATATCCTTAAACTCATAAATTTGATCCACTAATTTTTTGTTCGCAACAAATTTCATTACTGAAGGGTTGGGTGTACTTTCTGCATAAACTGTAATGGGATTTTTTTTTGATGCTTGGGTTTCATTTATTGCAACACTTCCTGAGTTGAGAAAGTTTTCAATTTCAAGTGAAACATCATCTAACACCTCTTCCCATTCCAAGATATCGAAACGCATGATTTCTATAGCCTCTTTTTTTAGAACCACTGACTTTACAAAAGGTAAATAAAACATTTGTTGCGCCAGAGGGGCATCTTTTGCTTCATCTATATTGTTGTATTGATAAGTTTGAACGATTTGTAATGTTGGTGTTATTTCGAATCGCGCAATAGTTTGATCTTCAGTTAAAGAAGCAGAAACAGAAAATGTAGTCATTGTAAATTTTTTGTAAAAATACTGAATTCTCTTATTTCTTAATAAAAATTATTGGGTTTCGTTTTGTTGAAAGTAGTATATTCGAAAAAAAGTAGTACAATGCTCATCAAAACAGTTCGTGGGTTTACACCTCAATGTGGCTCAGATTGCTTTATTGCAGAAAACGCAACTCTCATAGGAGATCTAATTTTGGGGGACCAATGTTCTGTATGGTATCAAGCTGTGATTAGGGGAGATGTTAATTCAATCCGCATAGGGAATAGGGTGAATATTCAGGACGGGGCAGTTATTCACGCTACTTACAAAAAATCAAAAACAACCATAGGGAATGATGTTTCCATAGGGCATAATGCTATTATTCATGGATGTACTCTCAATGATCATGTTTTGGTTGGAATGGGCAGTATTATTATGGATAATGCTGTGGTAGAATCGAATTCCATCATTGCAGCTGGGAGTGTTGTAAAACAAAACACGCATGTTCCAAAAGGATCTATTTTTGCTGGAATTCCTGCACGAAAAATTAAAGACATCGACCCAAAACTTCAAAAAGGTGAAATTGAAAGAATAGCCCAAAATTATTTGATATATTCCGGTTGGTTTAAGTCTGATTAATCAAAAGTTTACCACCTTTATTTTTTCGGATATAAAGTTCGATAAGGTTGATTTTGTTGAAGAACTGAAATATTTTACGGTTTTATCTAAATTTTTTGAAGACAACAATTTTTCTTTTTTTAAAACTCTGAAGGTTTGTTTTGCAACTGCATCAGCACTGTCTATAATTTGAATGTTTTTTGGTAAAATAATTTGAAGTAAAGGGATAAGAAAAGTGTAATGAGTGCATCCTAACACGAGGATGTCTAGATTTTGACCAAGCATTGGCTTTATATATGAATTTAATAAATCAACAAGTTTAGAATTCATTAATTCACCCTTTTCTATAGCCTCAACTAATCCATCTCCAATTTGTTCAATAACATTTACATTTTGGGTAAAGGTATTACTTGTTTGAGCAAACAATCGACTACTCAATGTACCTCGTGTAGCCAGAACTCCAATAACTTTTGTTTTACTATTTAAAGCAGCTGGTTTTATAGCAGGTTCAATTCCTATAAAAGGTATATCATACCGAGTTCTTAATGCATCTATAGCATTAGTTGTAGCCGTATTACATGCCACAACCACAAGTTTACATCCTCTAGAGATAAGAAAATCTACAATTTGAAAGCAACGCTCAGAGATTTCTTCTTTTGATTTCTTCCCGTAAGGAGCATTGGCATCATCAGAAACATAAATAAACTGTTCTTGAGGCAACATCGATTTCAGAGAAGAAAGTATCGTTAGTCCTCCAACTCCTGAGTCAAATACCCCGAGACAAGTATTTTGCTTTATTTTCATAGAAAAAAAACTGCCTTATCAAAGATAAGGCAGTTTTAAATTAGAATTTAGAAAACAATTTTTTTAAAATCCTAGTTCAGATTTTACATCAGCCATTAAATCTTTTCCTTTTGCCATGATAACACTTCCCCCCGCACTTGCATCAAGAACATAATCAAAACCCTGAGCAGAAGCTATTTTTTCGATAGCAGCTCTTGCTTTTTCATACAAAGGACGCATCATTTCACCTTGTTTTTTCTGCAAATCTTGTGCAGCTGTTTCACGGTATTTTTGAATGTTTTGTTGCATACTTTCTAACTCCGTTTGACGTGCTTGATTAGTTACATCAGTTTGGTTAGCTGCATCTGCAGAATACGACTGTGCTTTTGTTTGAAATTCTTTGTAAGTATTTTCAATCTCTTTAGTGTAAGTTTCTTCAACTGCTTTGATTTGTTTTTGAGCAGCAATAACCTCAGGCATTTCACTGATCAACTTTTGAGTGTCAATATGAGCGATTTTAGACTGTGCATAAGTTAAAGTCATTGGTAACGCAGTCATTAAGGTAGCTAGTAATAGTGTTTTTAAATTTTTCATTTTTTTTGAATTTATTTGAGCGTATATTAGTTTTTCAGTTTTTTAATTTGTTCTTCTCTTTTTTTGAGTTGTTCTTTTCTATCATCAATTCTGTTTTGAGCATTTATTTTTCTTAAAACGAGGTCACTAATATCGTAATTTTTTGCGGAATACAACATAACCAAGTCTGAAGATCTGTCAAAAATGAAGTCGTATTTTCTTTCTTGAGCTATTTCTCTTACTATTCCGAGCACTCGATCTTGTATGGGTTTCAAAAGTTTGGATTTCTGTTGGATTAATTCTCCTCTTGGCCCAAATTTTTGAGTTTGAAAATTCACGATATCTGAAGCAAAGTCATTAATTTCTATTTGACGATCAGATATTAAGTTAGGAGTAAGCAGTGCTTTTTCAGCATTAAGTGCATCCTCTAATTTTTTTAATTGAAGTCTTTGTAATTCAATTTCTTTTTTCCAATTTTCAACCTTTTTATCTAAAAGTAGATTAGCCGTTTTGTATTCATCAACACTTTCTAAAATAACATCCATGTCGATATAACCAATCCGAACTCCCCGTTGTGCTAAACTTATTTGAGCAGAAAAAATAGTAATTAAAAGTAAAAATGTTATTCGTTTTATCATTTTTAAAATTGTTGTCCAATTATGAAGTGTGTCTCCCATCCATGGGCGCCTGTTTCTTGAGAATTAGCAGCGTCGAACCCATACCCAAAATCGATTCCTAAAAGGCCAAAGGCAGGCATGAAAATTCGTATCCCAGCTCCAGCGGATCGCTTAGAGTTAAAGGGGTTAAAATCACCAAAACTATTGTATCCATTACCCGCCTCTAAAAAACTGAGGGCAAAAATTGACGCACTAGGTTTTAGGGTTATCGGATATCGTAGTTCTAATGAAAACTTATTGTAAATAGTCGATCCATCTCTAGATGATAAGGATTGGTTATCATATCCTCTCAATGCAATGGTTTCTCTACCATCTAATGAGTAATTTGCCATTCCATCACCTCCAAGGAAAAAGCGTTCAAAGGGAATTGCTCCTCGATCTTTATTGTATGTTCCTAAGAAACCAAAGTCTGCTTGAGTTTTTAAGATAAGTTTTCCTATGATTCTTGAGTACCAAGTTCCATTGAATTTAATTTTATAAAATTCAAGCCATTTAAATTTTTCTTGATCGATCTTGGCTTGATCCACCACCAGTTCACCTGTTGTTGTGTCTAGTCTTTTGTATTCTGGTAGGTTTTGAAGATTTCCAAAATCTGTGTCACTAAACAAACTAAATGGAGGAGTAAACTTTCCGCTGATAATAAAACTTGATCCACTGGTTGGGAAAATCGGATTTACGGCAGTATTATTTCGAGATAACGAAATGGTGTAGGCTATATTATTTGAATTCCCGTTTCCAAAGGTAAATAGTCCAGTAAAATAATTTTGAAGATTATAATATTGGAATGAGATTGCTTGAGAAAGTGTAAAGTAGTCATCGGGAACTCTAAGTCTTTTTGCAATCCCCAAGGTTAGACTACTAATCTCAAAAGATTGGCTTCTATCTGCTCTTTGGGTAAAAAAGTCATATCGATATTGATTGGTTCTAGAAATCGATGTAGAAAACTGTACGGGCTGCTGACCCCCTAACCAAGGCTCTGAAAATGAAAAGCTATATGTATTATAAAATTGACTTGCTTGTAATCGAAGACTCAATGATTGACCATCACCAGAGGGAACGGGTTTATACGAAGACTTGTCAAAAATATTTCGAATGGAGAAATTATTAAAGGAAAGACCCAGTGTTCCAATAAAGCCACCTCCTCCATAACCACCTTGAAGTTCAATTTGACTTGCACCAGATTCTACTAGCCCAAATTCAATATCTACAGTACCTGCATTGGGATCTACATTTTTAAAATCAGGATTGATTTGCTCTGCATCAAAAAACCCCAATTGACCTAATTCACGAACAGTACGCACAACCTTATCTTTGCTGTACAATTCTCCTGGTTTTGTCCTTAACTCTCTGAAAATTACATGGTCGTTAGTTTTGTCGTTTCCAACAACAGTAATTTTATTGAAAGAAGCTAATTTCCCTTCAGTAATTCGAATCTCGAAATTAATGGTATCATTTTCCGCACTGACTTCAACTGCATTGATGTTAGAAAAAAGATACCCATTGTTTTGATACAAGTTAGTAATGTCATTTCCATCAGGTTTAGAGTCATCGGCTATTCTCTCTTTCAAAAGAATTCCGTTGTAAGTATCTCCTTTTTTTATCCCGAGAACCGAAGAAAGAATTCGATCTGTATAAGCCGCATTACCCAGATACTTAATATCTCCAAAATAATAACGGTTTCCTTCTTCAATAGAGAGTTTAATTTCAAGCTCACTTTTATCTTTATCGATGATTGTATCACCTAAAATACGGGCATCTCGATATCCTTTTTCTTTATAAAAATCAATTAAAGAAGTCAAATCCTCTTGGTAATCATCACGGATAAATTTTGATTTTTTCCAAAAGCGAACAACGTTTTTCTTTTTGGTGTTTTTGAATTTTGAAGCTAGTTTTTTAGCATTAAACTTCTCAACACCTTCGAAATCTATTGATTTAATTTTTACGCGTTTTCCTCGGTCAATATTAACAACCATTTTTAAGACATTTTTGGTTGTAGAGTCGGGGATAGTATTTAGGACCACTTTGGCATTTAAAAAGCCTTCTTTCTTATATTTATTGATGATGTAGTTTTTGGTATTGGTCAAAAAACTCTCAGAAAGCTTTTTGCCTTTAGTCAATTCAGTGTCTTTGATTATGTTCTGAGCTTTTGATTTTTTAATTCCAACGATTTTTACATCTGACAATGTGGGTAATTCTTCGATCTCAATTTCTAAGGTAATTAGATTCCCATTTACCCCTGCTGTGTAGAAATTAATGTTACTAAAAAGTTCAAGATTCCAAAGCTTTTGAATCACATTGCTAATTTCCTCACCAGGAACTTGAATGGATTGACCCTTTCGAAGACCACTGTATGATATTACAGTTTTGTCCTCATAACTTTTGAGTCCAGTAACTATAATGGAATCAATTATGTATTTTTTTGAAGCCTTATATGCACTTGGCGAGGGGGTTTGCGCATTTATAGAAACACCACTCAAGAGCATCCCCATCACACACAAAAAGAATAGTAAGTTTTTATAAAGAGACTTATGTATTGAGTTGTTCACTTGTTTTTCCAAATCTACGTTCTCGGTTTTGGTAATTATCTATTGCTAAATGTAAATGTGTTTCATTAAATTCTGGCCAAAGGATGTCTAAAAAAAAGAGTTCTGCATAAGCTATTTTCCATAACAAAAAATTGCTAATTCTTTGTTCACCACTTGTTCGAATTAATAAATCTACATCTGGTAAATTTTGCGTGTAAAGATGCTTATTTATTATGGTTTCATCAACATTTTCGGGAGAAATTATATTATTTTTAACTTTAGATGCAATCTCTTTAAAGGCATGGGTAAGTTCTTCTTTACCACCATAGTTTAATGCTAGGGTTAGCGTCATTCTTGAATTCTTTTTGGTCTTCTCAATGGTTTGGTTTAA
This sequence comes from Flavobacteriaceae bacterium, assembly GCA_030829155.1. Classification (GTDB taxonomy): domain Bacteria; phylum Bacteroidota; class Bacteroidia; order Flavobacteriales; family Flavobacteriaceae; genus Arcticimaribacter. Next base: position 7,942 of record JAURBD010000027.1, read on the forward strand.
TTCCTTTTGAACCGACACGGGTAGTTTGCTTAGATTTCCAATTGAATTAAGCCGGATATCGTTTTCGAGTATTTGATTAAGCTCTTTCTTTAACGAGCTGACTAACAAGCTCATTAGGGTATTTATTTCTTTTTGAGGTCTTTTCCAATTTTCAGTAGAAAAAGCATAAAGAGTTAAGTATTTTACTCCTAATCGAGTAGATTCTTCGACAGTTTTTTGAACAGCTTTTACACCGTTCCTATGGCCGAATAATCTGTTTTTCCCTTTAGATTTTGCCCAACGCCCATTACCGTCCATAATAATAGCAATGTGGTTTGGTATGTTTGATGGTTTATGATTCATTATTTTTCTTTACAATAACACGGTAATCTTCCAAAGGTAAAACTTAATGTAATACCAGTAAAAACATACCAGTCATTATTATATAGTGCACCGTGTTTTAAATTTGGATTATTTTCAAATTGTCCTATTGGATTACTTCCATCAAGGTTGTCAGTAAAGGAATAACGTGCTCCAATTTCAAATCCAAGAATTACTTTTTGATTGAGTTTAGCTTTTGCTCCAACTGTCAAGGGAATAGAAAATTCTAATTCTTTGTCATATTCAACCAAGTCATTAGGACTATTTTTATTTATGTAAAACAAATTGTAGCTAAAATAGTTTATACCAACATACACATATGGAGAAATGTGGTTGTCATAATCATGTAAATTGAAATCAAAAAAATTAAACTCAATACCAGCAGAGAATTCAGTTATTTGATTTTCTGCACTGATAAAGGATAAAAGTCGATTGGGTTCGTCTGAAAAAAAATTCCTGTTAACTAATTTTGAGTAAGAAAAACTTCCACGCAAAGAATATCGAGTTGTAATGTTATATTTATATATAAGCCCAAAAGCTGGGGATTTAGTGTTAATAAATTTTCTAGATCCAACATCACCAATTAGGTTGCTACCCCCAAGAAAAAAGCCTACTTCATGCATTTGAGCTGCAGAAATAAAGGGAATGCATAATAAAAAGCATAAGATCAAAATTTTTTTCATCAGAATTTGGGAAATTCTAGTATTTACGTGGTCTTCCATCCAAAAGGAAGTTCCATTACTCTAAACTGAATTTTGACTGAATTATTGCCTAATTTCTTGTGTCCAGGCCCCAAAAAAGTTTGTCTTGTAAAGTTTTGAAAAAAGCATTGTCGTTTAATTCTACTGTAGCTATCGAAAAAGGGGCTTTTTTGACAAGAATTTTGGTTTCTTGATTTAGGGATATTATTCTCGAATCTAAGGTAAGTAAATGGTCTTGCCCACGTCCAGTTACTTTAAGCTCAACCACTGTAGAATTGGGGACAATGAGTGGACGGATATTAAGATTATGAGGAGCAATTGGAGTAAGAACAAAACTAGCGGTTTGGGGGGACATTATAGGCCCTCCACTACTCAAGGAATATCCTGTTGACCCTGTAGGCGTAGAAATAATTAAGCCATCGGCCCAATATGTAGTCAAGCTTTTACTGTTGAGGCGGGTATCGATACTAATCAAAGAAGCTGTATTTTTTCGACTAACTGTAATTTCATTCAAGGCAAAGGGAAAAGAATCCACAACTTCATTTGAGTTGGGGAGTTTAACCTCTAAAAGATCCCTGTCGATAAGGGTATAATTATTTTCCCACAATTGTTTTAGCCCAATATTGAGTGACTCTTTTTGGAGACTAGTCAAAAACCCTAATCTTCCAGTGTTGATTCCAAGTATAGGCACCTTGCTGTCTTTAACCGTAATTATTGCCTGGAGTATAGAGCCATCACCCCCGATACAAAACAAAAAATCAGTATTTTTAGGTAAGGATTCAAAAACGGATACATATGAAATCATATCAGTATCCTTCAAAAAATTTACCATTTTGGAATCAACCAAGACAGTTACTTTTCGTTCAAGTAAATGTTCCACAACCCCTTGGGCATATCCCCTCGAAAGTTCATTTTGAAACGGACAAATAACCGCAATCTTCATACCTTTAAATTTATATCAAAAGTACAAAAACTTATGTTGTACATTCTTTTTAATTTAGGAGCCCACTTTTCTCATAAAAACTCTTGGGATTAGGAACGGGAAGTTTGTAATTTTACCAAAAAAAGAATGACTAAACTTAGTGTTAACATTAATAAAGTTGCTACTCTCCGAAATTCAAGAGGAGGCAATGTACCCAATCTACTAAAAGTAGCATCCGATTTACAGTCTTTTGGAGCAGAAGGAATTACAGTTCATCCTCGTCCTGACCAAAGACATATTCGATATGACGACGCTTATGCACTACCTAAAATAGTACGTACGGAATATAATATAGAAGGAAACCCAATTCCAGAGTTTATTAAACTGGTTATGGACATAAAGCCCACTCAAGTAACTTTGGTTCCTGATGCAATTGATGCACTTACTTCAAATGCGGGCTGGGATACTAATAAGCATAGCAATTTTTTAAAAAAGACGATTCATCAATTTAAAGAGTTGGGAATAAGAACCTCAATTTTTGTTGACCCTAACATCAAAATGATCGAAGGAGCTTTTGCTACAGGCACCGATAGAATTGAATTATACACTGAAGCTTATGCAAATGAGTTTATTAAAAACCCCGAAAAAGCCATAGCTCCTTATGTAAAAGCAGCAGAAAGAGCCAATGATTTAGGTATTGGAATTAATGCCGGTCATGATTTAAATCTTGATAATACAGAGTATTTTGTTAAAAACACACCCAAGCTACTAGAGGTTTCTATTGGGCATGCACTTGTTTGCGAATCGTTGTACCTTGGATTTGAAAATGTAATCCCAATGTATCTTCAACGCCTTGCTAAATGAAACACTTAAATAGTTTAATACTTGGCAACACTGATCGTCATCTAATTGTGTTACACGGTTTTTTGGGGATGGGTAATAATTGGAAAACACATGCAAAACACTGGGCAGATTTGGGTTGGTGTGTACATTTGATCGATCAAAGAAATCACGGAAAGAGTTTTTGGTCTCCAGAATTTGATTATTCAATAATGGCGGAAGATATGAAAGTGTATTTGGATCATAAATCCATAGAAAAATGTACTGTTTTAGGTCATTCTATGGGAGGTAAAACAGCGATGACTTTTGCAATACAGTATCCTGAAAGGGTCAAACAATTGATAATAGCAGATATAGGTCCCAAATCCTATCCTTCTCATCATCAACAAATTTTAAACGGACTTGCTTCTTTAGATTTTTCTAAACTCAAAACCCGAGGATCTGTTAATCAAGCTCTTATGCACTATGTGCCAGAAGTTGAGGTTCGTCAATTTTTAATGAAAAACCTTTATTGGGTAGAAAAAAGAGTTTTAGGGCTTCGAATCAACATAGAAGTCCTAAAGCAAGTTGGAGAAAAAATTGGCTTAGGTTTAGAACCTAATCAAAAGTATAATGGTTCTGTTTTATTTTTGAGAGGATTACAATCTGATTATATTATCGACGGAGATCAATTGACTTTAAAACATCATTTCCCAAATTATACTCTTAAAGACATAGAAAAAGCGGGACATTGGCTCCATGCAGAAAATCCAGTTGCATTTTTGGGAGCAATAGAATCTTGGTGGACATAGATCATTTTTTTTCACATTAACACTATAAAATGTGATAATCAATTATAAATTTCAAAGAGATGTACAGAACACTTATTTTTACATTTAAAAACAAAATTAATGATACGTTTAGCTCTGAAAGAGGACATGCCGTCAGTTTTGAAGTTAATACAAGAATTAGCCGACTTTGAAAACGAACCAGATGCCGTGGTTATTACTTTAGATGACCTTCTAAGAGATGGTTTTGGAAGCAGTCCAATATTTCATTGTTTAGTAGCAGAAGAAGAAAAAGAAATTGTAGGAATGGCTCTTTTTTATCCTCGCTATTCTACCTGGAAAGGTCCAACTTATCACCTCGAAGATTTGATAGTAACTCAAAGACATCGTGGGAAAAATTATGGAAAAGAATTATATTCCAGTTTCATTAAATTTGCTGCTCAAAAAAAAGTAAGAAGAATCGAGTGGGTTGTCTTGGATTGGAATACTCATGCAATAGATTTTTATAAGAAAAGTGGTGCGACAGTATTAGATGATTGGCGTACTGTGCAAATGGACGAAAAAGCTATAGAAGCTTACGTTAAAACATCCCTGTAGATAATTAGAAAATGAAAGTATTTAAGTTTGGAGGAGCCTCTGTTAAAGATGCCGATGGTGTAAAAAATGTTGCAAAAGTTCTTAATCAAGTAGGGTATAAAGATACTGTAGTCATTGTTTCGGCTATGGGTAAAACAACCAATGCACTTGAACTTGTAGTCGACCATTATTTTAATAACACAAAGCAACTTTCCATTTCAATTTTAGAATTGAAACGGTTTCATTTGGATGTTGTAGATGAATTGTTGAGCTCAGAGTCTATGGCGATAAAATCTAAAGTAAGTGAGTTGATTGAGGAACTCAACACCTTTTTAAAACATAACAAAGCTACGAACTATAGTTTTGTATATGATCAAGTCGTGGGTTTCGGTGAATTGCTTTCAACCCATATCATAAACTCTTATTTGAATTATGTTGGAATTAAATCAAAATGGATTGATGCCCGTAAATGTGTCAAAACAGATTCATATTACAGGGATGCAAATCTAGACTGGGAACAAACCCAAAAAGAAATTAATGAGCAGATTTCTAAAGATGTTGTTTTTATTTCTCAAGGTTTTATAGCCAGTGATCAAAACAATTTTACGACCACTTTAGGGAGAGAGGGTTCAGATTACACAGCTGCGATATTTGCATATGCACTAAATGCTGAGTCTGTAACCATATGGAAAGATGTTCCTGGGGTTTTAAATGGAGACCCCAGAGTCTTTGAAAACACTCAGTTATTGAATCAAATTTCGTATGCCGAGGCTATTGAATTGGCTTTTTATGGAGCATCAGTAATACACCCAAAAACCTTACAACCCCTTCAAAGAAAAGAAATTCCTCTTTATGTTCGATCGTTTATTAATCCTGAAGGAGCGGGAACATCTGTTTCCAAAGGAAAAACACTTGAGCCCTACGTTCCTTGTTACATTTTAAAACCCAAACAAGTCTTAATTCGATTATCTTCTTTGGATTTTTCTTTTATAGTAGAGGATAATATTAGTGAGATTTTTGCTCTTCTGTATCGACATCAAATGCGTGTTGATTTGATTCAAAATTCAGCAATTAGTTTTTCGGTGTGTGTCAACAATAAATACAACCGACTAGAAGAGTTACTTAAAAATCTAAGATCTAAATTTAAGGTAACTGTCTTTGAAAATGTTGACTTACATACCGTTAGACATTTTGATACGAAAGCATTAGCTTCCATTGAAAATCAAAAAGAAAAAATATTACTTGAACAGCGGGCTCAAGAAACCATTCAATATGTTGTTGAAAGATGATTTACTCAGCTAAGTAGCGATCGACAAATTTCTCGCAATAATGTTTGATTTCTTCTCGAGTTGCTTTAAATGCAGCTTCTATTTCTTCCACTGTACCTTTTAATTTAGAAGGATCAGTAAAATTATTATGAAACTTTTGTAATGTTTTTCCAGAAAATATTGGGCAGTTTTCAGCTGCATGGTCACAAACTGTAAGAATAAAATCAAAAGTAATTTTTTCGTAATCTGAAATCAGATTAGACTTATTTTTTGAAAGATCTATCCCAATTTCTTTCATGGTTTTGATCGCACTTGGATTTACACCATGAGTTTCAATACCGGCACTGTAAACCTCTAATTTCCCTGCTCCCAAAGATTCCATAAATCCATGGGCTATTTGACTTCTACAAGAATTACCAGTACAAATAATTAATAATTTTTTCATTTTTTTTGTAAAATTAATGTCCAAATTTGGAACAGATTTTATTTGAAATGATTTGAGCTAATTTTTGATGACTTTCAACGGACCAGCCGGCCACATGAGGGCTTAATAAAACATTTTTTGCAGCAATTAAATAAGAAAAGCTAGGGTTGTTTTTTTGAGAATGAAATATATCTTCAAAAGAACTGTTTTCGTACTCAAGAACATCAAGACCAGCGCCAAGTATTTTTCCACTTTTTAATCCATAAACCAGAGCATCAGTTACTACCGAAATCCCCCGAGCAGTATTCAAAAGCCAGAAATCGCGCTTCATTTGATCAATAAAATTTTTATCGATCATTCCTTTGGTCAATTCGTTTTGTGGTGTGTGAAGACTCAGTATATCAACTTCAGATTTTAGTTCCTCTAAAGAAACTTGGGAGGCATATGCATCATTTCCCAGGTCAAGCAGATCATGAAAAATAACTTTTTTAACTTCAAAACCTTGCAATTTCTTTGCAAAGCTTTTTCCCATATTTCCATAACCAATAATTCCAACTGTTTTACCCTCAAGTTCAATTCCTCGATGTTCTTCTCGATTCCAATTTCCATTTCTAATGCTTCGATCCCCAAGGTTGAGTTTATTGAATAAAGAAAGCAACATACCCAAGGCATGTTCCCCAACAGCATTGCTATTCCCTTGAGGGGCGGCATAAAGTTCAATTCCCATTTTTTCTATTAGTTTCTGATCAATATTTTCTACTCCAGCTCCAACACGACCTATGAATTTTAGACGTTTTGCATATTTTAGAAAATCAGCATCGATAGGGAATCTACTTCGGATGATTAGTCCGTCGTATTGGTCAATGCATTTGATGATTTCATTTTTTGGCTGCTTGTATGCAATTTTATTGGTAAATCCAGATTTTTCTAGGTTCTCGAGTAAAAGGGGATGGTTTTTATCTACATGTAGGACCTTCATTTTTTATCGTTTTAAAACTCTAAAAAGATTTGAGCAATATAAAAGAAAAAGTAAATCCCGAAAATATCATTTGAAGTGGTAATGAATGGACCGGTAGCAATTGCGGGATCAATTCCTCTTTTATTAAGAATTATTGGAACAAAAGTTCCGATAAGAGCTGCAACAATAATCACACCCATCATGGATCCAGCTACAGTCAGACTTAATGTGAAGTCCTGATCAATTACCCATCCAAAAATAATTAGAACAACGGCCAAGAAAAACCCATTTATAAGACTCAGTCCAACCTCTTTGATTAATCGATTGATTAGCGAGCCTTTTACAACGTCATTTGCGATACCTTGAACAATAATTGCTGAAGATTGAACCCCGACATTTCCTGCCATTGCAGCAATTAGTGGGGTGTAAAAAAATAAGCTTCTTAAATCTGGTTGGGACATGATTGTTTCAAAATCTTTTAGAATAAAAACACTTCCTAAACCACCTAACAATCCTAAAAACAACCAAGGCAAACGGGCTTTGGTCAGTTCAAAGATATTATCATCTGCTTCTACGTCATTCGAAATACCTGCTGCCAATTGATAATCTTTATCTGCTTCTTCTTTGATTACATCGACGATATCATCAATTGTAATTCTGCCTAATAATTCGTGTTTATTGTTTACAACTGGAATGGCTTCCAAATCGTATTTTGACATTATTTTGGCAACCTCTTCCACATCTTCATAAACATCAACAAAATCTACTTTTGGTATAAAAATATCCTTAACTTTTGCTTTTGAATTCGCCGTCAACAAATCTTTCAATGAAAGCCTGCCCATCAGTTTATTTTTTTTGTTGACGACATAAATCGAATGAACGCGAGTCACATGTTCTGCTTGTGCTCGCATTTCATTTAAGCATTTGAGTATGCTCAAATCCTCTTGAACCTTTACCAATTCTTTTGCCATTAATGCACCAGCAGTATTCTCTTCATAGGCAAGAAGTTCTCGGATATCCTTTAAGTGATCAGTATCCGAAATCTGAGACATTACCTTTTCTTGGCGTTCCTCTGGAAGTTCAGCTATTAGATCAGCAGCATCATCGGTATCTAACTCTTCTATTTCCTCTGCAATTTCTTTAGCAGATAGCTGAGTCAATATTTTTTCTCTGAAATCCTCGTTAATTTCTGCCAAAGCATCAGCAGTTTTTTCACTGTCTAAAAGCTTAATCAGGTATATTGCATCTTCAAGGGATAAACTCTCGGCAATTTCGGCAATATCAGCGTAATGCACATCGGCGAGTTTACGAACTAACTTCTTGTCCGAACGTTTCTCAACAAGAGAGTTGATCAACGTTAAAGTGTTGTTATCAAGAAGAAATTTTGCCATCTTCAATTTTTTGAGTCAATCTTATAAAATCGTCACCTGAAAGTTTTTCAGGACGCATGTCAAAGATACTATCTTCTTTAAGATTAATCGGTAGTTGCAATGTTTTTAAACTATTTCGAAGGGTTTTCCTTCTTTGTTGAAAACTCATTTTAACAATTTTAAAAAGCAATTTTTCATTACAATCAAGGGAATAATTTTCTTTTCTTTTTAGGGTAAGAACTCCAGAATCAACTTTTGGGGGCGGGCTAAACACCTCTGGAGGTACTGTAAACTCGTATGTAGCCGTATAAAATAGTTGGGTTAAAACAGAAAGAATACCATATTTTTTGGTCCCAGGGGCTTCGCAAATTCTTTCAGCAACCTCTTTTTGAAACATCCCTGAAAAAAAAGGAATTTGATTTCGGTGTTCCAGGGCTTTAAAAACAATTTGAGTAGATATGTTGTAAGGGAAATTTCCGATAATGACAAAAGGGGAATCTCCAAACACTGATTTTAGGTTAAACTTCAAAAAATCTCCCTCGATAATATTGGGTTCCAACAAGGGATATTTATTTTTTAAATAAGCTATGGACTCACGATCAATTTCGATTAGATAAACTTTTCCCGTTTTGTGAGGTAGATATTGGGTTAACACTCCCATTCCAGGGCCAATTTCTAAAACTTTGGTGTAGGTTTCAAATTGAAGGGTCTCAGTAATTTTTTTTGCAATGTTGAGGTCGTTTAAAAAGTGTTGACCTAATTTTTTCTTGGCCTTTACAGTTTTCATTAAAAGGAAGTAATTTGTTCCAACTCTGTATTAAAAGAAAGGATGCGTTCTCCAAATTTTTCAACAGCCAGATTTCTCAATTTTAGAGCATCTTCTGAAAGATAACGTTCAAAATCATCTCGATTGCTGCAATGGTATTGGGTTGCATAACTAATACCTCCTATGTCCTCTTCGGTGACAACTTTAAATAAAACAACTTTGTTGAATTTTCCTGTTTTCATCATTTTGGGAAGATATTCAACATTCATCCAGTTAATCCATTGAGATTCAATAGAGAGTTCAACATGTGTGGTTACGTTGTATATAAACATAAAATCTCCTTAAGAAATCATATCAAAACCTGTG
>JAURBD010000149.1 GCA_030829155.1 Flavobacteriaceae bacterium
TTTGGTATTGAACAAGAATATACTCTTTTCGAGGGTAGAAATCCTTTAGGTTGGCCAGAAGGTGGCTACCCTGCACCCCAAGGACCCTTTTACTGTGGTGTTGGTGCAGACGAAGTTTACGGAAGAGACATTGTTGAGGAGCATATGCAATTATGTATTGATGCCGGATTACAAATTTCCGGAATTAATGCTGAAGTAATGCCCGGACAATGGGAATATCAAATAGGCCCTCTCAGCCCACTAGATTCGGGCGATCAAATGTGGCTATCTCGATGGTTGCTTTATCGGATCGCAGAAGACTACGGTGTTAGTGCAACCCTCCACCCTAAACCAGTGAAAGGTGATTGGAATGGTGCAGGAGCTCATACAAACTTCAGTACTGAATCGATGCGCTCAGCGGGTGGGATTAAGGTTATTGAAGATGCCTGTGAAAAACTTAGTAAAAAACACGATAAACATATTGAAGTGTATGGAGCACATAATGAAGAAAGACTAACAGGCCTTCATGAAACGTGTAGTATTAAAGAATTTCGTTATGGCGTGAGCGATAGAGGTGCTTCCATTCGGATTCCAATGCAGACGGCAAATGACGGGTTCGGATATCTTGAAGATAGAAGGCCTTCAGCAAATATGGATCCCTATAAAGTTTGTGCAATTTTAATTGAAACTACCTGTAATTAATTGAACCTCTGTTAAAATATAATAAAAGGCGCTCCATTTAAAAGAGCGTCTTTTACTATGCAATGCGCTCAAAAATTCCAGTGGATCGGTTCTTTTTCACAGAATCCCACGTAAAATATTGTCCATTCATTGCTATATAAACACCAAAAGGAAGCGCTTGAGAAAAGGCCAAAGCACTTCCTACATTGAACAAACCATCACTACTTCCAAACTTATAAGGAATCATTGCGCCGGTTAAAACAATTGTTTTATCTAATTTTTGGGCAGCAATCAACTCTGCCGTTTTTCCCATAGTATCCGTTCCATGTGTAATTACAATCTGATGTTCTTTTATGTTCTTACAGGAGTCTGAAATGAGCTTTCTGTCTTTATCACTCATCTTAAGACTATCAATGAGCATTAATGTAGAAATTTCAACTTCGAGTCTACAACGACCCAGCGCTAACAATTCTTCAATATGAGTTTTATTGAAATAAAGCCTACCATCAATTTCATTGTACTCTTTATCAAAAGTACCGCCCGTAATTAGAATTCTAACTGACATTTTTACCTCATATTATGTTACAAATATCTTTTAATCGCTTTTTTTTTAAATCTGGGACTTCTGCATTCTCAGAGGGAAAACCAACCGGTATGAGTAAAATTGCCTTTTCATTATTAGGCCTATTAAGAAGTTTTTCCAAAAAACCCATTGGCGCCGGCGTGTGAGTTAAGGTGGCAAGACCTACATTGTGTAAAGAAGTCAATAAAAATCCGGATGCTATGCCTACAGATTCGTTAACGTAGTAATTTTTTGTCTTTTTCTCTCCACTTATTGTAAAACTTTTTTTAAAAACAACAATTAAAAAGGGGGCATCTTCTAAAAAAGGTTTTTCCCAATTAGTTCTAAATTTTTTTAAATCATCAAGCCAATAATCTGGCGCACGATTTTGATAAAAAAGTTTTTCTTCTTTTTCTGCTGCAGATCTTATTTTTTTTTTCAAAAAGCGATCTTTCACAATTGTAAAATGCCAAGGTTGTTTGTTTGCTCCAGATGGTGCCGAACTTGCAATTTTAATTGCATCTTTAATGAGACTTATCGGTACTGATTCTTTTGAAAAATGACGAACAGATCTTCGACGAAGCATTCTTTTTAAAAAAGCTTCTGATCTAGCATCCATTTTATTACTGGATATTCTTTTAAATTTTAACTTTTTCAATTTGCTACTATCTTTTTTTTCCATATCTTTTTATTTAAATACAATATAGGTTATTTCAAATGAGACCTCTTGAAACAATTAGTCTCTTTCTAATTGGTGTATCAATTTATCTATTAATCTTTAAAAAAGATGAAAAAAAATTTCTTGCTACGTTATTTTTTTCAATTTTTGGTGTCATATTACAATATTATATAGAAGGGTTCCGTTGGCAGTTCAACCTTGCTCTTTTTATCCTGCCCTTTATTTACCTAAGAGTTAAGTTCTTCAAACAAAAAAACATTGTACTAAATACGATTACTATTATCTGGTTTTTCCTAGCTGCCTTTATTCCGTATATAATACCTGTTTTTGATTTACCCGATCCAGATGGAGAGTGTGAGATTGGGACTAGATTATTTTGTTGGACAGATTCAACAAGATCAGAGTGGTTCACCAATGAAGATTCAACCGATTTTCGTAAGCTTGTTGTTCAATCATGGTACCCTGGTGAAAAGAAAAATAAATCCGAGCCTGAGCCTTATATGAATTATATGGCTCTGCGTGCAAAAACAATGGCTGAAGCTGGTAAAATACCTTCTTTTTTGCCAACACATTTAGGATATGTTAAATCAAATAGTTTTAAAA
>JAURBD010000076.1 GCA_030829155.1 Flavobacteriaceae bacterium
ATGACAAATTCATCAATACAATTGTCAAGTACTTCTTTCAATAAAATATAAATTCCATCGTCAGATGAGGAACCGTCGCCAAGTTTTCCAATATACATCCCAGGACGCATACGGATGTGTTCCTTCCAATCAAGGGAACGAATGTTATCTTCTGTATACTGTACGTTTTGAGCCATAATGTAGACAGCTAATTTAGTTGTTCCAAGTAAAAAGCGTAAACTAAAACCTTGAAAGTAATTAACAAATTCGGTTTAAAACTATTAATTGATTGTCTTCTAATGGGTTTTAAAAAAATCTTGAAATTCAATTAAATTGTTTTGTTTTTAAATAAGAAAGAATGTTTTGTTCGATGCGATTTTCAATTGAAGAAACATCCCCTTTTATAAATTCATTTCCGGTAATTTTTTCATACAATTCAATGTATCGATCCGAAATTTCCTTGATGTATTCCTCACTCATTTCAGGTATTTGTTGTCCTTCAAGACCTTGAAACCCCTTTGATATCAACCATTGTCGAACAAATTCTTTTGAAAGCTGTTTTTGTGGTTCTCCTCTAGCTTGACGTTCCGTATATCCTTCTTCATAGAAATATCGCGAAGAATCTGGGGTATGAATCTCATCGATTAATACAATCGTTCCAGCTGAAGTTTTCCCAAATTCATATTTAGTATCAACCAGAATTAAACCTTTATCTTTAGCAAGCTGAGTTCCTCGCTCAAACAAAGCTTTAGTATACTTTTCTAAAATATTATAATCATGTTCCGAAACAATTCCCTGCTCTATAATTTCCTCTTTGGAAATATCTTCATCATGTCCTTCTTTTGCCTTGGTTGCAGGAGTAATGATTGCATATGGAAAACGATCATTTTCTATCATTCCATCAGGCATTGGTACTCCACAAATAGCTTTTTTTCCGAGTTTATACTCTCGGGCAGCATGACCGGATAGATATCCGCGAATAACCATTTCAATTTTAAAGGGTTCGCATTTTTTTCCAACTGCGACCGATGGATCTGGAGTTGCTTCAAGCCAATTTGGAACAATATCCTTTGTAGCCTGCATCATATGGCTAGCTATCTGATTCAAAATCTGTCCTTTATAGGGAATCCCCTTTGGCATCACCACATCAAATGCTGAAAGCTTGTCAGTAGCTATCATTACAATCAAATCGTTTTGAAGGCTAATTACCTCCCTAACTTTACCAATATACTTGGATTGCTGCCCTGGTAGTGAAAATGAAGATGCTAGTAATGTATTCATTTATTCTATTTAATTTTAATGCTCTATATTTTTGTAGGCCTCTATGACTTTCTTGACTAATCGATGTCGAATAACATCTTTATCATCCAAATAGATCATTCCAATTCCCGGAGTTTCTTTCAATGCAAGCAGGGCTTCTTTCAATCCAGAAATCGTTCTGCGAGGTAAATCAATCTGACCTGGATCACCTGTAATGATGAACTTAGCATGAGCACCCATTCGAGTTAAAAACATTTTCATTTGCGAATGAGTAGTATTTTGAGCCTCATCTAAAATCACAAATGCATGGTCCAGTGTTCTCCCCCTCATAAAGGCAAGAGGAGCGATTTGAATCGTTCCCTTTTCTAAATATGAATTGAGTCGCTCAGATGGAATCATATCTCGAAGAGCATCGTATAAAGGTTGCATGTAGGGATCTAGTTTTTCTTTCATATCTCCAGGAAGAAATCCCAAATTCTCACCAGCTTCAACTGCTGGTCGGGTTAGAATAATACGTTTAACCTGTTTTTCTTTTAAAGCTTTAACTGCAAGAGCTACTGAGGTATATGTTTTTCCTGTTCCAGCAGGTCCAACTGCAAATAGCATATCATTTTTTTGACTGGTTAAAACCAAACGCTGTTGGTTAATGGTTTTGGCTTTGATTACCTTACCACCAACTCCATGCACAATAAATGATTCTTTATCATCAACAGCTTCAAAATCTTTAGCTGAATCTGCAGTTAAGATTTGTTCTAAAATGGTTTGATCAAGTTTGTTGAATTTCTTAAAATGAGAAACAAGCATAACGATACGTTTCTCAAATTCCTCTAAAATTATTTCTTCACCAAAAGCTTTTACTGTATTTCCCCTAGCAACAACTTTAAGTTTTGGAAAATAATTCCTTAAAAGCTCAATGTTAGTATTTCGATCTCCAAAAAACTCTCTTGGGTTCACTTCCTTTAACTCAATTTTAATCTCATTCAAAAGCCCAGTTGTTTTAAGGTTATTTAATTTAAGGATTTGTAAGTTTGTATTTCAAAATTACATTTTTAGTTTAAATAACTTTTAAAATATATGATTTCTTTATGTCTTTAGTAAGCCTGACAACCGATTTTGGACTTAAAGACTATTTTGTAGCAGCAATAAAAGCTGAATTGTATCAAGAGATTGAAGGAGTTAACGTTGTAGATGTATCTCATCAAATAAGCCCGTTCAACCATACTGAAGCTGCTTATGTCCTAAAAAATGCATATTCTGCTTTTCCAAAAGGCAGTATTCATATTATCGGTGTAGATTCTGAATACACTCCAGAAAACGTACATATTGTTATGCTTTTAGAAGGACATTATTTCATTGGTGCAAACAACGGTATTTTTTCACTCATCAAAGAAGAGCGAATTCCAGAAAAAATTGTTGAAATTAATATTCATAAAAACATTGTTTCTTCGTTCCCAGTTCTGGATGTTTTTGTCAAAGTTGCTGGACATATTGCACGTAAAGGAAGCCTTGATGTTATTGGTAAGAACATCAACCAAATTAAAGAAGTGACTGATGTTAAGCCAGTTATCAACACTGCAGAAGATCAAATCCTTGGAAGTGTTATTTATATTGACAATTTTGGGAACGTAGTTACTAATATCAACAAAAAAGTGTTTTTGGAATATCAAAAAGGACGGGAATATACAATTTTGACTAAAAGTGTAAAACTGCATACTATATATAATTCCTACACAGAGGCAATAAATTTTTCGATCCCAAAAGAAAATAGAGAGGAAGATGGAAAAAAAATTGCTTTATTTAATGCAGCAGGACAACTTGAACTTTCTGTATACAAAAGCAATCCACAAACGGTAGGAAGCGCTCACAGTTTATTTGGATTGGAGTTTCGAGATACCATAACCATTAAATTCAAATAGTATGCTTGCTATAGCCAAAAAAGAAATTCTATCTTTTTTTACCACACCAATGGGTTATATTATCTTAGCTATTTTTTTTACGCTGAACGGCTTGTTCTTTTGGGTTTTCTCAAATACTTTTAATTTAATTGGATCTGGATTTGCAGATTTAAACTTATATTTTGAACTAATGCCTTGGTTATTTTTATTCCTTATTCCAGCCATTGGAATGAGAAGTTTAGCAGAGGAAATAAAATCGGGGACTATTGGTCTTTTAATGACTAGACCTATTACTTTATTGGAACTAGTTTTGGGAAAATTATTGGGGATTCTTTTTCTAATTTTCTCAAGTTTGTTGTTGAGTTTTATATACACATTTGCAATTTTTCAACTAAAGATGAATAAGGACGTGTTTGATTGGGGTGCATTTATTGGGTCTTTTTTTGGCTTATTATTTTTGGCAAGTGTTTTTTGTAGCATTACACTTTGGTGTTCTTCATTATCCAAGAATCAAGTTATCGCTCTTTTATTGTCATCACTTTTATGTCTCCTTCATTTTTATGGTTGGGGGGAGTTGTCTCTATATTTTTCTGATAACCGTGCATATGGTTTTTTTAATTCAATTGGCATTCAATCCCATTATGTTCAAATGAGTAAGGGTATTCTTGCAAGCTCTGATCTCATTTATTTTTTTGGTCAGATGTTCCTATTCAATTACCTCACTGTTTTTCAACTTAAAAAAATCAAACAATAATGTTCAGAACTAATTTTTTAAGAATTCTGTTTGTTTTTTTAGGCTTACTAATAATTCAAATCATAGCTTCAAGAATCAATTATCGATGGGACTTAACCGTAGATAAAAGGTATTCCTTATCCGATGAAAGCATAGCGTTTATTAAACCCATTAAAAAATCCATTCGAGTTGATGTATTTTTAAATGGGAAACTTCCACAAGAATATCAACGCTTGCGTTCAGAAACAGAAATTTTACTGCAAAGTGTAATTGCTCAAAATGATCACTTTTATTATGAGTTTATTGATCCATATAAGGGCTCAACAAACACTGAACAATTGATAAATGAAATGAGCCAATACGGTTTATATCCTGAATTGGTTGTTGAAAACACAAATCAAGTCACTGAACAATCCTATGTTTTCCCTTGGATGCTTTTGAATTATGAAGATCGAACCATTCGAGTTTCCTTGCTTCAAAAAAATCTAGGAGACCAACCAGAGAAACGTATTTTACAATCCATTCAACAATTAGAATTTGCACTTATGGATGGTATTCATCAAATTTTATTGGATGAAAAAAAGAAAATTGCGGTTTTGAAATCACACAATACTTCCCAGGATATATTGATTACTAGTTTTTTGCAGGATTTACTCCCCTACTACAATTTAGCCTCCTTTGATCTAAAAGCATTTCCAATAACCCCTCAAAAAACATTAGAAAATTTAAACCGGTTTGATTTACTTTTGGTTTCTAATCCTAAAGAATCATTTTCAAATACAGAAAAGTTTATTCTTGATCAGTTCACTCAACAAGGAGGAAACAGTTTGTTTTTAATTGATGCTGTAAATGTTCAAAAAGACAGCTTGTACAGTCTATCTGGATCAACAGTTAGTTATGGAAACCTTCTGGAGCTTGATGATTTGTTTTTTAAGTTTGGATTTCGGATGCGTCAAGAAATTGTTAAGGACCTATACAGTGCTCCCATAGTATTGGCACAAGGGAATGAAAACAATTCTCAATACCTACCCTATCCATGGCCCTATAACCCCCTAGCTGAGCCAGATCAAAGTAACTCCATTGGCTCAGCAATAGGAAATGTACTTTTTCAATTTGCAAGTCCAATGGACACTTTAAAAAACCGCTTAAAAAAAACCATACTCATTAAGTCATCACCTCTTTCTAAGATCGAAGGAATCCCCTCAATGATTAAATTAAAAACCGCAACAGAACCAATAAAACCCTCTGTTTTTACAGATAAAGAACAAATACTTGGCCTTGTTCTTGAAGGAAAATTCAATTCCTTGTACACCAATCGAATATATCCATTTGAATGGGATGTCAAAAAATCAAAAAAAGCCCGAATTGCTGTTTTTGGAGATGGAAATTTAATCGAAAACCAAATTGACAAAGGAAAACCTCTAGAATTGGGTTATGATAAGTGGACCAATAATTTCTATTCTAATAAACAATTTTTTAAAAATACAATTCATTACCTAATTGGAGAGGATAATTTACTCCGTTTACGTTCTAAAGAAATTAAAATCGCAATGTTGGATTCTGAAAAAGTGAATTCAAAAGGAAGCTTCTGGACCTATTTTAGTGTTTTTAGCCCATTGATTTTTTTATTTATAATTGGATTATTTTTTAATTGGTTCAGGAACAAAAGTTATCGTCAATAACTGTTAATAAGTTTCTTTCGCATTTAGAAGCATTTCAAATATCTTTGAATTAAATCAAAAAACGTCCATGAAATTTATCGTATCAAGTAATCAATTGCTAAAGCAACTTCAAGCGCTAGGTGGAGTAATAAACAACTCGAACACCCTCCCCATATTAGATAATTTTTTATTTGAACTTAAATCGGATCGTTTAACGCTCACAGCATCTGATCTTGAAACAAGCATGTCATCAAGTATTACTGTGGAATCTGACTCCAGTGGTACTATAGCCCTTCCTGCACGTTTATTGTTGGATACCCTAAAAACTTTTCCAGAGCAACCCTTAACATTTATGGTATTGGAAAACAATACAGTAGAAATCAGTGCTAACAATGGAAAATATGCATTAGCCTATGTCCCTGGTGATGAATTCCCAAAAGCAGTAAATCTGAAAGATCCAAGCAAAACAGTAATCGTTGCTGATATTTTAGCTACAGCAATAAATTCAACTTTGTTTGCCTCTGGAAATGATGATTTAAGACCTGTTATGAGTGGTGTGTTTTTTCAATTCTCAACAGAATCATTGACTTTTGTTGCAACGGATGCCCATAAACTCGTAAAATATACCCGATCAGACCTCAAAGCTGATGCTACAGCTGAATTTATCATGCCCAGAAAGGCACTTCAAATTTTAAAGGGAATTTTACAAGGAAGTGAGGAAGAAATAAGTATTGAATACAATGAAACAAATGCGCAATTTATTTTTGGAGCTACCTCACTTAGTTGTCGTTTGATCGAGGGGAAATATCCAAACTACGAAGCTGTAATTCCGAAAGAAAACCCCAACGTGATGACAATTTCACGAGAACCCTTCCTAAATTCACTAAGAAGAGTTAGTATTTTTTCTAATAAAACAACCCATCAAATACGTCTAAAAATGGCTGGTGCCGAACTCAATATTTCTGCGGAAGATTTTGACTTCAGTAACAAAGCTGAAGAACGTCTGAATTGTCAGTATCAAGGAGATGATTTACAAATTGGATTCAATTCTAGATTCATCATAGAAATGTTAAGTAATTTAACTGTTGAAGAAGTTTCACTGGCAATGTCTTTACCAAATAGAGCAGGAATAATCACCCCTATCGATGGTACTGAAGAAGGAGAAAACATAACAATGCTCGTTATGCCAGTAATGTTAAATGAATAATAAAAAAAAGATTATCTTTTAAATTAGTTTAGCTTGGTTAGGAAGCTGCTTCTATACCATAAGACATTCGTTTATAAACATTCCCCTCTAACCGATCCCTTATTGTAGAAAATGCATCCAATGTTAGTTTAATATCCTCTTGAGTATGTGTAGAAGTTGGAATCAGTCTTAAAATAATAATTCCTTTCGGAATAACTGGATAAACAACAATAGAACAAAAAACATTGTGATTTTCACGTAAATCTTTAACCAATACCATTGCTTCTGGAATACTTCCTTTAAGATATACCGGGGTTACACAACTTTGAGTAGTTCCAATATCAAAACCCCTTTCCTTTAAACCAGATTGTAAAGCATTTACATTTTCCCATAATTTTGCTTTTAATTCCGGACGTGAACGCAACATATTTAAACGCTTTAATGCTCCTTCAACCAAAACCGATTGTAAAGATTTGGCAAACATTTGAGATCTCATATTGTATTTCATGAAATCAATAATCTGTTTGTCTCCTGCAATAAATGCACCTGTGGATGCCATAGACTTAGCAAAAGTTGCAAAATAAACATCAATGTCGTCTTGAACACCTTGTTCTTCTCCTGCTCCTGCTCCTGTAGCTCCTAGAGTCCCAAATCCATGTGCATCATCAACAAGGAATCGAAAGTTGTACTTTGACTTAAGTGCTACAATCTCTTTTAAACGACCTTGTTCTCCTCGCATTCCAAAAACTCCTTCAGATATTACTAATATCCCACCTCCAGTTTTTTCCGCGATTTTTGAAGCTCTGACCAAGTTTTTTTCTAAACTTTCAATATCGTTATGCATAAAAGTAAAGCGCTTTCCTGGGTGCAAACGAACACCATCAATGATACAAGCATGAGCATCAACATCATAAACTATAACATCGCTTTTTGATACCAAAGTATCTATCGTTGACAATATTCCTTGATATCCAAAGTTGAGTACATAAGCAGCTTCCTTATTAACAAAATCAGCCAATTCTTCTTCAAGTTGTTCATGTAAATCCGTATGACCAGACATCATTCGAGCACCCATTGGATGAGCAGAGCCATATAAAGCAGCAGCATTGGCGTCTACTTCTCTTACTTCAGGATGATTGGCAAGCCCCAAATAATCATTAACACTCCATGTAATCACTTCTTTTCCTTGAAATTTCATTCTATTAGAAATCGGTCCCTCTAGTTTTGGAAATACAAAATAGCCCTCTGCCACTGATGCCCATTTACCTAAAGGGCCTTTGCTGTCAAGTATTCTGTCAAATAAATCGTTTATCATAAAGGATTGACTAAAATGTCGTTATTTAATGTGTTCTAATTTTTTAGGGTCTTGAGCATGTGCACTATCAAAAAAGCCTTGTTCTCGCATCCATTTATCGTTATATATTTTGCTCATGTATCGAGATCCGTGGTCTGGGAATATACAAACAACTTTACTGTTATCGTTAAACATGTTTTTTTCATTAAGCTG
>JAURBD010000044.1 GCA_030829155.1 Flavobacteriaceae bacterium
TCATTCATGCGCATCAATAGATTATCTTTTGTTATTCCAGCGTTGTTAATCAGAATATCCAAACTTTCAAAATCTTTTAGAACATCTGCAACCAGTTGATTTGCTTGGTCAAAACTCGCTGCATTACTTTGATACCCTTTAACGTTAATCCCCAGAGCTTTTAATTCTATTTCTAAAGAATTAGCTGCATCCACAGAGCTGCTGTATGTGAAAGCTACGTTACAACCGTTTTGAGCCAAAGTAAGAGCGATTCCTCTACCAATACCTCTACTTGCTCCAGTAATTATTGCTGTTTTTCCTTCTAATAATTTCATTATGTATTTTTAAGCGAGTACTTCTGCTACTTTTTTTCCAATCGCTGCTGGAGAATCTACTACATGAATCCCAGATTCAGCCATAATACGCTTTTTGGCTTCAGCAGTATCATCTGCTCCGCCAACAATAGCTCCTGCATGTCCCATAGTTCTCCCTGCTGGGGCAGTTTCTCCTGCGATAAAACCAATCACAGGTTTTTTATTTCCAGTTTCTTTGACGTATCGTGCAGCTTCTGCCTCTAATTGTCCTCCAATTTCGCCAATCATTACAATTGCTTCGGTCTCGGGATCATTTAAAAAGAGTTCAACAGCATCTCTAGTAGTCGTTCCAATGATTGGATCTCCACCAATTCCTATTGCAGTTGTAATTCCATATCCCTCTCGAACAACTTGATCTGCAGCCTCGTAAGTAAGTGTTCCAGATTTGGATATGATTCCAACATTTCCTTTTTTAAAAACAAACCCAGGCATAATACCAACCTTTGCTTCATCCGGGGTAATTACTCCAGGGCAATTAGGACCTATCAAACGGCAGTCTTTTTGCTCAATATAATTTGATGCCATAACCATATCCGCTATAGGTATACCCTCTGTTATGGTAATAATAACTTTAATTCCAGCATCGGCAGCTTCCATTATTGCATCAGCGGCAAATGCCGGAGGAACAAATATAATGGTTGTGTTGGCACCTACTTTTGTAACGGCTTCTGCTACGGTATTAAAAACGGGGCGATCCAAGTGAGTTTGCCCACCTTTTCCTGGAGTTACACCTCCAACAACATTGGTACCGTACTCTATCATCTGTGTTGCATGAAATGTACCCTCACTTCCTGTAAAACCCTGAACTATTATTTTGGAATCTTTGTTAACTAAAACACTCATTCTGTCTTGTTGTATTTATAATTAATGATTTACTGATTTTTTTTTCAGCTTAATGTATTTATTCTTTGATACGTTCTTGATACGTTCCTTTTTCAGTTTCGATCTTTATTTTATCTCCTTCGTTTATAAAAAGAGGGACATTGATGCGTGCCCCAGTCTCAACAGTTGCCGGTTTTGTTGCATTAGTTGCAGTGTTCCCTTTTACACCTGGCTCGGTATGAGTAACTTCCAAAACTACGCTTATTGGCATGTCTACCGACAAAGGCATTCCATCTTCAGTATTTATGGATATTGAAACTACCTCTCCCTCCTTGAGCAGGTTGGGAGCATCCAATGTGTTTCTTTCAATGGTAATTTGATTGTAATCCTCTGTATTCATAAAATTAAAGGTGTCACCTTCACTGTATAAAAACTGAAACTTACTGGTTTCAACACGAATATCTTCAATTTTATGTCCTCCAGAAAAGGTGTTTTCTAGGACTTTACCTGAAGTAACACTTTTAAGCTTTGTTCTTACAAATGCAGGGCCTTTTCCTGGCTTTACATGGAGAAATTCAATTATTTTAAAAATATCGTTGTTGTGTTTGATACACAGACCTTTTCTAATATCAGATGTAGACGCCATATTTATTTTTTAATTTCTTTGAAAGTAACCTTTCATGATTCCTCTTTGAGAATCTTTGATAAATTGTAGAATTTCATCTCGTTCTCGGGTAACTTCCATTTCAGCTTCCAAGATTTCAGCTGCTTGTGTTGTATTGTAGTTTTTCTGGTAAAGTATTCTATAAATATCTTGAATTTCCCTGATCTTTTCAGCCGAAAATCCTCTGCGTCTCAATCCAACAGAATTGATCCCTACATATGATAGAGGTTCACGAGCTGCTTTTACATATGGAGGAACATCTTTACGTACCAATGAACCACCAGATATGAATGCATGGTCTCCAATAGAACAAAATTGGTGAATAGCTGTCATTCCAGCTAGAATTACATGATTACCAATGTTAATGTGTCCTGCCAAAGTACTGTTGTTAGAAAAAATGCAATGATTTCCAACGATGCAGTCATGGGCAATATGTGAATAAGCCATGATTAAGCAATTTGAACCTATTATGGTTTGCTGGCGATCAATAGTACCTCTGTTTATGGTAACACATTCTCGGATTGTAGTGTTATCTCCAATAACGGTTAGGGTTTCTTCTCCTGCATATTTTAAATCTTGTGGTGGTGCAGATATTACTGCTCCAGAATAAATATTACAGTTTTTTCCTATTCTTGCACCTTCCATTATAGTTACGTTTGAACCAATCCAAGTTCCTTCGCCAATGATGACATTGTTGCTGATAGAAACAAAAGGTTCAATTACTACATTATTTGCAATCTTGGCTCCAGGATGTACGTAAGCTAAGGGTTGATTCATAAACTATCTTTTCTAACAATTTGTGCCATTAATTCTCCTTCAGTGGTTATTTTCCCGTTGGCAAAGGTATAACCTTTCATGTGACAAATCCCTCTTCTTATTGGAGTAATTAGTCCCAATTTAAAAATCAAAGTATCACCTGGGTGTACAGGATTCTTGAACTTAACATTATCAATTTTCATAAAAAGGGTCAAATAATTTTCGGGATCAGGTACAGTATTGAGTACCAATACCCCTCCTACTTGAGCCATTGCTTCGACTTGCAAAACTCCAGGCATTACTGGAGCACCAGGAAAATGACCAACAAAAAAGGGTTCATTCATGGTTACATTTTTTAATCCAATGACATGGGAGTCAGAAAGTTCGAAAATTTTATCTACCAACAAGAATGGAGGTCGGTGTGGTAATATTTTCATTATGTCATTGACATTCATCAATGGGGATTGATTGATATCAATGGAAGGAGCATTTAAGCGTTTCTCTTGTTTTATTATTTTTGAAAGCTTTCGTGCAAACTCTACATTAACTTTGTGGCCAGGTTTGCGAGCTATTATTTTTCCTCTAATGCGTTTACCTACCAAGGCTAAATCTCCAATAACATCCAATAGCTTATGGCGTGCAGCCTCATTGGGATAGTGTAAGGATAAATTGTCAAGAATTCCATTGGGTTGGACAGATATTTTGGTTTTATTAAATGCTTTCTTTAAGCGAGCCATGGTCTCATCCGACAATGCCTTATCAACATAAACAATAGCATTGTTTAAATCTCCACCTTGAATTAAACCATTTTCTAAAAGCATTTCTATTTCATGAAGAAAGCTAAACGTTCGGGAAGAAGATATTTCTTCAACGTAATCACTTAAATTCTCTAGAGTTGCATTTTGAGTACCAAGCACTTTAGTTCCAAAATCCACCATAGTTGTTATTTGATAGTTATCCCAAGGGATTAAGGTCATTTCACTTCCTGATTCTTCATCCCTATAATGAATAACTTCTTTCACTATATATTCATCTCGATACTGCTTTAGGGTTTTCTTTTTTGCTTTTTGTAAAGCTTCAACAAAATATCTTGAAGAACCATCCATAATTGGAGGTTCTGGAGCACTCAATTCGATGATGCAATTATCAATTTCAAGCCCAACTAGAGCAGATAGAACATGTTCAGATGTTTGAATTTTAATATTACCTTTTTCAAGATTTGTTCCCCTTTGAGTATCTGTAACATGCTGAACATCAGCTTCTATAGAGGGATTGCCTTTGAGATCGGTTCTTACAAAAACATATCCTGTGTTTGAAGGAGCAGGTTTAAAGGTTAGAATTACATTTTCTCCAGTGTGTAAACCAACTCCTTCGAGTGTTACTTCTTGAGCTATTGTTGACTGTAAGGTTGGGTTACTTTCCATTGATTTCTTTTTCTAGTCGATTGAGGCGTTTTATGATTTTTGGTAAATTTTTAAAGTGAATGAAGGATTTACTGTAGCTTTTGAAATCAATAGCTGGTGTCCCTTGGAGCACTTCATTGTCTTTGATACTTCTTGTAATTCCAGCTTGACCCTGAACTTGAACTCCATCTCCAATTTTTACATGACCTGTTATTCCGACTTGCCCACCAATAAAACAGGATTTTCCAATTTTAGTAGAACCCGCAACCCCAGTTTGAGCAGCTATCACAGTATTAGATCCAATTTCTACATTGTGTGCAATTTGAATATGATTATCTAATTTAACACCGTCATTTATAATTGTAGCTCCCAGTGTAGCCCTATCTATTGTTGAATTTGCTCCGATATCTACATTATTTCCAATACGGACAATCCCAGTCTGTGGTACTTTTTTAAAGGTCCCATCTTTTTGAGGTGCAAACCCAAAACCTTCAGATCCTATGACACATCCTGGATGAATAATACAATTTTCACCTATTTGTGTTCGAGATAATATTCGAGCTCCATTAAGAATAACTGAACCATCTCCTATGGTAACATCTTCACCAATAAATACCTGGGGATGAATTTTTACATTTTTTCCGAATTGAGCATTTTTCTTTATGACGGTAAACTCACCTACATAACAGGATTTATCCAAAACAACGCTTTCATGTATGGATACTGGCTCAAAAATTCCTTTCTCTGAGGATTCTTTAGTATTGTAGTATTCTAGTAAAGTAGAAAAAGCACGGTATGCATCTTGAACTCTAATTAAAGTAGAAACGATTTCTTTTTCCAATACAAAGTCCTTGTCAATGATGACAATTGATGCATTGGTTTCGTATAAAAAAGAATTATATTTTTTGTTAGCCAGAAAGGTAAGTGATCCCGATGTACCCTCCTCAATCTTGGAAAGTTTATTAACTTCAACATCTGGATCCCCTTCGATATATCCGTCCAATATACCTGCAATTTGTTTGGCGGTAAATTTCATTCCTGCAAAAATATAAAAATAACCTTACAAACTAGGCTTTGCAAAGCACAGATAAAATTTTGATTCAATATTTGAAAACGAATTCCCTACAAACAACTCTGATTCCTCTTGTAAAGAACTCACTTTCCCTGATTTTGTTAAAATATTTATAGTCTCATTATCAGGCTCATAGGCTTGATTGGAGATACTTCCCGAAAATACATAATTGTCTAATTGCTTCGGATTTAGATTCCATGACGAAAGAAGTGCTTTTTTTTCTAAAATTTGAGCTTCAGTAAAAGGGGTGTTCTGAATACGAATTTTCAATAAATGTCGATTTAATATTCTTGTAGATAAGTCTTTCAAAACAAAATCAGAATGATGTTGCCATTCTTTTAGAGATGATATAATATCGTAGTCATCTAATAATGCGAATCGTTTGAGGAGTTCATCCGAATCTATTGAGCTAGTATCATGATTTAAAAAATAAGTTAATGATTTCGAGGTATTTAACTCTATTCCTTCTTTGTAAAGTTCTCTAACATGAATTAGTAAACGTTCTAGCAGCAGTTCACCAACCAAACTGGTTTTATGTAAATATACTTGCCAATACATTAAACGACGAGCGATAAGAAACTTTTCAACAGAATGTATTCCTTTTTCTTCAATTACCAATTGATCATCGATTACATTGAACATTATTATTATTCGTTCTGAATTAATGTTTCCTTCTGTTGCAGCAGTGTAGAAACTATCTCGCTTAAGATAATCCATTCGATCTAAATCAATTTGACCAGAAACCAACTGATGCATGAACTTTCGACAATATTGGTTTTGAAAAATAGAAATGGCAAGTGTGAGTTGTCCGTCAAATTCTTTGTTTAAAAATGACATGAACTGTTGGGATAGGGATTCATGATGAACTCCTTTAACAATAGAGTTTTCCATTGCATGTGAAAAGGGACCGTGTCCAATATCATGAAGTAAAATTGCGATTTGCATAGCAATAGCTTCATTTTCATTTATTAAAACTCCTTTTTCTCTTAAAACATTAATTGTTTTCTGCATCAAATGAAGACATCCTAGTGCATGCTCAAAACGACTGTGCTTGGCTCCTGGATACACCAAAGAAGAAAGTCCCATTTGAGTAATTCTCCTCAGGCGTTGAAAAAACGGATGCTCTAATAATTTAAAAATTATAGGAGCATTGATGTGAATAAATCCGTAAATTGGATCGTTTAAAAGGGTCAATTTTTGATTTATTTTCAAACTTTTTATTTTTATCGAATATAATGAATCTACAGCCAATACAAATTTTATGGGTCGACGATGAAGTTGACTTACTAAAACCCCACATTCTTTTTCTTCTCAGCAAAGGCTATAAAGTAACTTCTTGTAATAACGGTCTTGAAGCAATTGAACTTGTTCAAAAGAACCGATATGAGGCAGTATTATTAGATGAAAACATGCCTGGATTGAATGGACTTGAAACATTATCTCGTTTAAAAAACAAGCAACCCAAACTTCCGGTTATCATGGTAACTAAAAATGAAGAAGAACACATAATGGAAGACGCGATTGGCTCAAAAATATCCGATTATCTTATAAAGCCCGTTAATCCGAATCAAATTTTACTTTCTTTAAAGAAAAACTTATTGGACAAGAATTTAATTGCTGAAAAGACTTCCCGAAATTATCAGCAAGAATTCAAGAAAATAAATTTGGAATTAATGGACCTAAAAACTGTGAAAGAATGGCAAGAATTTTATCAGAAAATGATCTTTTGGGAACTTGAGCTAGAATCTTTAGTTGATCACGGCATGATTGAAATTTTTCAAAGCCAAATGAAAGAAGCAAATCAATTGTTTTCAAAATTCGTTAAAAAATCTTATGAGAATTGGATAATCAATCCTGAAGAGGCTCCTGAATTATCTCATCGTTTATTTAAAAACAAAATAAAACCACTTCTAAAGGATAACCAACCCACCCTTTTACTAGTGATAGATAACCTCAGATTGGATCAATGGAAAACAATTGAGCCCTTTATAATTGATTTTTATCAAATGGAAAAGGAAGATACCTATTTCAGCATTCTTCCAACAGCTACTCAATATGCCAGAAATTCCTTGTTTTCGGGTTTAACACCTTTAGAAATATCATTACAACATCCTCAATGGTGGAAAAATGATCCTGAAGAAGGTGGGAAAAATTTATTTGAAAAAGAACTTTTGGCAGCTCAGCTCAAACGCTTGAATATAGAAGGCAAAATGAGTTATCACAAAATCACCAACATTAAAAATGGAAAATTACTTGCCAAATCGCTTGCTGATCATAAGAATGAAAAATTAACAACCGTAGTTTATAATTTTGTAGATATGATTTCTCACGCCAAATCAGAGATGGAGATTATCAAAGAATTAGCCTCCAATGATAAAGCATATCGTTCTTTGACTGGGAGTTGGTTTAAAAATTCCCCTTTGATAGAAATTATTAATGCTGCTAGTGAATATAATTATCAATTGATACTAACAACAGATCATGGTACAATAAACGTTTCCCAAGCTATTGAAGTAATTGGAGACAAAGAATCTAGTTTAAATTTGAGATATAAAACGGGAAGGAGTTTAACCTATAATTCGAATAAGGTTTTTGAAGTCAATGAGCCAAAAAATATTGGGTTACCTAAAATCAGTATTAACAGTAAATTCATTTTTGCATTAGATTACAGCTACTTTGTTTATCCCAAAAACTTCCATCATTATGCTGCCCTATATAATAATAGTTACCAACATGGAGGAATATCTATGGAAGAAATAATAATTCCTTTTGTAGTTTTGAAGCCAAAAAGCAATATTAAATGACTCAAACATATCAATTAAAGAAAATTGATGCTACAGTTCAAAAAATAATATCCCTTTCTGAATACAATATTTTCTTGTTTAAAGGTTCTATGGGAGTAGGAAAAACTACTTTGATAAATTCTTTTTGCAAGCATTTGGGAGTAATTGACACGGTCAGTAGTCCAACGTTTTCACTTGTAAATGAATATAAAACTTCTTCTCAAGAAAGCATATTTCATTTTGATTGTTATCGACTCGAATCAGAAGAAGAGGCTTTTGATTTTGGAGCTGAAGAATATCTGGATTCAGGCTATATATGCTTAATTGAATGGCCTGATAAAATAAAATCTTTACTTCCCGATCAAGTTCACTGTATTGAATTGGATTATTTAGACCAAAATACACGAAAGATTAACTTCATATAATTTAAAAGAGCATTATTTTTACCTAAATTTTAAATATGAGTTTTTTAAAAAGATTGGGGTATTATTTGGGTGGCTTTTCAGCTGGTCTAATTTTTTTAGCTTTTTTTTTTAATGGTAAAAGGACGCAGTGCAATTATAGCCCAGAAGCACGAGTACTTAATGATCTTTCTAAAAAAGAATGGAGATTTGCGTCAGATATTAAACCCATAATTCAGCTAGATTCACTTTCCATTTATTCTTTGGTTAAATATTCAGCTGTAGATTTTAGATCCAGTAACACATCAAAAGATAGTTGTAAGGTTTATCAAATCGAAACTGAATTGAAATTAATTAATTACGTTTTGAGAATAGAGAATTGTGAAAAAACTGCTACAATTTTAAAAATTGAGGTTCTAGACTAAATACTTACCCGTTTTATTTAAAAAAAACCAGCTCATAAAAACGGACTGACCTTTCATAAATAAAAATAGTGTTTTATTAATTTAGGGTATTTCAAACATAGGGCTTATACTTAAATAAAATGCTTATTTTTACAAAAAAAAATAATATTGATGAAACATATTGCGGCAAAGGGATACAACGTTGAATTCTCTGAAAAACAATATCTTATATTAAACTATTTTGTAAATAAACATCAATATTCTTCGATTTTTATTCTAGTTGACATCCATACTGAGAAACTTTGTCTAAAAGAATTTTTAAGTGAATTTAACACTAAAAATACAGTCGAAATTATTTCAATAGATGCAGGAGAATTACACAAACACATTGAAACCTGCTCTGGAGTTTGGAAAGCTCTGTCCGAGTTAGGAGCAGATCGCAAAAGTTTATTAATCAACCTTGGAGGAGGAGTAGTAACAGATCTTGGTGGCTTTGTAGCATCAACATTTAAAAGAGGAATAGATTTTATAAACATTCCTACTACTTTACTTTCTATGGTTGATGCCTCTGTTGGAGGAAAATCTGGAGTAGATTTGGGAGCTTTAAAGAATCAGGTCGGGGTGATTGTAAATCCAAAAATGGTTTTGATTGACCCAAGATATTTGAATACTCTTCCTTCAGAAGAATATAGAAGTGGATATGCAGAAATGTTAAAACATGGATTAATTCAAGATAAAATGTATTGGAATAAACTTTCCAATTTTAAAAAAATCAGCACTGATGAAATTAAAGAATTGATTCATCATTCGGTGAGTATAAAACATCAAGTTGTTTCTGAAGATCCGTATGAACACGGAGTTCGAAAAATACTTAATTTCGGACATACTCTTGGACATGCCATTGAATCTTTTTGCTTGACTCATAAGGAATCAACTACTTTGCTTCATGGTGAAGCTATTGCTGTAGGAATGATTTTAGAAGCTTATCTCTCAACTCAATTAACTAATTTGAGTATAGAAGAATGTGACAATATTAAAGATGTTTTTGACTCAATTTACCCTAAAGTAGATTTTACCGAAGAAAAAATAGATTCCATATTACAGCTTTTACAGTACGACAAAAAGAATAGCCACGGTAAAATTAAGTTTGTACTTTTAGAAGCAATTGGCAAGCCAATTGTAGATGTTGAAGTGCCTTCAGATTTATTTAAAAAAGCATTTCGGTATTATTCAGAAAGTAAATTTTAACAAGAATTTCTGCTTGCGTTTATGTTTCCGAATAAAGACCGAGTAACTAACTTTTCAAAAACTTCTTTTTGTTTTTCAGAATGCTTACCGGATTCATTTAACTCATGAATAGAACTCAAAGCATATTGTTGTATTGTCAACAAGGGTTGAACTATTGCCTCCCGCATTTCGATGGAATGTTTTCCTGCTGGTTGATCTTCCATTAATTCAGAATACCCTGTAAGTTTTAAAAGCATTTGTTTAGATAAAATATACTCGTTGTGTATGATGTTCCAAAACTCTCCAAACTCTTTGTCTTTCGCTATGTGAGCAGTAAGTTTAAAAAACGATTTTGTTAAACTCATCATACTATTTGCTATCAAGGTTCTAAAAAATGCTGAATTTTTGTATAATGAATCTACTTTATTAAACTCTCCCCTGATATCAAATGATTCAATAGCTGAACCTACACCAAAAAAGCCAGGAACATTTTGTTTTGATTGACTCCAACTTCCAACAAAAGGAATTGCTCTTAAATCTGAAAAGTTTAGCTCTTTTGAACTTCCTCTTTTAGAAGGACGGCTTCCTATGTTGGTTTTTGAATAGTATTTAAGAGTACTCATGTTTTCTAAATAGGGAACAAATTTTGGATGTGATTTAAAATCACTGTAAGCTTGATAGCTAATTTCGGCTAATTGTTGCATAGTTTTACGATCTACATCGGCTAAATGATTGTCATCATTTTTAAATACTTGATTTGAAATTCCAGAACTCAACAACTGTTCGAGGTTAAATTGACTGGAATCCAGAGTACCAAAATTTGAACTAATGGTTTGTCCTTGAACGGTTAATTGAATGTCGTCAGCTTGAATACGGCTCCCCATCGAGGCGTAGAAGTGATGCGTATTCCCTCCTCCTCTTGCTGGTGGACCTCCTCGTCCATCAAAAAATGCAACAGAAACTCCAAAATCGTTTGATACGTCAGATAATTCCTCTTTGGCTTTGTAAATACTCCAATTCGCCATAAAATAACCTCCGTCCTTTGTACCGTCAGAAAAACCTAGCATGATGGTTTGCTTCATGTTTCGGCTTTGTAAGTGCTTTTTGTACACAGGATTTGAATATAAAGCATTCATGATTTTTTGAGAAGCTCTTAAATCATCAACTGTTTCAAAAAGAGGAATTAGATCAACAGTTGGTTTTTCCCAGCCACAAATGCGATGTAAAGCAAATAGCTGCAACATATTCTCTATACTTTGGCAATTGCTGATTATATATCGATTACATCCTTTTTCTCCATTTCGCTTTTGAATGGCTTTCATCGCGTAAATAGAGCCCAAGGTATGTTTAACGATATCATCATCAAAAAGCGACTCAGGCACCTTTCCAGTTAATTGAGGTAAAATAACTAGACGTTCATCTAAATCGAGATTTAAATAATTTGAGGGTAAACCTGAAACATGGTCTTGTATTTTTGGATGCGAAACAATGGTTTCAAAAACATGATTATGAACTCGAGAGTCTTGACGGATATCCAGGGAAGCAAAATGAAAACCAAAAAGCTTAACTTTATTTCTAAGGTCAATTATTTCTTTCAAATAAAGACTGTTGTGCTTTTCCTTTATAATTGTCTCTATTTGCATTAATTCATGAATTACAAATTCTGAACTAATTTCTCCTATTTTTTCTGGCTCAAATAAGGTATGATACAAAGTTGATTCTAAATCACTTATTTTTTGATCAACTTCATCAAACGTTATTTTTCTTTTAAGTTTGCGTAAATCTCTGTAATAATTTCTCAGGATTGTAAACCTCAATTTTTCGGCAGTTTTCAATGTTATTTGAGGAGTAACAAATGGGTTTCCATCACGATCACCTCCAGGCCAAAAGCCTAAATCAAAGATTGAATTATCTATGGATTCTCCTTCAAAAATGTGCTGTTCTATATAGTTATATATGACCGCAGCAGATTCATAAAAAACATTCTCCAAAAACCATGTAAGGCTAATCGCCTCATCTAAAGGGGTTGGTTTTATCTTATTGAAAAAACGTGTTTTTCCAAGCTGAGCCAACAA
>JAURBD010000026.1 GCA_030829155.1 Flavobacteriaceae bacterium
TCATAGCTAATCCCTTTTCTATTTTGGTTTTCACTACCTAATCAAAATTTATAATTGCTTCCTCTGGATTACCATTGAGTGCTAAATTAGAAGCCATAATTGCCTTGATAGCTCACACGGAACTTCTTTCAATAAAAGGTACTTGTATCAACCCCTATTGGACACAAGTTGGCCCAAGATGATGTTACATTGCAATTTCTCCCGCTACCAATAAAAATTTATTAACATCTTGATTACAATTGTTTTTGTCTTTTTTTTATTGAAAGAAATCATATAATAATTAAATTCATTAAAAATTCATTTAACTTAGTAAATGAATTTAATAAAAGATTTTCAGGCCATGAACAAAAACAAATTCATAAAAAGCTTTTTAAAATTTTGTTCTCTTTTTATTGGTTTGATCCTTATTATATTTATTTTTTTTAGAAACTCAGATATTGATGCTGAAACCTTAAAAGAACTTTATTCAGATTCTCAATCTCAATTCATTTCAATTAATGAATCGGAGGTTCACTACAAAGATCAAGGAGAAGGTTTTCCAATTATTTTAATTCACGGTACAAGTGCCTCTCTTCATACATGGGATGTTTGGACTGAAAATTTAATCGAAAACTACCGAGTAATTCGGATGGATTTGCCTGCTTTTGGTTTGACTGGAGCAACTGAAAATAATTCTTACGATTTAGAAAGCTACAATCGGTTTTTAGAATCCTTTACCAATAAAATTGGGGTTTCAGAGTTTGCTTTAGCAGGAAATTCATTGGGAGGCTCTATTGCTTGGCATTATACCTCAAATCATCAAAAACAAGTAAAACAGTTGATACTAATTGATCCTGGAGGGTTCCCATCAGACAAAGAAAAACCTCTTGTGTTTAGACTAGCAGAGATTCCCATTCTCAATCTACTATTAAGACACATCACTCCTAAATCCTTTATCAAAGAAAATCTTGAACAAGTGTATTATGATGATTCAAAAATAACCTCAGAACTAGTTGACCGTTATCATCATATGATTTTGAGAGAAGGAAGTAGAGATGCATTTATAAAAAGATCAAAAATAGTTTTCAAAGATCAAACAGATCTATTAGAAAAAATAAACACGCCAACTCTGATTCTTTGGGGAGAAAATGATATTTGGATTCCTTTAGAAAATGGCTCAAAATTTGAAGCTAAACTTCCCAACAGTCGATTGGTTATCATGAAAGAAACCGGACATGTCCCTATGGAAGAACGACCAGAAGAAAGCTTAAACCATCTCTTAAATTTTATGAAGGAATTTGATTTGGAAACCCTTGATTTATCTGAAAAAGAAAATCTATGAACTTCATTCAACTATATCTAATGGGTGGAATTTATTTTATCCTAGGAATCATTCACTTTACACATACTGGATTTTACAGACCACTAATGCCAAAATTTTTACCAGCCCACAATGCTCTTATTCTTTGGAGCGGTGTAGCAGAAATAGTTTTAGGCTTGGGGATTTTTTTTCCAAGTACAAGAGCAATTTCATTGATTGGTATTATTGCAATGCTAGCAGTCTTCTTGTTAGTACACGTAAATATGTTGTTTCCTGAAAATCGACTGGGGGTATCCCTGTGGCTTTTATGGTTACGCTTAATCATTCAATTTGTTCTGATGTACTGGGCTTATGCAAATTTACCTTAGTATTTTCAAACACACCTTTTGGTTAAAAAAAGGTAAAAATTAGAGGAGATACTCCGTATTCACAAAATTAGATTCTTTGGAATCCATTAAAGCATCCAATATTTCATTGTTGTATGGATTATCTTTAGCGGCTACAAAAGTACGTATTGAAAACGACCTTAAGGCATCAAAAACACTAAGCGTTCCTACAGCAGAATTTTTTCGCCCTGTAAAAGGGTAAACATCTGGTCCGCGCTGGCATGCACTATTGAGATTAACACGACAAACCAAATTTGATAATACATCAATTAATGGAGCAAGTTTTCGAACATCTCTTCCAAAAAGACTTACTTGTTGTCCATACTCTGAGGCAGCCATTGCATCCAAGGGTTCGTTAATATCACTGTAAGATATGATAGGAACCACAGGACCAAATTGCTCTTCGTGATAGACATTCATTTCTTTGTTGACAGGATATAGAACTGCTGGAAAAGAGTAATTTTCGGTTAGCTCTCCACCTTTCTTATTCATAATTTTGGCGCCCTTAGAAACAGCATCTTTGATCAATTCTTGAATGTATGTTGGTTTTCTAGGTTCTGGCAAGGGAGTCAAGAAAACATCCTCTTCCCAAGGCAATCCAAATTTCAAAGCATCCACTGCTTTCGAAAAATGTTTATTGAATTCATCAACTATGGATTCATGAACATAGAGTACTTTAAGTGCTGTACATCGTTGTCCATTGTAGGAAAGGGTTCCAGAAATACATTCTTTTATGGTAGAGTCTAAATCTGCATCAGGTAGTATAATTCCTGGATTTTTGGCTTCCAAACCTAGAACCAATCGAAGCCGATTCTTATTTGGATGCAAATCTTGCAAAGCAACAGCAGAAGAGCTATGGCCAATTAATGCCAAAACATCAACTTTACCTGTTTCCATTATTGGTGAAGCAATCTTCCGTCCACGTCCAAATAGTATATTAACTACTCCTGGAGGAAAACTTTCTTGAAAAGCATTGAGTAAGGGGGTGATGAGTAAAACCCCGTGCTTTGCAGGTTTAAAAATCGCTGTATTTCCCATAATAATTGCAGGAATAAGTAAACAAAAGGTTTCGTTTAGGGGATAATTATAAGGCCCCAAGCACAATACAACTCCTAAAGGCCCTCTTCTTATGTGAGCGTGAATTCCGGATTGTTTATCAAACTTAGCGCTTTTGCGATCAAGTTTTTTATAAGCTTCAACAGTGTCATATATATAGTCTACAGTACGATCAAACTCTTTGTAAGAATCAGTTTTGTTCTTGCCAATCTCCCACATCAATAATTCTACAACCTGTTCTCTAGATTGCTTCATTTTTTCTGCAAATGAAACTAAACAGCGTAATCGATCTTTTACTTTCATTGTTGGCCAAACTCCTTGGCCTCGATTGAATGCCTTTTCGGCAGCACCTAAGGCAGTCAATGCAGTATCTGTTTCCATATCGGGAATAGAACCTAAAAGTGTTGGACTAATAGCCCCTTTCTTGTCTTCAGAATGTATTGTCGAATATACTTTACTGGTATTTCCTTTCCATGTATGCAATACACCATCAACAAGGTATTGATCACAATGAATAGGCGAATTAAACTTTGGGGGAGAAACTTTATTGCTTTTAGATTGTTGCGTCATAAGATTATTTTGTTTAATCTTTTATTTTAAATATTAAACTAAATTAAGAATTTTATTTTACAATATAATTAGGTAACAGATTAAAAATCAAAAATAATAAACAAAAATATTGTAGGCAGGTCTTCTAATATAAAATTAGCTCAAACTAAAACTTGTTAGACAAATAAAACACTACTATCTTTAAATTGTAATAATAAGTATAAAAGCATGAATAATTTATTGGTTTCAAAAACAATAGGTCTATTTTTAGGTCCATTGTTGTTTTTACTGTTTATACGCGTACCCATTGTAAATTTATCATTTGAAGCTAGTGCTGTCCTTGCCTGTGCCAGCTGGATGATCGTTTGGTGGATTACGGAAGCTGTTTCTATTTCAGTAACTTCTTTACTTCCTTTAATATTGTTTCCTTTGAGTGGAGTAATGGAGTTCAATGATGTCGGTGCTAATTATGGAAGTTCCATTGTCTTTTTATTTTTTGGTGGATTTGTTTTAGCCTTAGGGCTGGAAAAAGTAAACTTACACCGAAGAATTGCCTTAACTATTATCAAAAAAACGGGAACTACCCCCAATAAAGTAATTCTAGGTTTTATGATCGCGACTGCTTCTATGAGTATGTGGATCAGCAACACAGCAAGTACTGTAGTAATGTTGCCTATTGCCTTATCAGTTATTCATTTATTAACCAATGAAAATGAAAACCCTAATAAAAAACAAAAAAATTTTGCGTTAAGTGTAATGCTAGGAATTGCATTTTCAGCTAACGCTGGTGGAATAGCTACGGTTATAGGAACTCCGCCAAACTCGGTACTTATAGGTCTTCTTGAAAATGAATATCAAATTCAAATCTCTTTCGTAAAGTGGATGATGATTGGACTCCCTTTTGCATTAATTTTGATTACCATCATTTATATAGTACTCGTACACTGGATTTTTCCCACTAAAGATTTACAATTTAAAACCACCAATAATGTCATTGATGAGGAACTCAAAAAACTGGGGGGTATTTCACCTCGGGAAAAACAAGTACTGTGGGTTTTTGGAATAATTGTGTCCTTATGGATTTTTAGAACACTGATCAATTCGATATTTCCCTTGCTAAAACTTTCGGATACAATCATCAGTATTATTGGAGCATTAGCACTTTTTGCTATTCCTGTAAATTTAAAAAAGGGTGAGTTTATCCTAGAATGGAAAGACACCCAAAAATTATCTTGGGGAATCTTAATACTATTTGGTGGAGGATTAGCTTTAGCAAAAGGAATGTCTTCTACTGGAATTGTTTCTTTGATTACAAACTACATCGCTGATGGAAACTTTAGTGTGCTCTTAACTTCATCTCTTCTGATTATTTTAATGTTATTTATGACAGAATTGATGAGTAACGTAGCTTTAGTTGCAGTACTAGCACCAGTAGTTGCAGGGATCGCAATTGGTTTGGAAGTCCCAATTCTCTATCTATTGATTCCAGTAACAATTGCAAGTAGTTGTGCTTTTATGCTTCCCATGGCAACACCTCCCAATGCAATTGTATTTGCTAGTGGGTATGTAAAAGTTCATGAAATGGCACGAATAGGAATAATAATCAATTGTATTTCAGTTTTAATTTTAATCCTACTTTTTAAGTTTGGAATTCCTTTAGTTTTTTAAAAACTGAAACAAATCGGGTTTGTCATTAAGATATTCACCAAAAAAACCTTGTGCTTTCATACGATAAAGAAGGGATTCAAAATCTGTGACTTTCTTCAATTCAACTCCCAGCACAGCTGGAGCAAAATGTTGATTACTCTTTTTAGTAAATTCAAAGTAAGTAATATCATCATCAGGACCTAAAACATTCGTTACAAAATCTTTGAGCGCTCCAGCTCGTTGTGGAAAGCGAACAATAAAGTAATGCTTTAGTTGAGCATGAAGCAATGCCCGTTCTTCTATTTCAGGAGTTCGAGTAATATCATTGTTTCCTCCACATAAGATAGCAGCTACTTCTTTACCTTTAATTTCTGAAGCATATTGTTCTATCCCTGCGATAGACAATGCTCCAGCAGGTTCTGCTACAATTCCTTCTTTGTTGTACAAATCTAAAATTTCTTGACAAATTCTACCTTCATCCACAGTAATACAATCATCTAAAAGATTTTGGCAAATCTCAAAACTTAAGTCTCCTACCCTTTGAACAGCGGCGCCATCAACAAATTTATCGATTTTCTCTAGTCTAGTGTTTTTTTTATTTTGAAGAGAAATTTTCATGGAGGGTGCACCAAGAGGTTCTACTCCTATTATTTTGGTTTGGGGAGATAAATTTTTAAAAACTGTAAGCATTCCAGAAATTAAACCCCCACCTCCTATGGGAATAAAAACATAGTCTAGGGGTTTGTTTGCTTGTTTTATCATCTCAATTGCAATGGTCCCTTGACCTTCAATTACATCAACATCATCAAAGGGGTGGACAAAAACTTGATTTTGTTTTTTACAATGCTCTAATGCTGCCTTTTGTGAATCATCATAGGTGTCACCTCCCAAAACAATTGACACGTGGGGTCCCCCAAACATTTTTACCTGTTCCACCTTTTGGCTGGGAGTAGGTATTGGCATAAAAACGGTACCTGATATTTTAAGTTGATTGCAAGAAAAAGCAAAACCTTGTGCATGGTTTCCTGCACTGGAACAAACAATTCCCTTTTGAAGTTCACTTTCTGATAGCGAATTTATTTTATTAAATGCACCTCTTATCTTAAAAGAACGTACCTGTTGTTGATCTTCACGTTTGAGGTAAATAGAAGATGAAAAAGAATTTGAGAGGCGTTCATTAAATTGCAAAGGAGACTCAAGCGCTACTTCTGCTATCAATTTTAACGCTTTTTGAACTCCTAATATTGTAGGTTTATTTTGCAATATTTACACGATTTTTTTCATCGCTGTCATAGAATCACGAAGTTCATGTCCTATCATTTCGATGGGATGAAAACGAATGATTTCGTTAATATCGATGAGTTGTTTGTTATCTACACAATTGTTTTGGTCTACTGCATAAGCAGTTCCAATTACATTTGTATTTATCTTTTTCATGAAATCTGTTAGCATTGGCTTACAAGCATGGTCAAATAAATAACACCCGTATTCTGCCGTATCTGAAATAACACGATTCATTTCAAATAATTTTTTACGTGCAATCGTATTGGCAATCAAAGGCGTCTCGTGCAAAGATTCATAATAAGCCGATTCTTCTTTAATTCCTGCTGCAACCATAGTATCGAATGCTAATTCTACTCCTGCTCGCACAAAAGCAACCATTAATATTCCATGATCAAAAAATTCTTGTTCTGAAATTTCTTGGTCTGTTACCTTGGTTTTTTCAAATGCTGTTTCACCAGTAGCCGCTCTCCAACCCAATAAATTTTTATCATCATTGGCCCAATCTTCCATCATTGTCTTAGAAAAATGTCCCGACATAATATCATCCATATGCTTGTGAAACAAGGGTTCCATGATTTCTTTTAATTCCTCAGAAAGCTCAAATGCTTTGATTTTTGCAGGATTAGATAAACGATCCATCATGTTGGTAATTCCACCGTGCTTGAGTGCTTCTGTAATGGTTTCCCAACCGAACTGTATTAGTTTTGCTGCATAAGATGCATCAATTCCTTGTTCTATCATTTTATCAAAACATAATATAGAACCAGTTTGCAACACTCCACAAAGAATAGTTTGCTCTCCCATCAAATCGGATTTCACCTCAGCCACAAAGGAAGATTCTAAAACTCCAGCTCGATGACCTCCAGTAGCCACTGCATAAGCTTTTGCCTGAACTAAGCCTTGACCTTGTGGGTCATTTTCAGGGTGAACTGCAATAAGTGTTGGAACTCCAAAACCTCTTTTGTATTCCTCTCTTACCTCTGATCCTGGACACTTTGGCGCAACCATAATTACAGTTAGATCTTCCCGTACCTTAGTTCCTTCTTCAACAATATTAAAACCGTGAGAATAAGAAAGCGTTGCTCCCTTTTTCATCAAGGGCATTACTGCTTGAACAACTGAAGTATGATTTTTATCTGGGGTTAGATTAATCACAACATCTGCATCTGGAATCATTTCCTCATAACTTCCAACAGAAAAATCGTTGTCTACCGCATTGTTAAAAGATGTTCTTTTTTGATCTATTGCCCCTTGACGAAGTGAATAAGCAATATTCAATCCTGAATCTCGCATATTCAACCCTTGGTTGAGACCTTGAGCACCGCATCCTACAATTACAATTTTCTTTCCAGCCAAGGCTTCGATACCGTCTTCAAATTCTGAAGCATCCATAAATCGACATTGAGCTAGTTGATTGAGTTGTTCTCTAAGTGAGAGTTTATTAAAATAATTTGCCATTGTTGTTGTTTTAGTCTTTATGTTGTTGTTTAAATGTATTTAAAATTTCTGAGATCCCCATTTTTTCTTTGGTTATGGAAATTCTTCCCGATCGAACAAACTGCATAAGTCCAAAGGGTTCAAGTGATTCTCGAAGTTCTTCTGTTTCATGTCGAAAACCTGTTTTTTCGATTACAAAAAAATCAGGAGAAACGGTAACGATATTTGCATTACTGTTTTTGATTGTATTTTGAATCTGACGTTCTTCAAACAATGAACTTGATTTTACTTTATAAAGTGCAGACTCCTGAAAAATCGTTTCTTCATCGGTATGATAGTAAGCTCTAATTACATCGATTTGCTTTTCGATTTGCTGTACAATCTTTTTGACACCTGCCTCTGTCATTTTTACCACAATGATGAATCGAAAAACATCGGGGATTTCCGATTGTGAAGTGGATAAACTTATGAAATTGATGTGCCTTTTTAAAAAAATTGCAGATACTCGGTTGAGTAAACCGATATTGTTCTCAGTATAAATCGAGATGGTATATTTTGTGAAATCGCTCATTTATTTTAATCTTATGTCTGAAACTGATGCTCCCGTAGGTATCATTGGAAACACATTAGCTTCTTTTTCTACACAAACTTCAAGAAAATAGGGTTCATCAGAAGCAATCATCGTACTTATTGCTACATCTAAATCTTCTCGTTTGTTTACTCGTTCCGCTTTGATGTTGTAGCCTTTTGCAATGGTAACGAAATCGGGATTAATCATTTCTGTTGAAGCATAACGCTTATCAAAAAACAGTTGTTGCCACTGGCGAACCATTCCCAAATAGTCATTATTCAAAACCACAATTTTGACCGCTGTTTTGTTTTGAAAAATTGTTCCCAATTCTTGAATGGTCATTTGGTAGCCCCCATCCCCAATAACTGCGACTACTTCTCTATCGGGTGCACCCATTTTGGCACCAATGGCTGCAGGAAGTGCAAATCCCATGGTTCCTAGACCTCCTGAGGTTACATTACTCTTTGATCGGACAAACTCAGCATATCGACAAGCAATCATTTGATGTTGACCAACATCAGTAACAAATACAGCATCTCCTTTTGTATGTTTATTGATCCCAACAATTACTTCTCCCATTGTCAAGCCCTCTTTTGTTGGCAATATATCTCCTTGGATAACACTTTCATATTCTGTTTGCATATGATTCTTAAAAAGCTGTTTCCAGTTCTTGTATTCTTTGTGCTTTACTAAAGAAGTTAACAAGGGTAAACTTTCTTTGCAATTCCCCAAAACTGGATAATGTGCTTCAACATTTTTATTTACTTCTGAAGGATCAATTTCGAGATGAACAATGGTAGCCTGTTTGGCATAAGTATTTAAATTACCTGTTACTCGGTCGTCAAACCGCATTCCCACTGCAATCAAAACATCGCATTCATTGGTAAGAATATTAGGTCCATAGTTTCCGTGCATTCCAACCATACCGACATTTAGCGGATGTTTTGTAGACAAGGCCGATAGCCCCAGAATTGTCCATGCAGCTGGAATTCCCGTGGCTTCAACAAAGTTTTTGAACTCCTCTTCAGCTTGACCCAGAATAACTCCTTGTCCCCAAATGATCATCGGCTTTTCAGCCTTGTTGATTGCTGCCGCCGCAGCCGATACTTGGTCTTGCTCTAGAGCCGGAATCGGAGTGTAGCTTCGAACAGCTTTACATTTTTTGTAAGTAAAATCGAATAGATCGAATTGTGCATCTTTGGTAATGTCAATCAAAACCGGTCCAGGTCTTCCCGATCTAGCAATATAAAAAGCTTTTGCTAATATTTCAGGGATTTCGCTGGCCTTAGTTATTTGGTAATTCCACTTTGTAACTGGTGTAGAAATACCAATTATATCGGTTTCTTGGAAGGCATCTGAACCCAATAAATGAGAACCTACTTGGCCTGTAATACAAACCATTGGCGTAGAATCAATTTGAGCATCTGCAATACCAGTAACCAAATTTGTAGCTCCTGGGCCCGAAGTAGCCATTGCTACACCAACCTTACCCGAAGTTCTTGCATATCCTTGAGCTGCATGGGTAGCTCCTTGCTCGTGTCGAGTTAAAATATGCTGAAGAACATCAGAGTATTTATAAAGCTCATCGTAGATGGGCATAATAGCCCCACCTGGATAACCATAGATTAGATCTACTTTTTCAGCTAAGAGGCAACGGATAACAGCTTCCGCTCCTGAAATATGATTGGTTTCTTGATTTTTCATTTTAAAACTCGTCCGTTACACAACCTTCTGAAGCTGTAGAAACATTTTTAATGTATTTGTATAATATCCCTCTTTCAAATTTGTATGGTGGTTCTTTCCAATTTGCTTTTCTTATTGATAAATCTTGGTCACTTACCAAAACATTCAACGTATTGGTCTCTGCATTTATTTCAATAATATCTCCATTGTGGATCAGTCCAATAGCTCCGCCCTCTTGGGCTTCAGGGACAATATGTCCAACCACAAAACCGTGTGTTCCTCCAGAAAAACGACCGTCCGTAATTAGTGCAACATCTTTACCCAAGCCAGCACCCATAATCGCAGCAGTTGGCTTTAACATCTCGGGCATTCCTGGGCCTCCTTTTGGACCTTCATATCGAATTACAATCACATCACCTTTTTGAACTTCTCCTTTTCCAATTCCTTCATTGGCTTGATATTCGCTATCATAAACACGAGCTGGTCCTTTAAACAATAATCCTTCTTTTCCTGTGATTTTTGCTACAGATCCTTCCGGAGCAATATTCCCCTTGAGGATACGAATATGACCTGATGCTTTGATGGGGTTATTTATAGAATGAATTAAATCTTGTCCTTCTTTAAGGTCTTCCACTAATGCTAAGTTTTCGGCTAAGCTTTTACCAGTAACTGTAAGGCATTCTCCGTGTAACATACCTTCTGCTAACATGAATTTTAAAACTGCCGGTACCCCACCTATATTGTGTAAATCTTTCATAAGATATTTCCCACTAGGTTTAAGATCTGCTAAAAATGGAGTAGCATCCATTATTACTTGAAAATCATCTAAACTAAATTCGATTTGTGCAGCTTTGGCTATTGCCAAAAAATGCAACACTGCATTGGTTGATCCCCCTAAAACAGCTACCAAACGAATTGCGTTCTCCAATGATTTTTTGGTTACTATATCTAAGGGCTTAATATCATTTTCTATTAAATGATTTAGGGCTGAACCAACT
The DNA here is from genome assembly GCA_030829155.1 of Flavobacteriaceae bacterium. Taxonomy (GTDB): domain Bacteria; phylum Bacteroidota; class Bacteroidia; order Flavobacteriales; family Flavobacteriaceae; genus Arcticimaribacter. The sequence continues at coordinate 10,912 of JAURBD010000026.1, forward strand.
TTTTCGCATTCTACTTTTTTGTGCCTACTGATTGCTGGATTAGAAGAATTATAGGGCAATGCCATTCCCAAAGCCTCAATAGCTGAGGCCATAGTATTCGCGGTGTACATACCCCCACATGCACCTGCGCCAGGACAGGCGTTTCGAACAACTTGTTTGAATTCATTTTCATCAATAGTACCAGCAACTTTTTCACCCCAAGCTTCGAAAGCCGACACAACATCCAATTTTTTGTCTTTGTGACAACCGGGCGCGATAGTTCCTCCATATACAAGTATTGAGGGTCGGTTTAATCGCAACATAGCCATCAAAGCACCGGGCATGTTTTTATCACATCCTACTACTGTGACCAATGCATCATATGACATTGCTTGAACTACCGTTTCCATTGAATCTGCTATCACATCTCGGGAGGGGAGTGAAAATCTCATTCCGGGAGTACCCATAGAAATACCGTCACTCACTCCAATGGTATTAAAAATAAGCCCAACCAAATCCGAAGCTTGTACCCCCTTTTTGATATCAACCGACAAATCATTGAGGTGCATATTGCATGGGTTGCCTTCATAACCTGTTGATGCTATGCCTATTAAAGGCTTTTTAAAATCTTCATCCGTCAATCCAATTGCGTACAACATGGCTTGAGCGGCGGGTTGAGTAGGGTCTTGAGTAACCGCTTTACTGAACTTATTATATTCCATTCTGTTTAAAATCTAATTCGAAATTATGACACTAAAAAAAGAGTGGTATTTTTTTTTTCAAAAATGCCCTAGATCTAAAATCATTATTTATTTATAAAATATTATAATACAATTATTTAATTATAAAAATAAACGATATTCAAGTTCATTAACTACGCATAAAATAAGGAACAAAATAAAACAAAAAAAACGACTCTATGAACCAAAAGAACTGCTTTTATTAATAGCACATAATTTTTAAGCTTTAACTAAAGAATTTAGATAATTTTGATTTATTCGCTTGTTTTATTGTTTTATCCATAAAATAAAAACGATTTATGAAATTGGGTTTATGTTTTCACATAACAATAATATCCTATTTTTGTAAGAAAAAATGACAGAAAAAACAGTTAGTAAGGCTATTAAATTTAGAAGATCAGTACGAAAATACGATGCAAGTAAAACACTGAATAAAGAGGAAGTTAGATCATGCATCCAACAAGCTACACTGGCTCCAACAAGTAGTAATCTTCAGCTATGGGAATTTTATCACATTACCAAAGTCGAAACCCTAAAAGAAATAGCTACCGCTTGCTTTAATCAATCAGCAGCAGCAACTGCATCTCAACTAGTGGTCGCTGTTGTTCGAAAAGACTTATGGAAAAAAAGAGTAGCATCAAACATTAAGTTTCTTGAACAGCAGTTTGGAAATCAAAAAGTAAAGAACTTCAGAGATGAAAAAAAATCTATGGACTATTACAAAAAAATAGTTCCTATGGTTTATAGTGATTTTTTTGGATTCTTAGGATTGCTTAAAAAGTTATTAGCCAATTCAATGGGACTGTTTCGCCCAATGTATCGAGAGGTTAGTTTGGGTGATCTTAGAGTTATTGCCCATAAAAGTGCTGCTCTTGCTGCACAAAACTTTATGATCAGTATGGCAGCATTGGGTTATGACACTTGTCCTATGGAAGGGTTAGATTCTAAAAGGGTTAAAAAAATTCTAGGTTTACCCAAAAAGGCTGAAATAAATATGATTATTGGTTGTGGACACCGAGCTGAGGGAGGGATATACGGGACACGTTTTAGAATTCCTTTTGAAGAGGTTTATCGTGAAGTTTAAATGATATTTTATCTCCCGCTTTTTTCTGGGATAAAGTACTGAGAGCGTCTTCGGATAGTTGAAAGATTCTTGGATAACCCCCCGACACTTGCCCATCCATTCCAGCAATTAATAGGGTTCCAGAGGGTGTCATTTGGACAGTACCCGGTTGGACAGCGCAACTTAGCATTGACTTAGATTTTGATTTAAAGGGAGTTTTTACACGATATCCCATTCGGTTCTGACTTATAATTTTAAATTTAGCTACTGTTAAAGATTTTTTCAATAAATCTTCAAACAACTCATATTCTGGCCCTTTCTCAACTTCCAATTCATCAGAAAACAAATAATCGTCTTTTACTCGAATACGTGAATTTTTGATTTGAAAACTTGTTTTGGATTTTAACCAAAAAAGATTGGTTTCTTTTTTGAGTACTGCTTCGCAAGTAATGGGATGGTAAAAAGAGGTACTGCCCAAAATTTTAGGAATAATCAGGGAATGATTAATTTTCACATAGGTTCGTATTCCGTTAAGGACTTGTCTCAACTTCAAAATATCTCCAGAATTTACAGCAACAACCTCATTGTTTGTGATTGGTATATTATTTAGAAAGGTTTCCATTTGAGCACCTGTTATTACAAGTGAACAAGACTCATGAAAACGCAAAATTGGGCCAACTAAGGTGCATTCAATTAAGGTTGTATCGTTTTTGATTCCCAGAAGTGAATGTGCTAGATCAGATGCTTTACGATCCATTGCACCCGAAATGGGAATCCCCAAATGTCGATATCCCATTCGACCACGATCTTGGATGGAAGTATAAAAACCTGGATCTATAACTTCAATCATGAGTCACTTGATTTAATAAAGTGTGTGTTTTTTTGTTTCGAATTGCAAACAAAACCTCTCGATGTTCCTTCTCTGAAATTTCAAAAAATCGGATTCGATCTCCAACTTCAATAAAGTTTGGTGGGGATACCTCAAAGTCGATTAAGGGTATAGGACAATTGCCTATCACGTGCCACCCACCAGGACTGTCTTGAGGATAAATCCCAACTTGACTTGCCCCAACCGCCAAACTCCCTTTGAGAGTCAATCGACTAGGAGTTTTTTTTCTAGGAATTATCAATTTTTTAGACAACCCACTCAAATATGGAAAACCAGGCAAAAAACCATAAAAAAAAAGACAGTATTCCAGTTTTATAAACTGTTCTAAATAAGTATTTACTTGTTGCTTATCACCGTTAAAATGATCCAAGAGGTCACTATTAAATTCATCAGCAAAACAAACGGGTAGCTTCCAAAGCTTGGTTTCTTTTGTATTTATGATTTTAAGATCATTAATAGTGCTAAAAATCTTTTTTTGCATTTTTTCGGAATCAAACTCTCCCATGAAAAAGAGGTTGAGGCTGTTAAACGAAAGGCTAATATCTTCCAGTTGATTTCCAAATGTTTTTCCCAAATCTGTCCTCAGCTGAAGAATAAATTGCAACGCTTTGTTGCTAGTTCGGTAAGGAAAATTTAATATTAGGGTATTTCCCAATTTGCTGAAGCTAAAATCTGTTTTAGTGTACATCAATTCCGTTTGTTTTTAATAGCGGATGAACATGCTTGATTATTTCTACTGCTTTGGGGTTATCTCCATGTAAACATACGGTTTGAACATTCAAGTCTATGGTTTTGTTAGCTCTAATTGGAACTTTTTTTTGGGTAACCATCAACATAAGCTGCTTTTCAATTTTATCTAAATCATTTAAAACTGCTCCTTCTAGAGAACGTGAACGAAGAGTAGCATCGGGGTTGTAAACTCGATCCATAAATCCTTCCAACTTTACCTTCAAACCAACTTTTCGACATTCTTTTTCTAATAAACTGCTTGGGGAACAATAAATATAAACATCGGGAATAAACTCTTCAATAAGTTCAATAAAAACTTGCGTTGGAATTTTATCGACAAACATATCGTTGTATAATGCCCCATGTGGTTTTATGTGATGAATGCTACTTTTTGTTAGGGCACAACATTCCATAAATCGGTTTAATTGTTGTTTCAAATGTTGTTTTAGTTCGTGTGTAGATAAAGACATTGATTTTCTGCCAAAATTTTTAGGATCTGGATATGCGGGATGAGCCCCAACTTTTACCTCGTACTTTTTTGCCAAAATCAAAGATTCTAAAATTGAGTTTCGATTACCGAAATGACCCCCACAAGCAATGCTGCAAGAACTTATGTAAGGCATTATCAAGGAGTCGTTTCCAATTCCTTCGCCCACATCGCAATTGAGATCGATTGTTAACATATTAAAAAATCAAACCCAAACTTTTTATACCTAAAAAAAGAAAAAATAATTCAATAAACGATAAAATTATGTTGGAAGTAACAGAGGCTGTTTTCCCTTGCATCAGTTTGGAATTATTAACCAAAAATACTAAAAACAATCCCACTACTGGAAGTAAAATCCCATTGGTGATTTGTGCAAATCGAATCACTTCAATGGATCGAATCTGCAAAGAAGAAAAAATAACCCCAGTTGCGAGAACCAAAAGTGCAATACTCTTGTATCCCACTGAATTTGTTTGCCATCCAAAACATTCACAAACTACAAATGCGGCTGCCATAGGTGCAGTAATAGCCGAGGTAATCCCTGCAGCAAACAAACCCAAAGACATCAACGTGGTTGCAAAACCGCCATACAAGGGTGCCAAAGCTTGCCCTAAATCTGAAGCGGACTCAACCGATTGACCCTCCAGTGCAGCGGCGGAAATTATTATGCACAAGGATACCAAACCTCCTAGACTAACAGCAAATACTGTATCCCATTGAAGGGATTGTAACGAAAAATGCTCTCCTTTTACCAATGCAGCATGAAGAAACAAATTATAAGGTACAACAGTTGTGCCTAATAAACCAACAATTGTAAGGGTGTCTTTTGCATTAAAAGTGGGTATAAAAATTCCATGTACAAGGTTTTGCAGATTGGGCTTTGTTAATACAGCGGTTATCAAAAAAGAGACACTCATCAAAAGAACAATGCTGACTAGTACATTTTTTAAAAGCTTATTGGAACCAAACAATATCAATACAGCTACTAAAGTCCCCATAAAAATGGGAAGGAAATCAAAACGGGTGCCAAAATAAAAATCCTCACCAGTTGCAATCGACTGGAAACCAATTAAAGCACCGGACAAATTTCCTGCTTCATAGGCAGCATTTCCTATGAAAATAGCACTAATCAAAAGCAATGTCAAAAGAAATTTAAAAATTGGATTTAAAGTTTGAAGCAGTAAACTCTCGGCTAACCCTTTTCGGGTAGTGTAACTAATTCGAGCTGTTGTGTTCTGAATAAAAATGGTGATAAAAATGGACAACAACATTGCCCAGAGCAATGAAAATCCATTTTGAACTCCAGCTAAAACACAGAGTGTAATGGTTCCTGGACCTATAAAAGCGGCCGTTATTATTATTGCTGGACCTCCATTAAATTTTGGAAACATTTTTTTTTGTGAAGTTAATCATTTTACATTAGTGAAATGAACATGTGTTTTTGGCAGAGGGATTACTTTTATTGTTGCTAATCTCCGTGAAAGTGGCCTAGGAGGTAAATATTAAATTCATTAGCAAATTAAAAGGTAAGCTTCCAAAGCTTGGTTTATTTATTTATTAACAATTCCAGCCAATAACCACTGATAATAAGACCTTGCATCGGTATACTGTATTGGGCTGTTCAGGAGGGTCCCGTCTGCTTTCATCAACACATAAAAGGGTTGTGATGCAGTATTAAAGTTAAGGCTCTGAAATGCTGCCCATTGTTCTCCAACTGTATTTATTTTCTGAATTCTTCCATCAGGAAATTGAAAATTAAATTGGGAAGCTTCATCCAATTTTTTTCGATCATCTACGTACAAAGAAATCAAAACAACCTCATTTTTTATGATTTGATAAACATCTTTCTGAGACCAAATATTTTCTTCAACTTTTCTACAATTTACACAAGCCCAACCTGTGAAATCCAAGAGGATAGGCTTTTGTGATTCGCGGGCAACTGCCATACCCTCCTCAAAATCTTTGTAACAATCGAGACCTAAGGGGCAATCATTTTCGGTAGAATAAATGCTGTAAAATTCAGGTGGAGGAAAACCACTCAATAACTTTAGGGTGTTTTCTTTGGAAACTAATCCGATGGATAAGTAAACCGTAAAAATTAAACTGAGCCCCCCTATTGCAATTCTAGTTTTTGAAAGCTTAGCTTTTTGATCGTGTGGAAACCCATAAACTCCAAGGAGATATAGAGTTAGTCCCAAAGCTAAAAGAAGCCATATTCCCAAAAACACTTCGCGCTTTAAAAGTCCCCAGTGAGAAACCAAATCTGCATTGGATAAAAATTTCAGTGCCAGTGCAAGTTCCAAAAATCCTAGAGCTACTTTCACAGTGGTCATCCAACCTCCCGATTTGGGCAAGGCATTGAGTGCATTGGGAAATAGGGCAAAAAGAGCGAAGGGTAATGCCAGAGCAAAACCAAAACCTGTCATCCCTGCAGTGAGCTGAAAAGCACCACCATCAGTTGTCAAACTTCCAGCCAAAAGGGATCCCAAAATTGGACCCGTACAAGAAAATGAAACGATTGCTAAAGTGAGTGCCATAAAAAATATTCCCAATCCTCCTTGCATTTCAGATCCAGAATCTGAAGAATTTCCCCAACTGCTGGGCAATGACAATTCATAGTATCCAAAAAAAGAAAAAGCAAATAAAATAAAGACCGAAAAAAACAAAAGATTTAAAGAGACATTGGTTGCAATAGAATTCAGTATCTCTGGGTTGATCGAATCAATAAAATGAAAGGGCAAACTCAAAATTACATAGATCAAAACTATAAAAAAACCGTAGAGTAAAGCGTTTGAAACTCCTTTACGCAAACTTTTAGCTTGCTTTAAGAAAAAGGAAACCGTGAGGGGTATCATGGGAAAAACGCAAGGAGTGAA
>JAURBD010000054.1 GCA_030829155.1 Flavobacteriaceae bacterium
AAAGATACACTTTTTTAATTTTCCTAAATTAGAACTTTCAAATGATTAATTATCTTAATATTTTGTTGTTTTTTATCGTTATTTGGTATTTGATGTAGCCCACTGGAATAAGCGAAATAACAATCAAAAAGGTCATAATATAGTATTGTTAGCCTAAAAATAAATTCAGCAAATGCAAAATGCTATTTTGATGAAAGTTCAGAAATATCTGGGGACTTTTTTCCCCTTTGCAGAAATATTACTAGGACACAAATAACAATCTTTTTTGTAGAAATCTCTTCTCTTGACTTCAAGATTTCCCTCCTTTCTCTTCTAAAGTTGCTCAGCACGATGTGGTAATACCAGTACCCATTCGTTTGTTAATGTTTTGTAACTTTTGTGAAAATAATTTTGTAAACGGATTCATTTTATAATATAAGTTAGTAATTCAATTAATCAAATTTAAAGCTTAATTGTCGTTTAGTTGTCTGTATATTTAAGGTATGACAAATAAGAGTTGTTCGAAATTAATTTTAAAAATGTCTAAATTTAATTTATGAATCGTAAAATAATAGTGACGGGTGGCTGTGGTTATATTGGATCACATACCGTAATTCAATTGATTGAAAATCAATTTGAAGTAGTTGTTTTGGACAATCTATCCAATTCATCCGAAGCTACTTTAGGTCGAATAAAACAAATTACGGGTAAGCAACCACTTTTTATTAAGGTAGACTTGTCAAATAGCGAGGTCACTTCAAAAATTTTCAAACGACATAATGACGCTCTTGCTGTGATTCATTTTGCAGCTCTAAAAGCTGTTGGCGAATCCATTAATATTCCCTTAAAATATTATCACAACAATCTAAATTGTTTATTGAATACATTAAATTCTCAAACCGAGAATGGAATCAACAAACTTATTTTTTCCTCTTCAGCAACAGTTTATGGAACCCCAGACGAACTTCCTATTACTGAGAAAAGTATTACTAAACAACCTTCTTCTCCGTATGGAAATACAAAGAAAATAGGAGAGGAAATTATTGAAGATCATTGTAAAACTGAATCGAATTTTTCATCAATATCATTGCGATATTTTAATCCAATTGGGGCACATGGATCTGGAATTATTGGAGAATTGCCAAAGGGCATCCCTAACAATTTAATGCCATACATTACCCAAACTGCAGCGGGAATCCTTGATAAATTAGAGGTTTTTGGAGGAGATTATCCAACTCAAGATGGAACAGCTATTCGAGATTATGTTCACGTTGTAGATTTGGCACAAGCACATATTTATGCCTTAAAAAGATTGCTAAAGCAGGAACAAGAAGCTTCTTTTGAAACTTTTAATTTAGGTTCAAACAAAGGATATTCTGTTTTAGAAATGATTCAAACTTTTGAGACTGTATCCAAAGTTAAATTGAATTATGAAATAACAGAAAGAAGAACAGGGGACATTTCACAATTGTATGCTTCAACTAAACTTGCAGAAGAAAAATTGGGGTGGAAAGCTCAAAGAACAATTGAAGAAATGATTCTTTCATCTTGGAAATGGGAGCAAAATTTATTGAGTCAAAAAAATCGAAATAGTATTGAAAAAAACAACATTGCATAAAGAAGAAATCCAAGACAAAACGTTACGGTTTTCAGTTCTAGATCGCCAAAAACAACTTGATACTATTCAGGCCACAACTTTTGACTTGATCATTATTGGTGGGGGTGTTACTGGAGCAGGAATAGTATTAGACGCTGCATCAAGAGGGTTGAATGTATGTTTAATTGAAAAAAATGATTTTGCCTCTGGAACCAGTAATAAATCTACAAAACTAATCCATGGTGGACTTCGATACTTAAAACAATTTGAAGTTGGATTGGTTCGAGAATCGGGTTCTGAACGTGCAATAGTTCATGACCTTGCTCCCCATTTAGTAATTCCCGAAAAAATGTTGTTGCCTTTGATAAAAGGAGGAACCTATGGAAAATGGATGACTTCAATTGGACTTTGGGTATATGATTTTTTGGCCAACGTATCAGGTAAGGATAGAAGAAGAATGCTAAATAAAAAGCAAACCTTGAAAAAGGAACCTTTACTTGATAAGAACACTGTTCTGGGAAGTGGATATTATGCAGAATATCGAACAGATGATGGAAGATTAACCATTGAAATCCTAAAAAAGGCTTCAGAGTACGGCGCTTACATAATCAATTACTGTAAAATGGATTCTTTTGTTTATGGTAAAAATTCTAAAATAAAAAGTATCAATTGTATTGATGTTAATACAGGAAAAGAACTCAATATCAAAGCAAAAACTTTTGTGTCTGCAACAGGGCCATGGGTTGATTTACTTCGCAAGAAAGACAACTCAATCAATAATAAATATTTGCATTTAACCAAGGGAGTTCACATTGTTTTTCCATTCGAAAAATTGCCGCTTTCTCAGTCAATCTATTTTGACGTTTCAGATGGCCGAATGATTTTTGCAATTCCAAGAGGGAAAACAACCTATGTTGGAACGACCGACACTAATTATTACGGTAGCTTAGACCGAGTTGTAGCAACCAAAGAAGACGCAACCTATTTGCTCAATGCAGTTAACCATACTTTTGAAGGAATAAATTTAACCCTTGATGATATTGAATCTAACTGGACAGGTCTTCGCCCTTTAATTCATGAAGTAAATAAAGAGCCCTCTGAGTTGTCTCGAAAAGACGAACTTTTTATTTCAGATTCAGGACTGATATCGATAGCAGGAGGAAAACTTACGGGCTATCGTAAAATGGCTAATCGAGTAATTAAGGCAGTTTTAAAAGAAATTTCTTCAAATCGAAAAGGTTTATTTAAAAAGTCGAGGACAATGAAAATACCTTTGGTAACTCCTGCTATCCACTCGGACAAAGAAGTTTACCTTTATCAACAAGAATTAACAGAAAAATTAGCTTTGTTGGGTTTAGATAATTCATATTTTGCCAAATATTTGTGTTCAACTTATGGCAGAAATACAGATTTAATTTTAAAAAAACTCCCAGAAATCAAAGCAAATACATTGGAAGAACAATTGATACGATCTGAATTATGGTATTGTATGCATTTTGAAATGATTAACAGTCTTTCTGATTTTTTTGTACGTAGAACAGCAAGACTTTATTTTGATATTGGAAGTGTAAGTCAATTTATGAAAGTCATTCTTCAGGATTTTTCCTCTTATTTGGGATGGTCCCAAAAACGGATTGAGCAAGAAAAAATTATAATGAAGGAATTACTCCAGGATGCAACCCAATATTACGATCAAGAGTTTTAAAAGAATTAAAAATAATATGGCAATCAAAAATTTAATTTGTTGACATGAAAAAACTTATAGTTGTTATCCTATTCTTTTTTTCTTTAAATAGTTACGCTCAATCCATAACTACATATTATTTTATTAGGCATGCTGAAAAGAATCGATCTGATCTTTCTAACTCCAATCCTAATTTAACCCCTAAAGGGCACCAAAGGGCCATAAAATGGAGTAATGTTTTTCGAGAGGTTTCTTTTGACGCGGTTTATTCGACTGACTATAGTAGGACCATACAAACAGCCATACCAACCGCAAACTCTAAAAATATAAAGCCAATTATATACGATGCTAACGACAGGTATTCTTTACAATTTCAAAAGAAAACACGGGGTAAAACAATTTTGATAGTTGGTCACTCTAATACCATACCCCAATTTGTCAACGCTGTATTAAAAGAAGAACGTTATTCGCAAATAGAGGATAATAATAATTCAAACTTGTATATCGTAACCCTACATGGCGATAAAGCAAATTCAGTTTTATTGAAAATAGATTAAAAAGTTTAGACCTCTAAATCTTGGAAAAATCAGTTAGATTAGATTTTTATTGAAAATAGGTGAAATGATCTTATTTAATATGTTGAAATTTTTTTAATCTGATTGTTTATGTATATTGTTAGCAAACAACAACTAAACTACTATATTATGAAAAAATTTATTTTATTAATTTCCGTTGCCCTTGTAACATTTTCTTGTTCAAACACGCAAGATATGACGCTTTACAAAGCGAACCTGGAGGTCGCAAAAAAATACATTTCAACGTATGAGTCACCAACAGATTTTGAGCTATTCAAGGCGATGACTGATGAAAATATTGAACACCAATCTCCAATGTATGGAGCTGGAAAAGTTGGATATGAAGAAGTTTTAGCTCAGGGAGAGTTTTATATGAATGGTTTTGAAAATGTTTCGTTCAAAGCAGATGCATGGTTACCTGGAGTTAATGAGGAAACTTTACTGGTTGACGGAAGCGTTCGTGTTTATGGAACTTGGTCTGGAAATAATGTTGCTTCAGGGAAGGAATTTTCAGTAGACACTTATCATTATTTTATGGTAGAAAACGGGAAGGTAATTGTTTCAGGAGATTATTTTGATGCTACAGGAATGGTTATGGCTGTTCAGCCAGATACCGCTGAGGAGTCAAGCAAGGAGTAAAAAGTCTTTCTAAAAAATTGAATATAAAAACCCTCCAATGGAGGGTTTTTTGTTTCAAGTTAAGTTTATAAATTATAAACCCCTCTAAAAGTAATAAATCGAGGTTGTATAAAAGTTTGTGTATTCAATACCGATAAGTTGTTTGCACTGTTTCTAACCTGAACATCGATATTTAAAATATTAGAGGCCTTTAATTCGAACTCCCATTTGGCATCTTTGTCTTTTCGATAGGTTAAACTGGCATCCCAATTTTGAAAGGATTGTGACTCTGTTTCAAGCTCTTGGGTAGTGTAACTATAGTTGGTTACAAAAGTAAATTTTTCAATGATGTAAGCATCAAATTCTATCGATGGAGATTTGATAATAAACTTTGTTTCCTTGGATCCTAGTTTGTTCTTGACTACACTATATCGATAACGAAGGTTAATGTTTGGAGCAACCTTAAAATTTGTTCGAATTCCAGGAGTAAGGGTTTGAGTGTAGCCCTCGTTTATAGATTTCTGATTTTGTATGAATTGATTGATTTTATTGTAATTAAGAGCACCGTTTAAACTGGCTCTGATTTTTCCAAACGTTCGTTGTACTCTTCCAAAAGCGTTTAGATTTTCATCCGCAAAGTTTGAATTAAAAAAGGTGCTGGTGCGGATGATGTTTTCAAAATTAGTCAAGCTACGAATTTGATCTATATTACTCGAATATGCAATTCGTGCAAATACATTGGTATAATTAAATAAGTTAAAACTACTGTATAAAAGACTTAAGTTGTGAGACAGTGCATTTTTGATATTAGGCTCTCCAAACTGGATGTTGTTGTAGGTGTTAAGAACCAATCCACGAGCAAGTTTTGTAATATCTGTAAATTGATTTTGCATGCTGTAGTTAAGTGTCAAAGTTTCTCCTTTCTTGATTTGTATACGGGTTTCAAAATCGGGTAAAAAACGGAAAAAGCTGTCTTTAATAGTGGTGTTGTTTTGAATGTTTTTGTTCCCATAAGCATGAATTGAAAAGCCAGGAGTAAAAGTGAATTTCCCTGTTCTGAATCGATAATGAGCTCCAAGGTAGAAATCACTAAAATTATAATCAACATCATTAACCGATAGACCTTGATTAAAATTAGGAACAGGATTAAACCGTTGTCCATTTTCTAGGAATTGGAAAATATTTGAATTAAATTCTTGACGGCTTAGAATTGTGCCAAGAGTAAGATTTAAGTTGCTTTTGGTATTGATTATGTGATAATAATCCAATTTAGCATCCAATTGATTTGATAAGATCTTTCGGTTTTGACCAAGATTATAGTTTGTTAAACTTGAATTTAAACCCAAAGCCAAAGCTGTATTACCATATACATCTAGTCCACTAGGATCATTAATTAAAACAGCATTGTAAAAAGGATCTTCGTTTTTCAATAAATGTTGGGCTTCAAAGGCGAAAATATTTTTTTCGTCAAGTGTAAAATAATAATTTAAATTCTGGTTAATGCTATAGGGTGTAGTTTCTCTTATTTCAGAGGTACTTCCTATAAGTGAAGATAAAATGTTTTGGTTTTGAGAGTCATTTGTAGTTCTTATAAAAACGTCGTAATCAATCTGATTGTCAATATTTGGTTTGTATGAAGCACTTAACTTAACCAAACTTTGGTGAGAATTTTCTGTGCTGGATTGATCTATTTCTTCATCCGGAATTTGAAGTACAGCATCGGTGTATTGAATAAAACTGTTTGCTTTGGAAGTTGTTTTATTGTAATTATAAATAAGAAAACCGCTGAGGTCAAGATTTTTGTTTGGAGAGTAGCTAAAGTTAGCAGTACCTAACTTGTTTTCGATATTTAGAGCATCACTTTGATCAGTCAAAAAATTTAGACTGTTATCCCCCAAATTAATGTTGGTTCCGCTTTGACTACTGGGCGGTCTAAAACCGCCTCCAAATCCCCTCAAATCTCTCCGTGATAATGCTAATTCCCCAATATTGTTGAGGTCTCCGATAAAGTTAATCGTATATTTTGGACTGTAGTAAAACAATTTGGGTTGAAATAAATAGCGATCTTCTGTAGGAGAATTTCCCCCTCCAGCTGTAATATTTCCAAACCAAAAACTCTCTTTACCTTCTTTTAATTTGATGTTTATAGCAACATTATTTTGGTTATTTCTTACACCTCTAAGTTGACCTACTTCTCCAAAATTCTTTAGAACTTGGATTTTGTCGACTGTACTGGACGGGATGTTCTTTGTAGCGATTTTGGTGTCCCCATCAAAAAAATCTTTTCCATTGACCATCAGTTTATTGACCACTTTCCCTTCAACTTCAATTTGCCCATTATCGTTGATGTCAACACCGGGAAGTTTCGCTATAATATCTTCTAGTTTTCGTTCAGATCCATTTTTGTATGAATCAGCATCGTAAATAAGCGTGTCTCCACGAATCAAAACAGGTATTTTTACCACTACCTCATCCAGAGCAATATCTGCACGTAGGGTGTAATCTCTTTTTATGCGAGAAGTTTTCGTGCTGAGACTATCGTTAATCGTTTGAAGACCGAAATAACTAACCTGGATTTTATATTTGGTATTTTGTTTTAAATCCAACGTAAATAAACCCAAATCATCGGTCATTGTGTAAGCATCTAAAGCATTTGTAACTTTATTAATTGCTACAACACTCGCTCTTTCCAAAGGACTTTGCAAAGTATCGAGAACCATACCCTCCATTTCAACTTGTGCGTTACCCCAAAAGAAAGGGAGTGTAAGGGCTAAAAAAAGAATCGCTTTATTGCTCATAGTTAAAGGTTAAATTTAGATTATTTTAACCTCTTCTTCTTCCCCGATTGTTTCTCATTTCCAGCATTTTATTTACGATTGTAGAGCGATAATCAACTTTGTTTATTTCGGTTCCTTTATCTGGTGCTGTAATATTATCTTTTTCTTTGGGATTGATAACAATTTCTGAGCAAAGCATCGTTGTATTTCCTGCACTAACTTCTAAAATTAGACCAGGTAAACCCCAAAATTCAGCTGGACCAGTTTGTAGAGGAATTTGTAGGGTATACCATGCCTCTACTTGGGTTAATTGAATTTCTTTATCAGTTGTGTCAGTTGAATTATTAGAGAGATCACTCCACTCAAAATTGTACCATCTCAGTTCTTCGGTGGGAACAATCGCAGTGGCTTTAAAACATGTGTAGCCGCCGATTTCCTTCGTATCACTTCCTAATTTCCAATTAAATGCTTGTAATTTGTCCTTAACTAAAAAACGCTTTCCATAGAACTCTTGAGCTTGGACAAGATTGTTTTCTGCTATGTTTTTATACTGTTTACCACGAGCAAAATTGCTCCCCCATGAATCAGTTGCACCCGAGATGGCATCAACTTTTTCTTCTTCTGTAAATAAGGATTCTTCAGAACTAAAATTCAGAATATAAGTTTTTTCTAACCTGTTTTTTAAACGAGCTTTTATTTGTTTTTTTTGAGCCTCACTCATTCGTGCACCCCAACTACCCAATTCAAGTTTAGACATCGAAAAATAGTAGGCTCTCCCCTGTAATTCTTGAACATCAATGTCGTTCGAATAAAACTCTGATTGTAGCAGCATTATAAATAAAAAAGAATAAAAAAAGATTTTCATAAAATGTGTTTTGTTTAACAAATATAAGTAATTCTAAAACAATATTAGTAAAATACTGGTTTGTACCCTATTTTTAGGGGGTTTGCTTTTTGGTGGATTAAAAAAAAGTCGTGGCCAAACTAAACTTGTTTTTGAATTAACTTCCAGCAAATGGAGATCCAAAAACTCCAACAGCTAACTCAGCCCAAATCAGTATAAAAATGAAAATCATAAGACCGATGTAAAAAATTCGGTTTTTCATTTTTTTACTATTGACAAAGTTAATCCCTTTTCCAACCAAAAGTAAAAAACCACCCATGATCAAAAAATCTAAAACACTCCAGTTAATTTCATCAGTTATTTTAATACCAATCACAGGGACTAGCAATAATAAAAGAGGGTAAAAAATTCTTTTTGACACATTCAAAAATAAAAAAAATACTCCAGTAAAAAAGGATTAGTGTTTAATCACTAGGACAAGTTCCCCAAATGGGTTTGTTTGCATCTGTAAGAGCAGATGATGTAGAAAAATCAAGCGGTTCAGTTGAAATATTTGTAACACACCAGCCTCTTAAATCTTGATTAAATGAAGTATTATTGGAAAACATACTTTCCATGTTGTTTACACTAGAGGTATCCCAATTGCCAATATCTTGATTGAATGATGATGATTGATTAGACAGATTAGAAACCTTAAACATAAAACTCATGTCTGTCACATTTGAAGTATTCCAACTGGTAATATTTTGGTTAAAAGATACTGCATTCAAGAACATGCCATACATATCCGTAACTTTAGAAGTGTTCCAGTTCCCCAAATTTTGGTTGAATGTAGTTGCACCTCCAAACATATTAATCATATTGGTTACTTTAGAAGTATCCCAGCTTCCTATATTTTGATTGAAAGCTATTGCATTTGAAAACATGGCATACATATCGGTCACCATAGAAGTATCCCAGCTGCTAATATCTTGATTGAATGCAGTTGCACCAGCAAACATGTTATCCATATCGGTTATTTTTGAGGTGTCCCAATCACCAATATCTTGATTAAAAGTAATTGCATTAGTAAACATTTGATAAGATTTTGTAGCCCTAGAAACATCCCAGTCACCTATGTATTGATTGAAATTACTCGCATTTTGAAACATCCAAGTAAAATCATTAACTCTAGAGGTGTCCCAGCTTCCGATGTCTTGATTAAAGTCTTCTTTATCTTTGAAAAGTTCACTCATAGAAGTTACCCTGGATGTGCAAACACAGGTAACATCCTCTTCATTATTGACTTTTGTTATCAAGCTTGTATTATCAACAACTTCATATATTTTATCATTAAATTCTTCAATATGACCTATGTCTGCGAATGGGCATTTAATAGTTACGCCATTGGGTGCTAAAAATATCTTAGCAGCGTAAGGGTCTTCAGATTCATTGTAATTTTTATCTCGATCACCTTTAAATGATTTATTACAACTTGAAGAAACATATATAAATGAAATAAAATTATTGGTCAAAATAATATTCTCAATTCTACCAACACTGGTTTCTTCAACCGTCAAGAAAATATTGTATACTAAGCTTTGAACCTCGGAAACAACATAAGTTCCATTAATTACTTCTTCGTCTAACATCAAAGTAAAAGTTTTATCTGAACGTAAAATAAATTCATCAATCATACAGTTTTCCAATGAGGCTTTAAGGGTTTTACTGGCTGTCTTTGGTTTTCTAATTTTCCATTTCCCTACAGCTCCAGTTGAAATTTCTTCTTCACTTATGATTTGTTCAAAAGTTGCCGTTGCGTTGATTGAACTATTAACCTCTACTTCAATAGGGTTATTAAAGTCTACAGACACTTCTTCCTGACCTGTAGCAGCGTCAATAAACCCTCTGGCTAAACCTTCCCATCTATAAAACAACCATCCCGCTTCTGGAGTTGCTGTTAAACGAACCGTACTCCCAGATTCATAATCTGTTTTTGATTTTGCTGAACTAACAAGTTCTTCAGC
>JAURBD010000134.1 GCA_030829155.1 Flavobacteriaceae bacterium
CGTCTTTTCTTGGTTTCAGAACATAATTTAAGTCTTGAATCATTATATGTCGGGGACTATAATAAAAGTGATTTAATTAAAGATGTTCTTTTACCAAATATATCCAAAAGGCAAATTGATGAACTAGAACCAATTATTTCAGAAACGGACATTCAGCAGTTTAATGAAATCAAAAAGCAAATTTGGAATCAAGAATTATTCTGTAATCCAAAACTCGACTTACGTTCTTTAGCCGCTACCTTAAATATTAAAGAGAAGGAGCTTTCGCGATTAATTAACGAATGTGGAAAGATGAATTTTTATCAATTTATCAATGAATTTCGAATAAAAAAATTCAAAAGATTGATGGAGACTTCTAAAGTTCAACAATTTACACTTCTAGGATTAGCAATTGAATCTGGATTTCGCTCTAAGTCAACTTTTTACGCTGCATTCAAAAAATTTGAAGGTATGACTCCTAAACAGTACGAAAAGTCTATAAAAAAGTCCTGTTAGAAGCAGTTGGACTTATTGAATATTGTATTCAACAATTTACCCAACCCAATTAAGTATTTTTGTCATCATCACATTTCAAAACTGAAAAGATGCAAACCTGTTATCTATTGAGGATAAAAAACATTAAGTAAATATGAGTATAAAACTAAAAGTTCGATACTTACTGCTTGCACTTATTGTAGGAGTTCTCTTGTCCAACTGCACAAAAGCATATATTCCCAAAGACACCGAATCGAATCTATCTCCTGCAATTAATGGAACCGACACGATTAAGTATCAGCCCCATATTAGTGTTGCGATTTCTAACAATTGTATAGGATGTCATGGAGGAAGTAATCCACAAGGTGGTTTGTCCTTAGAAAATTACAATCAAGTTCGTAATTCGACTGAAAACGGGATGCTTATTCAACGTATCAATGATGCATCTGACCCGATGCCACCTTCAGGCTTGTTACCGTCCCAAACAAGATTACTTTTTGATAGATGGGTCCAAAATGGATATTTAGAAAACTAACCTATGAATTGTCAATCCATATTAAAACTACATTTCGTCATAATCTTTGCATTATGCTCTGCGAATTTTTGTTTCGCTTATGAAATCGAATTACAGAAAGAATCAGATAGTTCAAATCAAGAGAAAAAATATGCCCCTCCAGCCTTTACGACACTTCAAATTGGAAATTTACAATCTACAACGATGGCTGATAAAAAAGACTTACACCTTGTTGTAGCCCACAGATTTGGTTCAATAAGAGGAGGCATAAAAGAACTTTTTGGATTAGATCAAGCCAACACCAAAATACAGCTTTTATATGGTATTAGTAATAGATTACAACTGGGTGTTAGCAGGGATAGCTATGAAAAAACATACTCTGGAACGGTCAAATTAAAATGTTTACAACAATCTGATAAAACACCGTTCAACCTTGTCCTGTATTCAAGCGTGGATGTAAATACACTGTTGAGTAATAAAACTTACCCAGGTTTATTGTTTTTTGATCGCTTTGCATACACTACGCAACTTTTGGTATCAAGACGCTTTTCAGAAAAGTTATCATTAGAGATTGCTCCAATTTATGTCCGTCAGAATTTAATTAACTTAAATTATACCATGACAACTTTTGCTAATCCTCAGTCTCCAAGAGATTTTTTTTCCGAACCTTGGAATCAATATCTACTTGCTATTGGCGGAAAATATAAACTCACTAAGGGGCTTTTTGTAAATGTAGATTATGCCTACAATTTCAGCAAAAAACAAAATTCTTTATACAAAAATCCGCTAACAATTGGCGCTAGCATTGAAACATTTGGACATGCTTTTCAGCTCTTTTTCTCCAATGCAAGAGGAAGTAATGACAGTTCTTTTCTTACTGAGACACGTGGTGATTGGTCTAAAGGGGATATATCCTTTGGGTTTAATGTGGTAAGGGTGTTTTGATAAAAAACAATAGTCAAAAAGGACCTTTAAAAACAAACTATTAAATACTTAAAAAATGAAACCAATTTATTTACTAATACTTATTTGTGGAATTTTCTCCATTTTTATTATTATTGAATCGTGCACCAAACCTGCTCATGATATTACCCTAGAGCCTATTGATACATCAAGAACAGCGCTCGACTATGCTTATGAGTGTGAAGAGGATTTTGGTCCACTTCCCAAATTTAGCTGTGCGGATGCAATAGAAGTTCCTACAACAAAAAATGGTATCCCAGTAACTTTTCCTTCGACTGAAGAAGGCAATGGCAGCACAAACCCAAATGATTGTGACTGCCCGTGGGCTTTTGGTATGGCTTGTCAAACAGGCAATAAAGTTGGTCGGTACCAAGGTATTAATGCGGATGGTTCTGAAAATCCAGATGTTGTATTTATAACATTTTGCCGTGATGGTGGTTTAGGCGTAATTGGGCATAAACTATCCACAGGTAAAACTTGCTTTTTTTCAATCGTTGACAATGGTGACCCGGATAATTCTCCCAAACCTGGTGAGAGTGGTTATAATGATGCTTGGATGACGCCAAGTGTTGTAGCGGCTGATAAATGCATTAATTGTCATATGGCAAGCCCATTTTTGCATACACCAGCTATCGATCAACTTAGAAATCCTGCTGACACCTCTGAATTACTAGTTCCATTTACAGGTAATAATCCTTATTCAGTAATTGGGCAAGAATTCCACCAACCATATACAACAAATATTCAAAATTCCTGCACCTCTTGTCATCGACCTCAATGCACTCAACATTTTGAAAATTACCCTTTGGATGAATTAACAATGCCTCCACCCTTTGAAAATGCCACTGATTTTGACCACAGTTCGATAAGCGATGCTGATAGGCAAGCAATAAGAAATTGGTGTAATACGCTAAATCTTTAATAAATTTGTACCTAACAATGTGTATATTGCATAGCTCCCTTCGGGATTCTACGACACTATACACTAACCGTTATATTTAATTCACTCTCGCCTTCCGTAAACTTATCAAAAAAGTCTTTTATAAGATCTGTTTGG
This sequence comes from Flavobacteriaceae bacterium, assembly GCA_030829155.1. GTDB lineage: Bacteria > Bacteroidota > Bacteroidia > Flavobacteriales > Flavobacteriaceae > Arcticimaribacter. Next base: position 3,009 of record JAURBD010000134.1, read on the forward strand.
GTCTATCCCAAAGAATACATCTGGATTAAAATGATTGTAATGAATTTTAAGGGACAAAGTCTTGTCGTTTTACTTGTGCAAACTGCTTTTGCATTTGTGACGAGGAAATCGTCCAAAAAGACTTTGTGAAGGTATCGGATTGAAATGACAATTTCAAGAGGATTCATTCGGAAGCTGGATTCTTTGTGATGATTAAAGGAATAAAAATGATTTATAAAATCCTATCACTTATGAATTACATTATTTAGCTGGGACCTAAAAAGATATAATCCATAATTGCTTTTTGATAAGGTTTGCGCGTAGTTGTCTTGGGGCTCGAATGAACTACGTTTTTCTTTCTTTCAATTAAATTGTATTTTTATGAATTACTATTGAATAAATAATTAAGAAATAAAAACTAAACATAACATCATGTATAGAATAGCTCCAAGGAGCCATTCCATTCACTTAACGTAGCCAAATAAAAAAAATCCAGAACTGCTTAATACAATTCTGAATTTAAAAAGAAAACCATAATTTACTAAA
>JAURBD010000033.1 GCA_030829155.1 Flavobacteriaceae bacterium
GTTCCTTTGTAGTTTCTTGTTCTCCTTGTTTACCCTTTTTTGGACTACTTTGTTCATTTCCGGTGAACGTTCCAATTCCTGATGTAGCGAAGCTGCAGTCATAGTAGTTGCCTATTGCCCCAGCTCCAGCTTTGTAGAGTGCTTCTAAAACAGTAGAAACTGAATCACAAGGTACACAAGTCGTGAGCTTTTTTAAGGTGTTTTTTTTAGGGATTAAAATTTGTTGTTTTTGTAAACCCAATTGAACACCCATTTCATGACTAACTCCATTTTTATGGTTGTCCAATGCCGTGTGAATGGAATAAATTGCAATATTGTTTTTTATCGCTTTGATAACTGCTCTTTCAACATAGGTTTTACCTGTCAATTTTTTTAAACCAGAAAAAATAATGGGATGAAAACTTATGATTAGTTCACAACCTTTTCGAATAGCTTCATCTACAACCTCTTCAGTTGTATCTAGAGTAATTAGGGCTTTACTACATTTTGAATCTAAATCTCCAACCAGCAAGCCTACATTGTCAAAATCCTCGGCATAGGTCAACGGTGCCCATGATTCTAGAATTTTAGTAATTTCATTTATTTTCATCTATAGAACTTATTTTTTTTTGTAAATAGATTACCTAAACTACGAAATGTTATCTTTACAAATATAATATATTAGCAAGCATGACCCTCTTCCGCCTCTTTCTTTTTCCTTTTGCTATACTTTACAGTACGCTAACTTATTTTCGGAATTTTTTATTTGATGTAAAATTATTTAAGTCCATTAGCTATGAAAACCCCACAATAGGGATAGGTAATCTATCTGTTGGTGGAACTGGTAAATCTGTTTGTGTAGATTATGTAGTTTCTCTTTTGAAACAAAATCATGCAATTACGATTTTGAGCAGAGGTTATGGAAGAGCCTCCAAGGGATTTGTAGAAGTCACGGACAAATCAACAGCAAAGAATGTAGGCGATGAACCTTTGATGCTGAGTTTAAAGCACCCAGAGGTTAGAGTAGGCGTTTCAGAAAAGAGAAAGGTAGGGATGGATCAACTTTTAAAGTATTCAACGAAAGAGTCTGTTTTTGTTTGGGATGATTGTTTTCAACATCGCTGGGTAAGTCCTCGCCTTATGATATTATTAACTTCTTACAAGGATCTTTTTGTTGATGACTTTCATCTTCCATTAGGGAATTTAAGAGAATTGAGTTTAGGTAAAAAAAGAGCTGACGTGGTTATTGTTACCAAATGCCCGAAAAATATGAGTGATGAGGAAAGAAAGAAAATTACCCAAAAACTTGAGCTTTCAAAAACACAATATTTATTTTTTGCTCTAATTAAATATTCCGATCATATTAAAAATTTTGACCGTTCACTTCCCGTTTCAAACATAGAAAAGATACCTTTTTTATTAGTGACCGGAATTTCTGATCCAACACCTTTGAAGAATTATTTAGAAGGAATTGGATGTAAATTTGAAAATCTTAAGTTTTCTGATCATCACAACTTTACTCAAAAAGATGCAGACATGATCAAAAAAAAATCTAATAATCGTATGATCTTAACAACTGAAAAAGACTTTGTTCGATTAAATCCAATTTTATCATCAAATGTTTTATTTTATTTACCAATAGAAATGGAATTGTTTCCAGACGACAAAGAACGCTTTGATAAAATAATAGGAACTACAGCATCAACATAGTAAGTTTAATCAATATGTTTATGAGCTTTGTAGGAAGAGCGAACTAGAGGCCCACTTTCAACATGTCTAAATCCTAGATCTTTTCCAATTGCTTCATAACGATCAAATTGCTCAGGTAATATAAATTGTTTTACTCCTAAATGTTTTTTTGTAGGCTGTAAGTATTGACCAATCGTTACAACATCAACCTCTGCCATTCTAAGATCATGAAGGGTTTCAATAACTTCTTCTTCGGTTTCACCTAATCCAAGCATTATTCCGGATTTTGTCCTACGAACTCCTTGTTGTTTTAAATACATTAAAACTTCTAGACTTTGATCATATTTAGCTTGGATTCGAACTTCACGAGTAAGGCGTCTTACAGTTTCAACATTGTGAGAAACAATTTCAGGATGTACTTTAACTATTCTATTTAAACTTTTTTCATTTCCTTTAAAATCGGGTATCAAAGTTTCTAGTGTTGTGTTTGGATTCATTCTTCGAATTGCATTGATGGTTTCTCCCCAGATAATTGATCCTCCATCTTTTAAGTCATCTCGATCAACCGATGTGATTACAGCATGCTTGATTTTCATAATTTTAATAGAACGAGCGACTTTTTCAGGCTCATCCCAATCTACTGTATCAGGTCTACCTGTTTTAACGCCGCAGAAGCCACAAGATCGCGTGCAAATATTTCCTAATATCATAAATGTAGCAGTTCCCTCTCCCCAACATTCTCCCATATTTGGACAACTCCCCGAGGTACATATGGTATTCAGTTTATATTTATCAACTAAGCTTCGCAGTTCAGTGTATTTTTTTCCAGTGGGAAGTTTTACACGAAGCCACTTGGGTTTTCCGGAAGTTTTTTTGGTTTTAATTTCGGTCTGCATAGATCATTTTTGTCTGATGCAAATATACAAACTTCTCTTTAGAGCATCAATAGATATACGAAAGCAAAACCACTTAAAAAAAGAAGCCCCAGCAGACTGAGTATTCTTAAGCCTTTTGAAGGTTTTGTAGCTTCAGGCATTTGATTACTAAGAACTAATCTGTAATTTAAGAATGCATAAAATGGAGCTGTTAAAAATGATAAAACTGTTGCAATTTGAATTAAAAGACCCATTTCTGAAAGAAGAAAAACAAATACACTTATGGTTCCTCCTGCTAGAATAAGCAGCCAAAATTTGTAATCGTTTCTTTTTTTTCCAGGAAATAGTAATTCTACAGTTTTACTCATTGCTCTGGGCGATGCATCTAGGGTAGTAATTGTAGTGCTGAACATTGTTGTTAAGGCTGCAACAGCAATGATCCAATAAACATCATCACCCAAGGTAATTGTATATAAACTTATTAGCTGGGATGCGAAAACTCCCCCTTGATTAGAAAATTCAGTTCCACTCCCAAACATTACAAAAGCTCCTAATCCCATGAAGCAAATCCCTAAAATTAGGGTTACCCAATAACCTAAATTAAAATCAAATAAACTTTCGTTAATTTTAAGTTTAGTTTTCATTTCATTATTTTTTTCAAGACTCCAAAGTGAATGCCAAATAGAAATATCCATAGGAGCAGGCATCCAACCCATAAAAGCAATTAGAAATAAAATATTTAATTCATTTGGTAAAATTTGAACCAAAGATATAGGGGCTGTATTTTTAACAGAAGCGAGTCCAATTGCAATAAATGTTGTTATGGTCAGTGTTAAAATAATCCATTTTACAATTCGATCAAGAGTTGCATATTTGCCAATCCATAAAATAAGTGTACAAACCAAAGTGATCGCAATAGACCAATATACAAGATTGTCAGAAATTCCAAAAACTTGTGAAGCTAATCCAGCAGTAACAATAGTAACCGCTGTTTGAATCGTAAACATTGAAGCTATATTAAGTAAAAAATATATATTCAAATACACTCTTCCTAGATGCAAATATCCTTCAAGTAGGCTTTTATTTGTTGCAATTGAAAAACGCGGGCCGTATTGAAAGAAAGGATATTTAAATAGATTTACAAGAATAATTGCCCACAAGAGTCCCCATCCAAAGTCAGCCCCAGCTCGAGTTGATTGAACCAAATGTGAAACTCCAATAGCAGCTCCAGCAAAAAGAAGTCCTGGTCCAAGTTTTTGAAATTTATCCCTCATTTTTAGTAATTTCTTGAGCCAAAACTTTTTTCGCTCTAAGTAATGTGACCTTTACAGTATTTAAAGGTAGATCTAGACGTTCACTTATTTCTTTGTAAGAAAGTTCTTCGAAATATCTGAGTCGGATAATGGTTTTGTATTCCAACTTTAAAGTTTTAATTTTTCGAAGTAAATTAGATAAATTTTGAGTTATGATCAGGAGATCTTCTGGAGAAGGATTACCGTCTTGAACCTCCCTCACTGTGTATTCATCGTATGCGGTAGAGTCAATTTTATTTTTAGATTTTTTTTTCCTGTGTTGATCGATCTGAATATTTCTGGAAATAGTTGTTAACCAAGTTTCAAATGTAAAACTAGGATTAAAAGTATCTATTTTATCAAATGCTTTGGCAAAAGTTCTGACTGCAATATCTTCTGCTTGATCCTCGTTTCTGGTTTTTTTAAGAAGATAACTGTATAGATAATCCCAAAAGGTTTCAAAAAGATATCCAAAAGCTTTTTGATTGTTACTTTTCGCCAAATTTATTGCCTCTTGAATAGCTTCGGATTCCATCTTGTTACTAAAATATAAAAAAAATAATGATGCTTATTGTTTAGTGAAATTTGGATTTTTACATTCTTGTTCATCTGGGAGTTTTCCACAAAATCCACAGGGTTCACTTGATTTGTTTAGAAATGGACTCTGGCTAGCACAAGTACCTGCAAACTTCCCGTTTTTCTTTACCAATATTTTGATAGCTATACCAGCAAAAGCCAAAGCAATCAACACAAAAGTTAAAAGAAATAATTTAAACATATAGCCACAAAAGTACATAATTTATATCCAGGTGCATAAAAAATGGTGCAAAACAAATCAGTCAGAATAATCGAATTTAATACCACCCGTAACTTAATTTAAACTAGATCAATAAAATAACTAACCAAACGTTACAATCGTCAAGCTGTTTTCTTATGAATGAATCATTTTTGACAAATGATTTAATAAATTATGTGCTACTATATTAGGATGGATAAATAAAGATTATGCTTATGCTTACTGATTATGAATATACATTTCTTAGATCCCATATCGTAGTTATTAGTGATTTATCTATTCAAAAAATCAAGTCAAATCTTTTTCTGAAACTCAAAGTTCAAAAACACTTAATCCCCACTTAGAAAAGCTCTGAGTGTGATCTTTTGTTTGGTATTAGTTTCACAGAAGAAGATATTAAAACCAAAACGTTAGAATTAATCGAAAAGAGAATTACCTCTTTTCAAGAAATCTCGATAAAAAATGAAAATGCAATATGGGAGTGGTATTATTGAGGGTTTATAAAAGGGGGTACTTCATTTTTCTAAAGCAGATTATTCCAAATTATAGCACTAAAAAAGTATAGATAGATTAATGCAATTGAGAACTTTAAGAATACACCTCCAAGAAACCCAATTAGCGCACCAAAGGCTGCTTTTAAAGCTTTTTTGCTATTACTATCTTGTAAAAGTTCACCAAAATATGCACCCAAAAACGGGCCAGCAATAACTCCTAGTGGTCCTAAAAAAAGTAATCCAATCACTAGACCTATGGAGGCTCCATAAATACCTGACTTAGATCCTCCGAACTTTTTTGTGCCTAATGCAGGGATTATATAATCCAAGAAAAAGACAGCTAATGCAATTCCAAAAGTAATCCATAAAAAAGAATTATTTGATGGAACACCTGAATGTTGATGTATAAGAAATAAACCCAGCCAACTAGTTAATGGCCCCGGTAATACTGGAAGAAAACTTCCAGCAATTCCTAATAAAATTATGAAAGTGGAGGTTACAAATAAGAAAATATCCATTGTAATATAAAATTGTTTTATTAAACGTTTTTTAATCAGTTTTGAAATCTAGGTTAAAAAGTAGTAAATTTAGTTCTTCTTATATATCAATTGAATCTTATGTTTAATTTTTAAAAACAAATCAAATGAATTTTTCAGCCAGAATAGCTTTTTCCGTAGTTTTATTTTTAATTTTTCAAAGTTGCGAATATTTTAATACCACTACAATAACTCCCAAACAAATAAAGGAACAATCTAAATGGAATGAAAAAGACCAACCCCCTTCCTTTCCCGAATGCGATGGTTTAGATTCAGATGATCAGATGGATTGTTTTAAAGACATTGTATCTCAAACAATTTCAGATATACTTTATCAATACAATTTTTCAAGTTCCAGTCAGTTAAATGAAGAAGTTGTTCTCAAGCTTGAAGTTGACGCAGAAGGGTATTTTTCATTGCTAGAAATTGAAGATGAGAATGATGTACTTAGTCAGATTGAAACACTGTATTCTACATTAGATAAGGCTGTTTCAGGTTTGCCTCAAGCACTTCCAGCAATAAAGACCAATGTGGGGATTAAAGTTAAAACCTCCTTTAGTATTCCAATTAAAATAATTGCTTCACCCCAAAGCTAATGCATGAAAAAATAATTTTAGGTATTGACCCAGGAACTACAATAATGGGTTTTGGGCTTATAAAAATAGTGAAAGGGGAAATGCAATTTATGCAACTCAACGAATTGATTTTATCTAAATACGATGATCACTATTTAAAATTAAAGCAAATTTTTAATCGCACCCTAGAATTAATTGACACCTATCATCCAGATGAAATAGCATTAGAGGCACCTTTTTTTGGAAAAAACGTACAATCAATGCTTAAATTGGGAAGAGCACAAGGGGTAGCAATGGCAGCTGGTTTGTCCCGAGAAATTCCAGTAATTGAATATTCCCCAAAAAAAATTAAAATGGCAATCACAGGAAATGGTAACGCCACAAAAGAACAAGTAGCCAAGATGCTTCAAAACTTATTGGGATTTAAGGTAATACCAAAGAATTTAGATTCAACAGATGGATTAGCTGCAGCTGTATGTCATTTCTTTAATGGAGGATCTAGTTCAAAAGAAAAAAAGTATAGTGGTTGGAATGCTTTTGTTTCGCAGAATCCAGGAAAAATAAAGAGCTAATTCAATTATGGCTTCGGTATACTTCCATGTTCCTTTTTGCAAGCAAGCTTGCCATTACTGTAACTTTCATTTTTCAACAACTCCAAGAAATAAAACTCTTTTGATAAACTCTATGTTGAGTGAGTTGGAATTGAGAAAATCCGAACTATCCAAAACGGAGCTGGTCAATAGTATTTATTTTGGAGGAGGAACACCATCTCTCTTATCCACAGTTGAAATTAAAATGATGATCGATGCTGTCAAAGCTAAATTTTCTTTAGCATCAAATTTAGAAATTACTTTAGAAATGAATCCAGACGATGATCGACCTGATTATCTAAAAGAGTTGAAAGAAATTGGGGTCAATAGGCTTAGCGTTGGAGTTCAATCCTTTTTTGACGATGAATTGAAGTTAATGAATCGAGCACATGATGCTGAAGAAGTCTTTCTACTCCTAAATAAAATCAAAGAACTTTTTGATAATTTTTCTTTAGATCTTATCTATGGTATGCCTTTAAGTGATCTCGATAAATGGAAAAAGAATATTGAAATAGCACTGAGCTTTCAGCCAAACCATATTTCAAGTTATGCACTAACCATTGAACCCAAGACGGTTTTGAGTCATCAAGTAAAAAATAAGGAAGTTAAGATTTTAGATGAAGATAAAGTATTAGACCAATTTAATTTTTTGATGAACCGTTTAGAGGAGGAGGGTTATGAACATTATGAGCTATCTAGTTTTGGAAAACCTGGTTACCAATCTGTAAATAATACAGCCTATTGGAGTGGTGAGTCTTATTTGGGTATTGGACCTTCAGCACACAGTTTTGATGGTGTTACTAGAAGTTGGAACATTTCCAATAATTCAAAATACATCAAAGGAATTTCGTCAAGTAAACCGATTTTAGAAAGGGAGGTTCTCAATGAAATTGATCTGTATAATGAGTATTTGATGACGGGTTTACGAACTAACAAAGGTGTTTCTTTAGGTTATATTGAAAAAAAATTTGGTCTTCGTTTCAAAAAATTACTAGAAAAAGAGTCACAAAACCATATTGCTACACAAATGTTGTATTGGGATGGTGATGTTCTCAAAGTTAGTCGTAAAGCCAAGTTTTTGGTAGATGGGCTAGCTTCAGATTTGTTTATACTTAATATCTAATCTTTCTTTTCCTTAAACAACACAGCATAATGTTTGTAAAACAAAGGAATAGTTTCAATTCCTTTAAAAAAGTTGAATAAACCAAAATGCTCATTTGGAGAATGGATAGCATCACTATCAAGACCAAATCCCATAAGCACACTTTTAGTTCCAAGAACATCCTCAAACAAAGGTACTATTGGAATACTTCCTCCACCTTTATGAGGAATAGGTTCAACATCAAAAGTTTCTGTGTAAGCTTTATGTGCTGCTTGGTAACCAATATTGTCTATGGGAGTAACATAGGCTTGTCCACCATGATGTTTAATAATTTTTACACTTACACTATTTGGAGCGATAGCCTCAAAATGTTTTTTAAATAAATCACTAATCACTTCCCAATCTTGTCCAGGAACCAAGCGCATAGATATCTTTGCGTGAGCTTTACTGGCAATTACAGTTTTTGCCCCTTCACCTGTATACCCTCCCCAGATTCCATTGACATCCAAGGTTGGTCGAATCGAATTACGTTCAGATGTAGTGTAGCCCTTTTCGCCCGAAACAGCTTTTATATTAAGCTTATTCTTATAATCTTTTAAATCAAACGGTGCCCTCGCCATTTGAAGCCTCTCATGATCACTAACTTCTTCTACTCCTTCGTAAAAACCAGGAATTGTAATTTGATTGTTTTCATCATGTAATTGAGAAATCATTTTTGATAAAACATTAATTGGATTAGCCACTGCACCTCCATATAATCCAGAATGTAAATCTCGGTTTGGACCAGTGACAATAACTTCCATATAACTCAGTCCCCTTAAGCCAGTAGTAACAGAGGGCTGGGTGTTACTTATCATTCCAGTATCAGATATAAGGATGACATCATTTTTTAATTTTTCTTTATGATTTCTAATGAAAAGCTCTAAGTTATCACTTCCCACTTCTTCCTCTCCTTCAACCATAAATTTTACATTACAGGGAAGTTTATCTTGATTAACCATTAATTCTAATGCTTTGATGTGCATGTACATTTGTCCTTTATCATCACAAGCCCCTCTTGCAAAAATTGCTCCATCTTGATGAAGTTTTGTTGTTTTTATGACGGGTTCAAAAGGAGGACTATCCCAAAGTTCAATAGGGTCTGGTGGTTGAACATCGTAGTGACCGTAAACCAAAACTGTAGGAAGTTTTTCGTCAATAATTCGTTCCCCATATACAATGGGATGACCTTTTGTTTCAAAGATTTTTGTGTTTGAACAACCAGCCTTTAGGAGAGCATTTTTTACCCAAATGGCACCGTTTTTAATATCATGATTATATTTTGAGTCTGCACTTATGGTTGGTATTTTTAGTAATTCAATTAACTCATCAATGAAACGTTGTTTATCCTCCAATTTTATCACAACCATATTCTTCGGTTTTAGTTTGTTTTAATTCCTACAAAGATTTGAGTTTTTATCAGAGAAAAAAACTTTTTTCATAAAAACTTAACTATATTTGCGCAATTAAATTTTAATGCGGGTGTGGTGAAATTGGTAGACACGCTAGACTTAGGATCTAGTGCTTCACGGCTTGGGGGTTCGAGTCCCTTCACCCGCACAAAAAAAGCCTTCTTTTATGGAAGGCTTTTTGTTGCATATATACTTAATTCAACTGGGTAAAGATTCTATCGATTGATTTTAAAATTATCAAGTTTAATATCATCAAGACCATCATTATCGAAAGGATATTCCATCTGATCTTGAATGTTATACAAAGAGATCAAAATAAATTCACTTACAATAACTACAAAATAAGTAATCCATTCAGGACCATCATCTATTTTATTAATTATGGTTGGGGTATAAATTAGTGGAAAAATATAGATAAAGATTTTGCAATAAGCTTTTAAACTTATTGGTGTTCTGTGAATATGGATAGCTTCCAAGTTTTCTATACCCTCATGAAGTGATCGCATAAATCCAAAAATTTTAAGCCTAAAACCACCAGAAATCATTTCATCATTTTTATTTATAAATTCTTCAACCTTATTAATTGATTCGTCAACCGATTGAATACTAACGGAATTATTTTGTAAATAATTCAAAACTTTATCACTGATTTCAATTAAAATCTTGTCAATTTCATTTTTCTTTTCAATTGGAATTTTTGAGTTGGCAGAGAAAGAATATTGAATTATTTTGAGTGATCCACGGAATCTACTTAGATGTTCTAAAGCTTTTTCTCTTCTCCTAAAAGCTCCTCTTATGGCAAAAACAAGTGGAAATATAATCGCAATACTAATTAGAGTAAGATCAATATTGTAATGAATATCAAAATGGTATGCAATATAAGGAACTGACAGAGAGATTATTAGAGTAATAACTGTCCTTCTATTTATTATAGAAAAATATTGATTCATCTTTTTTATTTATAATAGTTTATATTTGATAAATCTATTAACTATATATATGCTATGCAAACACTAAAGACATTATTAATTTTTTTATCGGCATCCACACTTTTATTTTCTCAGCAGGAAACTACTGAACTTTTTCAATCAGAGGACATAATTCCGATACAAATTAGTTTTTCAAACAAGGTTTTGAAGAAAAGCAAGATTGATAGTATTTATTTTGATACAAACATGAAATATCAAACATCTGATGGTTCATGGAGTGAAATAAAAGTAGGGCTGAGGGCCCGTGGGAATTTTAGAAGATCAACATGCTATTTCCCTCCAATTAAGATGAAAATTAAAAAATCTGATGCTAAAGGCACAATGTTTAAAGGGAATAAAAAATTAAAATTAGTTATTCCTTGTCTACTTGAAGAAAATAAAAATGATAATATTCTCAAAGAGTTTATTGCTTATAAACTTTTTGAAATTGTGTCTCCATATCATTTCAAAACAAGAAGAGTTGACATAGATTTTGATGAAATAAGAAAAAAGAAAACAAAGAAATTTGCACTAAATGGATTTTTGATAGAAGACGATAAAAATGTTGCAAAACGTTTTGGTGGGAAAGTTTTTGAACGATTTATTCATCCTTTAGCAATGAGTGCAGAAGCATCTGTTCAAAATGCATTTTTCCAATTTATGATTGGTAATACTGACTTTTCTGTTGCTTATCAACACAATGGTAAATTATTATACTCAGATAAAAATATCATCCCTTTACCCTATGATTTTGATATGTCTGGTTTGGTTGATCCAAGTTATGCTGTCGCTAACCAGGTATTAGGATTAGATGACATCCAACAAAGAGCTTATAGAGGATTTAAAAGAGATGAAAGCTTAATGTACAGTGTACGTGATCAATTTTTAAATAACAAGGATAAGTTTTTTGAAATAATCAACGGATTTAAAGCTGACTTTGATAGCTCTGGAGAACATCAAGAAGTTGTTGATTACATATCTTCATTCTTTGACTTAATTGAGAATGATAATAGCTTTAAAGAGAAAGTGATAGATAAAATGAGAACGAAATAAGGTTATTCATTAACAACCTTGAGCATCTTTTTAAATATTGATGTGTTATCATAAATCCCTGAAAATATTTCAGCTGATGGTCCCTTAGTGAAAACCGGGACCATCGTTGCTGTATGACCTATAGTAGAAAATGTCCCTTCTACTCTGAAATTTTTTATTTTTCCTTTTGGAATGGAAAGACCACCAGTTTCGTGATCAGCCGTAACAATTATGAGTGTGTTGGGCATGTTTTTTGTATAATCCAGTACAGTTTGGATGGCATCATTGAAATCATTGTATTCTGAAAGAACATAACTCATTTCATTTGCATGTCCACCCCAATCAATTTGAGAGCCTTCCACCATCAAGAAGAAAGGTTTTTTATCTTGATCTAATTGATTCAAAACACTACTAACTGCATCTTTCAGAGGTATTCTTGTTCCATCTGAAATTCGATTCGGTTCATCCCTGTTTGTAAAGAGTCCTATTTTTGCTGCTTCAGATTTATCGAATCTGGATAAAGAAGAAACGATATCATAATCTTTCATTTCCTTTAATAAATTTCTGTTATCGCTCCTATTATTGAAGTGCTTTTGCCCCCCCCCAATAAAATAATCTACAACACTTTCACTCATTTGCAATGCGATTTTCTGGTATTCTTTTCGAGATAAAACTTTAGCATAAAAAGAAGCTGGAGTTGCATGAACTATGCTGGAAGTTGCTATTAATCCTGTTTGATATCCTCTTTCTTTAGAGATTTCTAAAATTGATTTAACCTTTTGATTTTTGATGTTGATTCCAATTACACCATTTAAAGTTTTTACTCCACTTGCCATAGCAGTTCCTGATGCAGCCGAGTCAGTTACCAGAGAATTGTGCGAATGTGTTTTAGACAACCCAATAAATGTGAATTCTTCCAGAGCAGTTTTATTTCCATTGGAATACATACCTGCAGTTATCTGAGATAGCCCCATACCGTCACCAATCATTAGTATAATGTTGGGTTGTTTTTTTTCTTGTGCAAATAAACTTATTGGAAAAATAAAAATAGATATCAGTAGAATTGTTCTTTTCATAAAAAGATTAAATAAAAATGCAAATTAACGATAATAGAGGAATTATTTTGATTTTCAGTGAATGATTTAACTCCTTTAAAAAAACATCAGTTGCACCTTTATTTTTGTTGATGTATTGAGTGTTTTTCTTTCCCATTTCTGTTGCAAGAGTTGTACCAAAAAAAATATTTTTGAATGTTTTTTTGAATTCTAGATTAGATTTAACACTTGCAACCCCTCCCAACTTAACAAGATCAAAAGCTTCTTGATAACGTTTATATTTTTGACCAATGATGATTGGGATTCCAAAAACAGCAGGTTCTAAGATATTGTGAAGCCCATCGCTACCCATTCCTCCACCCACATAAGCTAAATCAGCATGACTATATATTTTTGTTAGAATTCCAACGCAATCAATCAAGAGAATACTGGCTTCAGTTTGTTTTACTTCGTTTAAACTACTCAAGCGAATTACTGGTTGCTTAAAAGAATTTTCAACTTCTTGGAGGGATTTTTCATCCACAAGGTGAGGCGCTATTATTGTTTTGATTTCAGTTTCTTGTTCGATGGTATTGGATATTAAAGCAATATCTTCAGGCCAACTGCTTCCGACAACAAAACAAGGTTTATCACCTTTAAAGTTTTGGATAATATCAAGAGTATTGTTTTGTTTTAAAATACTTAAAACTCGATCGATTCTAGTGTCACCAATTATTTTTGAATTTGTAATTTCAATTGATTTTAATAAACCCTGGGATTCCTTGTTTTGAACAAAAAAGTATTGGATTTTTTTAAGTAAATTTTTCATAAAAAACCCAAAGGGTTTGAAGAAGATCTGATTTTTCCTAAAAATACTTACAACAGAAAACACAGGAATTTGTCTTTGATAAAGTTCATTAATAAGGTTTGGCCAAAATTCATACTTAATCAGAAAGACTGCATTTGGGTTTACCATATCAATAAATTTTTCAATCTTTCTTTTTTGATCAAAAGGAAGATAAGTAATCACATCTGCTAGAGGATATTTTTTTTGAACATCATATCCAGATGATGAAAAAAATGTGAGCACGATCTTATAATCGGGATATTTATTTTTACATCCTTCAATCAAAGGTCTTGCTTGCTCAAACTCTCCAAGGGAAGCGCAATGAAACCACAGAACCTGATCACCAACGTTAATGTTTTGAGCTAATGTTTCTAAAATATCTTTTCTGGTTCTCAGAAAAATTTTAATTTTTTTTGAGAAGATTGATACAAACCGCAAAAAAGTTAGAAGAATTTCTACTCCAAATGAATACAACATAGTAACTTATTCAATATTCAAAAATAGTTTATCTATTAATCACATGAAAGAAGAATCCTTTTTTTAAATTTGTAGTTTAAATTTTCTTAATGAAAAAAATTCAAATGGTAGACCTTAAGGGTCAATATGAATTCATAAAACCCGAAATTGATGTTGAGCTTCAAAAAGTTTTAGAAACAACGTCATTTATTAATGGTCCCGCTGTTGCAGAATTTCAAAGAGATTTAGAAAATTATCTTGATGTCAGACATGTAATTCCTTGCGCAAATGGAACAGATGCACTGCAAATAGCTTTGATGGGTTTGAAACTTAAGCCTGGAGATGAAATCATAACAGCGGATTTTACATTTGCTGCCACAGTTGAAGTAATAGGATTGTTAAATTTAAAACCAATCTTGGTAGATGTAGATCCCAAAACGTTCAATATTGACATTGCTGAAATTGAAAAAGCAATAACACCAAAAACCAAAGCAATTATTCCAGTACATTTATTTGGTCAAGCTGCCCCAATGGATGAAATCATGGAATTGGCTCACAAGCATCAACTTTATGTAATTGAGGATAATGCTCAGGGAATTGGAGCTACCTACACCAAAAAAGACGGATCAAAAGCAAAAACAGGAACTATTGGTCATGTTGGGGCAACTTCTTTTTTTCCTTCTAAAAATTTAGGAGCTTATGGAGATGGAGGAGCAATTTTTACAAATGATGACAATTTAGCTCATTTTATCCGTGGAATAGTAAACCATGGAATGTACATTCGCTATTACCACGATGTTGTGGGAGTAAATTCTCGCCTAGATTCTATGCAAGCTGCAGTTTTGAAAATAAAATTGAAATATTTGGATTATTACAATGAAAGAAGAAAAGAAGCTGCAAAAAATTACACTCGATTACTTTTTGATTATCCCAATATAATTACTCCTTATCGTCACGCAGCTTGTGATTCTCATGTATTTCACCAATATACTCTAAGAATTCTAAATCAAGATCGAGATGCATTAGTTAAGTTTCTAAATGAAAATCAAATTCCTTGTGGAGTGTATTATCCTGTTCCACTTCATGCTCAAAAAGCTTATGCAAGTAAACATTACAAGGAGGCGAATTTTAAAATAACCAATCAATTGGTAAAGGAAGTAATTTCTTTGCCTATGCATTCCGAACTCTCATTAGATCAAGTAGAGTATATCGCAAATAAAATAAAAGAATTTTTAGGTTAAAATGAGAACTTCTTTTTTTATTCTAATTGTTCAAAAAGTCTAATGCTTTTTGAAGAACACTTTTTGTTCGCAATATTCTGTAATGCCCTGTGCCTGTTATTTCTTCCAAATGGGCTTGATCCCATACAGCGTCAACCTCTCTAGATTGCCCAATAGACAGTACTTTGTCATTGATATCATGAAGAATTAGAGCTCTTTCTACTGATGCTTTTTGAATGTAGTCAGCAACATTCATATCACCAACAATAATTCCCTCTTCAAATTCAATTTTTTTGATAAGTCTTTTGGTTACTAGGTTTGAAATTCCCATCACATCAGTAACAAATTGAATTCGATCAATAAATTGATTTGGCGTAGTAAACAAAACGTAGCGTTTGATTTTAATTTCTGGAAACATTCCTAATCCAATTGAAGTAGCAACTCCACCAAAAGAATGGCTAACTAAATGTTTAACTTTGTA
>JAURBD010000043.1 GCA_030829155.1 Flavobacteriaceae bacterium
AATATGGATTCATCAACTGGCTCAAAAAATTCAAGACTCATCTCTATTTCTTATTTTTAGTTGCTTTGGCTTTTGGTTTTATTTTTTTCTTGTTGGGTTTTTTTGCTTCAATTCTCTTTTTTGCTTCTTCAAGGGTAATTTTGGTTGGATCAATATCTTTTGATAATTCAATTTTGATTTTACCTTGAATAATATTTGACCTCCCCCAGCGTGCTTTTTCAACTCGAATACCATCATCCTTCCAATCATGAATGACTTTGTCAATTTCTTTTTGAATCTTATCTTCAATAAGCGTTTCAATGTCTGAGTTACTCAAAGCATCAAAATCATATTTCTTGTTAACATTAATGAACATTCCACTCCATTTTATGAAGGGTCCAAAACGACCTGAACCTTTGGTTACAGGTAAATTTTTGTATGTGTATATGGGAGCGTCTGCTTTTTTCTTTTCTTCCACAAGCTCAATTGCAGTTTCTAAGTCAATTTCCATGGGATTTGAACCTTTAGGCAAGGAAACAAACATATCAGCAAATTTGATGTAAGGTCCAAAACGACCATTATTTACAATTAGCTCTTGTCCTTTATAATCTCCAATAGTTTTGGGTAATTGAAACAGTTCGAGTGCTTCCTCAAAAGTAATTGTATCCAATTGTTGATCTGTGTTTAAACTTGCGAAAACGGGCTTATTTTCATCATCAGAATTTCCAATTTGAGCAATTGGACCAAATTTTCCTAAACGGACTTTTAATTCACGTCCTGACTTTGGATCTGTTCCTAAGCTTCGCTCTCCCGACTCTCGTTCTGCATTTTCTTGAACATAGTTAACCGTTTCATGAAAATCACCGTAAAACCCTTTAATCATTTTAGTCCAATCCTCATTTCCTTCGGCAATTTCATCAAAATCTTTTTCAACTTGAGCAGTGAAACTATAATCCAAAATGTTTTTGAAATTTGCAACTAAAAAATCATTAACAATCATTCCAATATCCGTTGGAACCAATTTTCCTTTGTCTGAACCAACCATTTCTGTTAAAATTTTGACCTCAACCTTGTCTTTGTTTAATGATAATTGGTGATAATTACGTTCTTTACCTTCAACTATACCCTTGGCAACATAGCCTCTGTTTTGAACCGTAGAAATTGTTGGAGCGTAGGTTGAAGGTCTTCCTATTCCGAGTTCCTCTAATTTTTTTACCAATGCCGCCTCCGAATATCGATATGGTGGTCTTGAAAATCTTTGAGTAGACAGAAGTGACTTTAATTCAACGACATCTCCTTGATTTACTGATGGAAGTATCCCTTGTGCTTCCTCTTCATCTTCATCTACACCTTCCAAATAAACTTTTAAAAAGCCCTCAAACTTGATTACTTCACCTCTAGCTTTAAAGATTTCTTTATGAGTTGATGCTTCAATTTTAAGTTGAGTTCGCTCTAGTTTTGCATCACTCATTTGAGAAGCAACTGTCCTTTTCCAAATCAATTCATAAAGTCGCATTTGATCATAATCAGCTTGAATTTTTGTACGAGTTACATCCGTCGGACGAATCGCTTCATGAGCTTCTTGTGCGCCTTTACTTTTAGTTGTGAAATTTCTTGCTTGAGTATATTCACTCCCATAATTATTTTCGATAGTTGAAAGAACAGCAGATTGTGCTTCTTTGGAAAGATTTACACTATCTGTTCTCATGTAAGTAATTAACCCAGCTTCATACAAACGTTGGGCCATGGTCATGGTTTTACTTACAGAAAAATATAGTTTACGAGATGCTTCTTGTTGTAAAGTTGAAGTTGTGAAAGGAGCTGTTGGACTTTTTTTAGCAGGCTTAGTTTCTTTGGATACTATTGAAAACTTTGCGTTTACATTTTCTAGGAGAAAATCTTGAACTTCATCTGGATTTTCAAAAGTACTGCTGAGCTGTGCTTTAATGGTTTTGCCTGATGAAGACAAAAATTCAGCTTGAGTTTTATACATGGATTGAGCAGTAAATGCTTTAATCTCACGTTCGCGCTCTACAATCAATCGAACAGAAACGGATTGAACCCTCCCTGCTGATAATCCTCCTTTAACTTTTCTCCACAATACAGGAGAAAGCTCATAACCTACTAAACGATCTAGAACCCTTCTTGCTTGTTGAGCATTTACAAGATTATAGTCAATTTCTCTGGGTTGATCAATAGCTTTTAAAATTGCGTTTTTAGTGATTTCATGAAAAACAATTCGTTTTGTATTTTCGTCCTTTAACTTTAATGTTTGGGCCAAATGCCATGCAATTGCTTCTCCTTCACGATCTTCGTCACTTGCTAACCAAACCATTTCTGCCTTTTTGGCTAACGATTTTAATTCTGTTACAACTTTCTTTTTATCTGAAGAAACAATATACTTTGGAGAAAAATCTCCATCAACATTAACACCTAATTCCTTGGAAGGTAAGTCCGCAATATGTCCAAAACTTGAAGCAACTTTAAAATCTTTACCTAAAAACTTTTCAATAGTTTTAGCCTTAGCTGGGGATTCAACAATAACTAAATTCTTTGCCATAAATCGATTTTTCTGCTCACAAAAGTAGTTGGTTTTTTTTTAGTACTCATAATTATATCAAAACTAAACTTAAAATTTCTATCAAATAAGCCTGAATTTATCAACTTTTTTTTGGGAATATTTATTAGCTGCAAACACATAATTAATGAAATAACCTGACAAGATGACATTATGGAACAATTTTTGTAATTTTGCTAAAACAAAGCTTATTTTCAAACATTAATTCTATTAACAGTTCGACTGTAAACCATGAGCGACCAAAAAGCACTTCATGTAATTCTCGATAAAAATCCGAATGATTTTAATGGTGAACCCTTATCAAAAAAAACAACTGACAAGTTTAAAGATTCAAGAAAGCTGTACATTGAGTCCTATGGATGTCAGATGAATTTTGCTGACAGTGAAGTGGTTGCCTCAATACTGTCTTCCGAAGGTTTTCAAACCACCTCAGAAATGAAGGAAGCTGATTTAGTTTTGATCAATACCTGTTCCATAAGAGACAAAGCAGAACAAACCGTTCGGAAACGTCTTGAAAAGTTTAACTCCGTTAAACGTTTAAATCCCAAAATGAAAGTTGGTGTTTTGGGTTGTATGGCTGAACGGCTTAAAGAAAAATTCTTAGAAGAAGAAAAAATTGTTGATATGGTAGTTGGTCCAGATGCATACAAGGACTTACCCAATCTACTCCATGAAATAGAAGATGGGCGTAATGCCGTCAATGTAATTCTTTCAAAAGAAGAGACCTATGGTGACGTTGCTCCTTTGCGCCTTCAATCAAATGGAGTAAGCGCTTATGTTTCTATCACTCGAGGTTGTGATAATATGTGTACCTTTTGTGTGGTACCCTTTACAAGAGGACGAGAACGTAGTCGCGATCCTAAAAGTATTTTAGAGGAAATAAATGATTTGGCAAATAAAGGTTTTAAAGAAATTACTCTTTTGGGGCAAAATGTTGACAGTTATCTTTGGTATGGTGGAGGTCTTAAAAAAGATTTTGAAAAAGCATCAGAGCTTCAACAAAAAACTGCTTTAAACTTTTCACAACTTTTATCCCTCGTTGCGCAAGAACAACCAAAGATGAGAATTCGTTTTTCTACATCGAATCCCCAAGACCTTACTTTAGATGTAATTCATACGATGGCAAAATACGATAACATATGCAAACATATCCATTTACCTGTTCAATCGGGAAGTGATCGTATTTTAAAAAAAATGAATCGCTTACACACAAGACAAGAATATTTTAATCTCATTGATGACATTCGGGAAATAATACCAAATTGTTCTATTTCTCAAGACCTCATTTCAGGATTTCCAACAGAAACTGAAGAGGATCATCAAGACACTCTGAGTCTTATGGATTATGTGCAATATCATTTTGGATTTATGTTTTCTTATTCAGAACGCCCAGGGACATTGGCTAAAAGAAAATTAAAAGACGATGTTTCTGAGGAAATTAAACTCAGAAGGCTTCAAGAAATAATTGAAAAGCAAAGGCTACACAGTCGTTTCAAAACTTCTCAATACAAAAACAAAACAGTTTGTGTACTTATCGAAAGAGAATCTAAAAAATCTAAACTTGAATGGAGTGGAAGAACATCTCAAAATACCGTTGTTGTTTTTCCAAAAGAAAATTATTCAGTTGGTGATTTTGTAGACGTAAAAATTAATGAGTGTACTTCAGCTACACTAATAGGAAGTCCCTTAGGAATTTCTAAAAACATATAATAATGGAATCCGTTCAATCTATAAAACAACGCTTTGGGATTATTGGAATGAATCCCTTGCTTAATAGAGCTATTGAAAAAGCACTTCGGGTTGCTGTAACTGATATTTCAGTATTGGTTACTGGCGAAAGTGGTGTTGGAAAAGAAAACATTCCCAAAATTATTCATCAATACTCTCATCGAAAACATTCAAAATATATAGCTGTAAACTGTGGAGCAATTCCAGAAGGAACTATTGACAGTGAACTTTTTGGTCATGAAAAAGGAGCGTTTACAGGGGCTACATCTACTAGAAGTGGCTATTTTGAGGTCGCAGATGGCGGAACAATTTTTTTAGACGAAGTCGGAGAACTTCCTTTGCCCACCCAAGTAAGACTACTTCGTGTATTGGAAACTGGAGAGTTTTTGAAAGTAGGCTCCTCTAAAACTCAAAAAACCAATGTTAGAATTGTAGCAGCTACAAATGTCAATATGATTGATGCTATTCAAAAAGAAAAATTTAGAGAGGATTTATACTACCGGCTGAGTACCGTTGAAATAAACTTACCACCTCTTCGTGAACGAAAAGAAGACATCCCTTTATTGTTTCGGAAATTTGCTTCTGATTTTGGTCAAAAATATCATATGCCAACAGTTCGATTAGATGAAAGTGCACACAAAATCCTAACAAAATACAACTGGAATGGTAACATTCGTCAACTAAGAAATGTTGCCGAACAAATTTCCGTTTTAGAAAAAGAACGAGAATTGAATTCGGTAGTACTCATGTCTTACCTTCCTGATATGGGATCTCAATTACCTGCGATAAGGAGAAACGAAAAAACATCAAGTGATTTTGCTTCTGAAAGAGAAATTTTATACAAAGTTCTTTTCGACATGAAAAATGACTTAAATGACCTCAAGAAGCTTACCTTAGAGCTCATGAATCATGAGGTATCTGATGATGTTCAGGAAAAAAACCAAGGTTTAATAAATAAAATATACGGACAAAATACATCTGATGATAGCCAAGAAGCTTTTCAAGCTTTGCCGGTTGAAAAACAATTACAAGAGCCTGTAGAAAATCCTGTTCAATCCTATGATTATGCAGAAACCATTACTGAAGAAGAGCCTTTATCTCTTCTTCAAAAAGAGATAGAAATGATAAAGAGGGCATTAGAAAGAAGTAAAGGAAAACGTAAATTAGCCGCAAAAGAACTCGGGATTTCAGAGCGAACATTATACCGTAAAATCAAACAATATGATTTAAGTGATGAGTCAGAAGAATAAAATATACTTTCAATATTTGATCACACTATTTTTTGTGGTACTAATTAAATCTTGTGGAATATATTCTTTCACAGGAGCTTCTATCCCCGTAGGTACAGAAACATTCCAAGTAAACTATTTTGATAATATTGCCGGAAACAGGCCAGGATCAACAATTGAACCGGGACTAGACAGAGACTTTACCCTTGCTCTTCAAGACATCTTAATTAATCAAACAAATCTAAATTTGACTAACACCAATGGTGATTTGGTTTTTGAAGGAGAAATTATAGAATATGGAATCTCTCCAATGTCTGCAACTGCTGAAAATACCGCAGCTCAAAATAGATTAACAATTACTGTTAATGTTCGATACTTTAACAAAAAAAAGGAGGAAGATAATTATGAGACTAGGTTTTCTTTTTTTTACGACTTTCCTGCCGAACAACAAATTTACGATATTAAAGACACCGCACATGGAGAAATTTTCGAACGAATTACACAAGATATTTTTAATGCATCTCTAGCAAAATGGTAATATGATGACTTCTATTGAATTTTCTGATTTATCTAAAAAATTTGACGCCCTCAGTGAAGAGCAAAGAATGTCTTTGGAAAAAATCACCTATCGGTATCCATATTTTCAAGCTGCCTATGCGCTTTATTTGAAAACATTAAAAGAGCAAGAAAAATATAATTTTGATTTGATTCTCAAAAAAACTTCTGTAATTAGTCCTGACCGAAGTAAATTATATCAGTTAATTTACGGTCAACCAATCGTTAACACAAGTCAGGAAAAACTCTCTGTAGAATCAGTTTCTAATTCTGAGGATCAAGTTGAAGATGTAACTGAAACAATCGAACTTATCGAAGAAACAAATGCTGAGAGTGAAACAATAGAAAAAACAACTATTATAAATGATAAATTAGAAATTCCAACAAATCTAAGTTTTTTGGAATGGCTAGAATGGTCAAAAAGTAACTCCGTTGAGGATTATGATAACATCTCTTCAAAAAGTCCTTTTGAAGACAAAATCGATTTAATCGATGCCTTTTTAAAAAATAATCCGAAAATCCCTCCTGTTTCTCCAAACGTTCCCAAACAGAATTTGTCAAAGAAAACTAAATTCAATAAAGAAGAATTAATGACAGAAACTTTAGCCAAAGTTTATGTTAAACAACAAAAGTTTAAAAAAGCTTTATTGGCCTATAAGATATTAAGTTTGAAATATCCAGAAAAAAACAGTTTCTTTGCAGACCAAATTAAAGCTATTAAAGAATTACAAAAAAAATAATATAATCAAATGAGTACATTTTCAATTTTTATCGCACTGATTTTAGTAGTTTGTTTTCTTTTAATACTTGTTGTAATGGTTCAAAATCCGAAAGGTGGAGGACTTTCTTCATCATTTGGAGGAGGAGCTCAACAAATGGGAGGGGTTCAAAAAACAACAGACTTTTTGGATCGTAGCACTTGGATTTTAGCAACACTTTTATTGTTACTGATTTTACTTTCAAACTTTAGTTTAAATACAAATCAAAATACTATTGACGAAGAATCAAAACTTTTAGATTCCAACACACTTGAAGAAATTTCAACAGAAGCGATTCCTGAAGTTATTCCTGAGGTACTTCCAGAAACTACTTCAGAGGAAGAACCAGCTGTAATTGAATAAACAACTCTATATTAAAAAAATGCCAGCTAACTGACAAGCTGGCATTTTTTTTTAGAATAGAGACTTTATTTCAAATTGGCATAATTTATGAAACATTTAAATAAAATTTTTTAATATAAAATAGTAATCATGAGTACAATCAAAATTAAGCCTTTAGCAGATCGTGTTTTAATTGAACCTGCTGCTGCTGAAACTCAAACTTCTTCAGGTCTATACATCCCAGACACTGCAAAAGAAAAACCTCAGAAAGGAATTGTAGTTGCTGTTGGTCCTGGAACCAAAGAAAATCCCGTTACCCTCGCAGTAGGTGATACCGTATTGTATGGGAAATATGCTGGAACTGAACTTCAACATGATGGGAAAGATTACCTAATCATGAAAGAAAACGATATTCTTGCAATTGTATAAATCTAAAAATAAATAAAATGGCTAAAAAAATAGTATTTGATATTGATGCCAGAGATGGAATCAAAAGAGGGGTAGATGCCCTTGCAAACGCAGTTAAAGTTACCTTAGGACCTAAAGGACGTAATGTGATTATTGGAAAAGCTTTTGGAGCACCACAAGTCACCAAAGATGGAGTAAGCGTAGCAAAGGAAATAGAACTTGAAGATGCCTTGGAGAATATGGGTGCTCAGATGGTAAAAGAAGTAGCCTCAAAAACCAATGACTTAGCTGGAGATGGAACTACCACAGCTACTATTCTGGCGCAAGCCATCGTAAAAGAAGGTCTCAAAAACGTTGCTGCCGGGGCAAATCCATTAGACCTTAAAAGAGGAATTGACAAAGCAGTAACTGCCATTGTAACCGAACTGGATTCAATTTCAACCGAAGTTGGAGGTTCTTCTGAAAAAATTCATCAGGTTGCTAGTATTTCTGCAAATAATGACAACACTATTGGCGGTTTAATTACAGAAGCTTTTGAAAAAGTAGGAAAAGAAGGTGTAATTACTGTTGAAGAAGCAAAAGGAACAGAAACTTATGTGGATGTTGTAGAAGGCATGCAATTTGATAGAGGGTATTTATCTCCCTATTTCGTTACTGACTCTGAAAAAATGGAAGCAGATCTTGAAACACCTTACATACTACTTTATGATAAAAAGATTTCTGCAATGAAAGATCTTTTACCTGTTTTAGAGCCCGTTGCCCAAACAGGTAAACCTTTACTTATCATTGCCGAAGATGTTGATGGAGAGGCTTTAGCTACACTTGTTGTTAACAAACTTCGAGGTGCACTAAAAATAGCAGCAGTGAAAGCTCCCGGATTTGGCGATCGTCGTAAAGCAATGCTTGAAGACATCGCAATATTAACAGGAGGTACTGTTATTTCTGAAGAAAGAGGGTATACCTTAGAAAATACAACTATAGAAATGCTGGGGACTGCAGAAAAAGTTACCATTGATAAAGACAACACTACTGTTGTAAATGGTTCTGGTGCTGCTGAAGCGATCGAAGGTCGTGTGGGTCAGATTAAATCTCAAATTGAGAACTCTACCTCTGATTATGACAAAGAAAAGCTACAGGAACGTTTAGCAAAACTTTCAGGTGGTGTTGCTGTTCTATATGTAGGAGCACCCTCAGAAGTTGAAATGAAAGAGAAAAAAGATCGCGTTGATGATGCACTTCATGCAACTCGAGCAGCTGTAGAGGAAGGCATTGTTGCCGGAGGTGGAGTTGCTCTTCTTAATGCTAAAACTGTTTTAGAAGATATCAAAAGTGAAAATGCTGACGAAGCTACAGGAGTTCAAATTATCAAAAAAGCAATAGAGTCTCCACTACGAATTATTGTTGAAAATTCAGGTGGTGAAGGATCTGTTGTTGTTTCAAAAGTTCTCGAAGGAGGTCACAATTTTGGATACAACGCCAAAAATGGAACTTACGCGGACATGCTTAAAGAAGGAATTATAGACCCAAAAAAAGTTACTCGTGTTGCACTTGAAAACGCGGCATCAGTTTCTGGGATGATTTTAACCACAGAATGTGCTTTATTAGACATTAAGGAAGATGCACCTGCAGCTGGTGGCGGAATGCCTCCAATGGGAGGTGGAATGCCCGGAATGATGTAATAAAGTTTAAATTTAAAACTAAAAAAAGCGACCCTATCGGTCGCTTTTTTTATGAACTTAATTAGGTGTTCTCATTCTTTAACTTTACGCTCATACAAGCAACACATGGGCAAGTTATCATAGGTTGATTGTTCTGAAGTGGCTAGAGGAGTATCATGACCTACAGCAGCAATCTGCTTATGAATATTCAGCAACGAGGTTTTCGACGCATCATAAATCACAGAAAACTGGTGGGTTGGAATGTCCCAAGAAGCTGACTTTACACCTTTAATACTGTAAGCCTGTTTTTCGATACGATTTTTGCACATTCCACAAACCCCCTCTACTTCAAAACTTGTTTTTTGAATATCTTTCTTTGATTTTTGAGCAAAACTCAAAAAAGGTATAAGGGTAATAATAAGTATGACTATTTTTTTCATTATTTTTTATTTAAAAGTTTAAATCTAAGACCTGCATAAAGCATTCTTCCAAATACAGGTGCATACACTATTGATGTATCAAAATTTGAGCCAAAAGGATTCTCTGCATCTATAATTGGATTTAATTGTTTGAAATCACCTAAATTTTCCCCTCCCAAATATACTTCAAATTGTGAAGAAAAAACTCGTGTTAATTGCATATTCAATAAACCATAACTTTCCGAAAAGTTTCCAAACCCATCCCTTTTATTTGCTGGTAAACGCTGACTTCCTACAAAATGATAGGTGAAATCTGCTTTCCATTGAGATTCATTTTCATCATCAATAAATTTGTACTCAACGTTTGCAAAAAATCGTTCTTGTGGCTGTAAAGGTTTTTGTAAGGTTTGGTCCTGATAAGTTGTTTTGACCTCATAATTTTTGTAAGCCAAACGGATAGCTGCGTTTCTGTAGGGGACATAATTCAATTCAAATTGTACACTATTGGCATAACTGGACCCATCAAGGTTGTAAAATCGAATATGACTAGCCTGTTCCCAGTCAACCACAACTTGATCAGAAAATTCTGTACGGTAATAATCGACCGTTAGATCTCCTTGTTTTCCAAAAAGGGTGTACCCTTGAAGAAAACTCAACCCATAATTCAATGCCTTTTCTGGTCTTAGACCATAAATAGACCCTCCATTTTCGACTAACTGTATCAAGCGATTGGTTCCAAATAATTTTTGGTTTTCAGCAAATATGTTGGCTACTTTTCGACCTTGACCAACCGATGCTCTCAATACTGATCTCTCCCAAGGAATGTATCGCATATGCAATCTAGGTGTTATGAAATTTCCTAGGCGGTTGTGGAGATCCAATCGGATTCCAGCAGTTAAACTAAATTTATCCAAACTGTCATAGCTGTACTCAAAAAAAGCTCCAACAACCTCATCTCGTCTTTCAAAATCAACTTGATCTACAACCTCATTGTATTGATCAAAAGAAAAATTAATTCCTGTTTTGAATTTATTTTTAGTGTTGGTTATGATCGAGTTAAACAATAGGTTTGCAAACAAGCTTTGGTGTTTTACATTGTATCTTCTTAGTCCGAAATAAGAATCCTGATCATGGATGCTATAAGCCGATTGAAAACCGAAACTTTGATAGGGTAAATCTGGAAAAACATGACCTAATTTAAGAGAGGCATCTATTCGCTTTGTTTCAATTTCACTCCCCCAAAAAGTAGTGGTGTTTTTATGAACCCTTGGGTCAAAGTTTACTGAGCCTGTTTGTTTTTTGTCATCTAGAAAACGGAGATTAGCAAAACCAACCCAACCCTTCACAGCATCTGTGTATTGCCATCTATTAAGGACATTAATTTGTTTAGAAATTGGAACATCCAAAAACGAATCCTTGTTTTTATCAAATTTCTGAGTTCTTTGATTTACATGCACATAAGAACCCCCACTCCATTTTTCATTCCATACAGTATTATAATGGGCGTTAAACTCTTGTCTACCGTTAATAGAAGAATAGAGATTTAAAAACAAAGGAGCGTCCATCGAAGGCTTTTGAATTTCTGTGTTTATCTGCCCCGCAATGCTCTCAAACCCATTTACCACACTTCCAGCTCCTTTGGTAATTTGAATACTTTCTATCCAAGTGCCAGGAGTAAATGTCAATCCATAAACTTGTGAAGCACCTCGAACCATAGGAATATTTTCTTCAGATATCATAAGATAAGGGCTGGAGAGACCGAGCATTTTAATTTGTTTTGTACCGGTCAAAGCATCCGCAAAATTTACATCGATTGAGGGATTTGTTTCGAAGCTCTCAGAAAGATTACAACAAGCTGCTTTTAGCAATTCTTCGCTAGAGACTTTAATTATGTTTTGGGTCTCAAAATATGATTTTTGAATGGCTTTTCTTCTTTCAGTAAGGGTAATCTCTTCCAGTGAATCACCACTGTTAGAAAACAATGTATGTGTAATTCGATTTGGACTTGTAATTGTTAAAGTATCCGTTTTGAAGCCAAGATAACTTATAATCAGTTTATTTGAGATCGGGTTTAATGGAAGTTTAAACTCTCCCGAAGAATCCGTTATAGTCCCTTGGGTTGTCTTGAGCCAAAATAAATTAACTCCTTCAACTGGGATTTCGGTATTATTTTCTCTTATTTTAATTTGTCCTTTAAGCAACTCTTGTGCAGGTAAAGACATACTCATTAAAAAAAAGGTTAAGTATATGTTTTTCATTTTTATGATGTTAATTCGATGATTACTAAACTTGAATAGTTTGAGGTAAATCAGTGGAATTAATCATAAAAAAGAAAGGAATTGTACAAACGGTAAAGATTTGTCTGTAAAGGTGGTGGACGTGGATGAAACTGAAAAAGTTGAGGATCTTCAGTGCTGTAGTTTTTTGAAGAATAATTGGAGTTAGAACCCGTGATTTCTAAATCAAATACATTGAAATCATCAATCAAAGATATGTCACCTTTGTTTTGAAAAATCTCAACTTCATCAGCACAACAACTTTTTTGAGAAAATGAAAGTGTATCGGAATAAGAAGTTTTTGATGTTTCCATCCCGCATCCT
>JAURBD010000110.1 GCA_030829155.1 Flavobacteriaceae bacterium
ATGTTATTATTAAACCCTTTTGGAATGGTGTTGAGTTGTTCTAAACTAAAGTGATTCAAAAAGCGTGAATAAAGGGCTCGATTGTGAGATAAAATAGACAAATGCTCTTCCATAAATTGATTTTTAATGGGTAAAGATAGAATAAAAAAGAAGTATAAATTTATTCTCTTATTTTAGTAAAACAAATTACACAATGGCTTCAGTTTTTAGCTTTATTTTAATAACAATTGCATGGATTGTAGTGGGAACTACAAAATTAAAGTTACATCCTTTTCTTGTTTTACTTGCTGGCTGCTTTTTTTTAGCATTTTCACTACAACTTCCTTTTGGAATTATTCCACAAGTGTTTGCAAAAGGATTTGGGAAAACCTTTGAAAGCATTGGGCTGCTCGTTTTATACGGAACCATTATTGGTGTTATTTTAGAAAATACAAACGCAACTCACAGTATCGCAAATGCACTTTTAAAACTACTTTATAAATTACCTTTGCCTTTTGCTGTCAGTTGTATTGGATATGTCGTTTCGATTCCTGTGTTTTGCGATTCAGCTTTTGTTATTTTAGCCTCATTAAACAAGTCATTGGCGGAAAAAACAAACACATCAAAAATAGCGCTAACCATTGCTTTATCAACAGGTCTTTTCGCTCCTCATGCATTAGTTCCCCCGACTCCTGGGCCTTTAGCTGCTGCTGCAAATTTAGAAATGAACAACTTATTTCTCTTGATTTGTATTGGAGCTACACTGGCTTTTGTTTTGATTTTAGTCGGAGCTTTTTATGCATATTCTATTTCAAAAAAAACCATCATTCAAACAACTGATGTGAACAATAAACCGGAAGATAATAATACTGGTAAAAGCAATTTGCCTCCATTGAGCAAATCATTAGCTCCAATTATTTTTCCTATTATTTTGATGGCTTTAGGAACCTTATTACAGGTTTTAAATAATTTGATTTCAAGCAATATTTTTGTTGATTTTATGAAATTAATAACGACTCCATCCAATGCAATTTTAGTAGGTGTAATTTTTAGTTTTGGTTTACTCAAATACAGCTCCCTCAGCTTAAAAAAATGTATCGAACTGAGCATAAAATCAGCTGCGCCCATATTAATCATAACGGGGATGGGTGGAATATTAGGAGAAGTAATTCAACAAATTCCTATAGCTGCTTATTTAGAAAACACTCTTGTAAATAATCAACTAGGAATTATAATTCCATTCCTTATTGCTGCTGTACTAAAAACAGCTCAAGGATCTTCAACTGTCGCAATCATAACTACCTCATCTATTGTGTTCCCTTTGTTGGCTGTTCTAGGAATAGATTCAGAGCTGGGTAAGATATGGGTAATTATGGCTGTAGGTGTGGGGTCTATGACTGTTTCCCATGCTAACGACTCCTACTTTTGGATCGTTTCACAAATTGGAGGTTTAGACATTAAAACTGCTTATCGGCATCATACTTTTGCCACATTCTTACAAGGCTTAATTGGTTTTGTAATCGTTTGGATTGGATATAATCTTTGGAAAATAATTTAGTTTCAATAATTACAAAAAAATTAGTGTGGTACCCAAATGTTTACTCCTCTTGGGTGGATTTTTATACTCAACTCTTCAGCAGAAATTGGATTAATTTCCCCATCCAATTGGATTAAAAAATTATTGGAGACATTTTTAATTTTAACTTCAGTTATCGGAACAATTTCCAATAATTTTTCTGATAATTTTAACCCAAATCGACTCGCTAGAAATAAGTTAAAAAGTGCCCAAACAGATTTTTTTTTGTAAAGAATTAGTTCAAGTTTTCCGTCGTTTATGATTGATTCTCTTGATATTGAAAAGTCATATCCAAATTGATTGGTGTTAACCACCATGAGTAGAAAAGGACTTACTTCTCTTTTTATCCCCTGATAGTAAAGTGAAAACTTCTGGGTTTTATATTCATAAAGCGCCAAAAAAACAGCTTTTAAGTAAGCATAAAAACCTCGGGAGGGTATGCTTTGATAAGAGTTGATAAAATTAGAATCAAAACTTACTCCCATATTTGATAAAAAAATAAAATCATTTACAGACCCGGCATTTACATTGATGACATTTTGATTTTCAATAACCTTTAGGGCTCCTTCAATGTTTAGTGGGATTTTTAAATGCCTTGCAATACTGTTCCCAGACCCTAAAGGGATAATCCCCAAAGGTGTTTTTGTTTCAACAAGAAAACCTGTAATTTCATTGATGGTGCCGTCCCCACCACAAGCTACAATACCAGAAGTTCTATCTTCGATAGCTTTTTGGGCGAGCTCCAAAGCGTGATCCTTATATTGTGTTTCCCATAAAAAATAATCAAATTCATTAGTCCAATGAGAACTTTTTTGCAGCTGCTCTGTGAGTTGAGTTATTGCATTCTTTGAACGAGAGTTAATAATAAAATGAATCTTTTTTTTCTTCACTATTCAGCTTCTAAATTCCCCCTGACAATTCGATTATTGTAATCCTGAAGAAAGGCTTTCCCTTTTACTACAATATCATCCATCTCTTCGGTTCTATTTTGAATGAGATTCTTTTCAAGACCATAGTCTTCTTTATCATAAAACCCAATGGCTTCAGATCCATTATAAATACAAATGTACTGCTGGTTCATAAAAAAGTATGACCCTGCACCAAAATAGTTAACCACAAGAGAGGGTTCATCTTCACTTACCAAACTTCTTCCCCAGCTCCGAATGGGTTTTTTATATCCCATAAGTTGAGCAACCGTTGGCATTATATCCATATGTTGTGCAAGGTCAAAACGATCCTCTCCCCAGGACCTGCCTGGAGCATAGAACATAATTGGGATTGCAAAACGATTAATTGATTTTTGATAAAACTCAAAATAAGAGAGATTTGAATGATCTGCCGTAAAAACAAAAATTGTATTCTCGAACCCAGGTTCATTTTTAATTGACTTCATAAAACGATTAATGGCATAGTCTGTATACTGAACACAAGGATGCATCGCTATATATCCTTCTTTAAATTTTCCTTGATGCTGTTCTGGTATCTTGAAGGGTGCGTGTGAACTAACTGAAAAAATTGTTGCTAAAAATGGGCTTTTATTTTCAGATAATTTATCCTGAGTAAATTGGAAAAAAGGCTCATCCCAAATACCCCAGATACCATCATAATCTTCATTGTTGTTGTATTCGTTTTTCCCATAATACTTATCAAATCCCAAAACCTTAGAGAAGCCTAAGAATCCCATTGACCCATTGGGTGCTCCATGAAAAAAAGAGGTTGAATATTCCATTTCCTCTGCAATTGAAACCAAGGATTGAAGAGATTGATTGGAATATTGTGAAGAAGTGTAAGCAACATCAAAAGAAGGGATTCCTGCCAAAACAGCTGGCATTCCATGAATGGACTTTCTACTGTTTGTAAAACCATTTGAAAACACTAGGCTGTGTTTTGCTAAAGAATCTAAAAAAGGAGTAAAACTTTCGAAGTTTTCTATTCCTCTAGAACGATTCATAGAGCCCCAATATTCTCGCCCAAAACTTTCTAAAATAAAAATAATTATATTAGGAGGTGTTGAAAATTCTTTTGAAGGTTCATATTGTTTGATAGGTTGAATTAATTGGTTTATTTGTGTATCACTAAATTCTTCTGAAATTCTAAAATTACTTTTGCCAAAGGTTCGTATGAAGGTAAAAAGAGAGTTGAGCACTACATCTGCTTTTGTAGGGTGATCTACTTTTTCCATTGCATGTACCAGAGTAATTGGCCGTGTACTATGCCTCCAATCTCCTCTAATCCCTATAATTGCAATTCCTGGAACAATCAAAAACATTAGAATTGATGAAGCAACATATGATGGTATATGAACCTTTAGTACTCGTTCTAAAGTAAAGTGCTTATATAATTTTGCCCAAAAATATAGTGATCCAAAATACAAAAGAAAAAGATGCCAATAATCTATCACAAAGGAAGCCAAAAGAGCTAGCCAATTACTTTCATTCTCTAATACTTCGAAAGATTTACTCGTTAGTCTACTTAAATTAAAACGATAATATGCTATGTCCAAGTAATTTAAAGCCAAAGCAATTCCATTAAAAAAAATATAAAGATTAAAGAGTCCTTTTTGATAGTTTTTAGATGTTGTAAAAGTTCCTGGAAGAATAGATCCCAACAAAAAGATTGCATTCGCATAAAACATTGCTGAGGTATCGAATGTTAATCCGTAAATGCAAAGTTCAAGAAACTCAAAAAAACCAGCTATTTCTAACAGGTCTAAATTGAATAGTACGAAAAGACAACGAGCAATAAAAAAGAATATATATCCCAAAGAAAAGCGATAAACAATTAAACCGAATTCTTGGAGTCTTAAATTCATCTTATTAATATAGTAAGAATTCTAAAAATGTTCCTTTTTTAATCTTTATGTGATCCATCACAAAAAGGTTTGTTCGCAGATTTCGAACAACCACATAAAGAAAATCGAGGCCCATGACTAATTTCATTTCCATCAATATCAACCAAATCTACTAATCCTTCAACTGCAAACTGTCCATTAGGTTTTACCGTTATTTTGGCGTTTTTCTCTTCCATTGATTCCTTCTTTAATTAATATTTGAAATTTTAATTTTTCAAAGATAAGTTTTATTGCGTAGTAATGAATTTTTCTATTAAACTAAAATTATTCTCCTTTACTACAGAGGTGAGTGGTAGTACCCAAAGTTTCGGGAGGTTTTCAATCCCTCATCGTTGAAGATTTTAGAAATCTTTCTATACCCAATAGGGGTTAAAGATTTTTCTTTATACCCACTAATACGTCTGTATAAATACTCTTGGTATTCATTATAGTTTGACTCCCACAATTTAGTGGTAGTAATTGAAATTGAGAATGTTACTTCTAGTTTTTGGGGGTAAGAATAACCACCTTCTAACGTTACTCCACCGTAACTGATTTTGCCAAGTTTCTGGGCTGATCGACATTACAGCCTCTTTGAACAGCAATATAATAGGATAATAGCTG
>JAURBD010000035.1 GCA_030829155.1 Flavobacteriaceae bacterium
CGAGTCATTGAATCAAAAACTGTCTGCGGGAGGAGCTAGTGTGAAAACAGCAAAATCAATTGTTAACTTACTTCAAAATAAAATTTAGCTTAAAAAGTTTATTTTTAAAATGTAAACTTCCCAAATTTTATATTAATTCCTCTTATTTTCTGTTGCGTTTTAGATGTTATTTTTTCGTTCCACTTCGAAACAAAAATCTCTAATTTATCTTCCGTCATCATTTTATTTTTTTGTGTAATTGGATTATTATTTAGTTTTTTGCTAAAGACAAAAAAATTCTTCAAGAGAATCAAATAATTGAGGTAATTATAGATGAGAGTAATTATTCCAATATTAAAAAAGAGGAAGGGAAAAAGTTGTAACAGCTACAAGGTAAGGTTTTTTGATGCCCAGAAACAGGGACCTTATTTACCTCGAAATCGAGGAATGAAATTTTTTAAGTATTTCTGTAAATCATCTGGGCCTTGAAAAACCATATAATCACCTTGTTTAATGATTTTTAAATACGGTTCTAGTTGTTGAGCAGTGTAATAACCAACTACTGGCATAATTGGATCACCATCTTCACTAAAAAAAACCAATGTAGGATACCCTTTAATCCCTAAAAATTGTGTGAACTGATGTGTTGCATTCCTGCCTTTTCTTCGCTCATCATAGTTTGGATTAAGGTATTTTTGATTGTAAAATTCAATTTCTTCATTTCCTTCTGCATTGAATTTTACGGCGTAGTAATATTCAGAAACATAACGAACCAAATCAGGGTTTTTAAAGGTTTTTTTATCTAACAATTTACACGGGCCGCACCATGTTGTGTAAACATCCATTATTATTTTTTTAGGCTCTGTTTTTTGAGCCTCAAATGCTTCTGCCAAACTCATCCATTTGATCTGTTGAGCATAGGTGTTTATTGAACCTAAAAACAATAAAACTATAAATCTAACATTCATAAACAATAATCATTTAGTGCACATCTCCCATTAATCTATTCAAAAATGGAGCCATTAGAAGAACAATAACTCCAGCACCTAAAGAGTACTTAGCTATTAAATCAAATCCTTCAATATAAACATATAATGAATCGAAACCACCGATGTTAGTTGAATCACTTTCAACTGCCAGTTGTTTCCCTATAAAACCAACAACTTGGAAGGCATAGGAAGACGATAAAAACCAAATTCCCATCATAAAAGCTACGATTCGTTCAGGAGATAAATCGGTGATTTTTGACAATCCTACTGGAGACATAAAAAGCTCTCCAATAGAAAGCATAAAATACATTATAATCAAATATGCGAAAGGAACCATCCCATTTTCATCTGCTGAACCCCCACTTAAAGATAAAACATAGAAACTCAACCCAGCCAAAAGTAATCCAAGTCCAAATTTATAAGGTGTTCTTGGATTTTTCTTTTTCTTCATCAAAAAAGTAAATAATAATGAAATTGGAATTGACAAAATAATTATAAACAATGAATTCAAGGAATTAGTTTGAGAAGCATTGACAAATTCGAGGTTAACATTTCGATCTGCAAATAAAGTAATTACGCTTCCCGAGAGCTCATGAAAACCCCAGAAAATAGTCATAAATACCGTAATAAAAATTGCTACAATTAACTTTTTACGTTCTTTAACTGTTGATTTAACCAGAATATATCCAAGGTAAAAAACAACCAAAATTCCAATTAATTTAAATAAGAGATTAACCACATTTTGGTCTCCCAGAAAAGTACCTTCTTCACCTAATGATTTATAAGAAGCCAACATCAAAGCAATTACAGGAGCAGATGAAAACGCTAAAATAGAAATCCAATTATCTTTTGAAACTCCTAAAATTATTTTATCCAACCTTCCTGAAATGGGAGGTAAGCCTTTATCCTGAAAAACTCCTTTCTTTATTCCACTCCAAAAGAACATTAATCCAGTTAACATTCCTATTCCAGCTAATCCAAATCCGTAATGCCATCCATAAGCTTGTCCGAGCCATCCACATAGCAAGGGAGCAATAAATCCACCAATGTTAATTCCCATATAAAATATGACAAAACCCGAATCTTTTCTCGGATCATTTTCTTTGTAAAGTGCAGCAACGAATGTCGATATATTGGGCTTAAAAAAGCCATTCCCAACTACAATAAATCCTAGGGCTAAATAAAAAGTAAGATCACTTTCTATAGCTAAAACAAAATGTCCAAGAGCCATTAAAAATCCACCTAAGAGAATTGATTTTCGAAAGCCCAGTAAAGAATCTGAAACTCGTCCTCCAATAACAGTACTTGCATACACCAAAGAACCATATGATGCATATACTGCGGAGGCGGCATAATCGCGAGTTGCAAGTGCTTCAAAAATAACATTAACCATGTATAACGTTAGTAAAGCTCGCATTCCATAAAAACTAAAGCGTTCCCATAACTCAGCAAAGAAAAGATATAAAAGACCTTGTGGGTGCCCTAGAAAAGAAGAATCTAATGCTGTATCAGATGAATTGTTATTTGACATAATGAATTATAATTTTGTGAGTATAAAGTTAGTCATCTTATTATAAAGATGAAGACGAGTATTTCCGCCATAAATTCCATGATTTTTGTCCGGATAAATCATCCAATCAAAAGTTTTATTCTCCTGAACCAAAGCCTCTACCATTCGCATGGTGTTTTGCAGATGGACATTATCGTCACCAGAGCCATGAATCAAAAGGTAGTCTCCTTTTAGCAATTCAGGATAATTAAAAGGTGAATTTAAATCGTATCCATCAGGGTTTTCTTGAGGAGTACGCATAAAACGTTCAGTATAAATAGTATCGTAAAACCTCCAACTGGTTACTGGTGCAACTGCAATAGCCAAAGAAAATACATCATTCCCCTTTAGGATACAATTGGTTGACATATGCCCACCATAACTCCATCCCCAAATTCCTATTCTTTCATGATCAATAAATGATTTTTTTCCTAAAATTCGAGCAGCTTCAATTTGATCCAATGTTTCAAAATAAACCAACTGCATATAGGTTACTTTTTTAAATTCAGAACCCTTAAAACCAGTACCACGGCCATCTACGCAGGCTACAATAATTCCTTTTTGGACTAGACTCTGATGCCAAAAGTCGCGTTCATCATTCCATTTATTGGAAACTTCTTGTGATCCAGGTCCAGAATACTGAAACATCAATAAGGGGTATTTTTTGTTTGGATCAAAATCTTTGGGTTTTATCATCCACATATTAAGTTTATTCCCATTGACTTCTATTGTTGAAAACTCTTTTGGGGAAACTTTATAGTCAGCAAGCTTATTTTTTAATTCACTATTATCTTCAATGGAACGAAGTATTTTTCCTGAAGCAGTTGATCGAAGATTGAAAATGGTGGGAGTGTTACTATCTTCATACGTATGAATATAATATTTATAATCTGCACTGAAAGCAACACCATTAGTTCCCTTTTCTGGACTTAAAGCACGTTTACCAGTCCCGTTAAGTTTGATGGAATAAACAGCACGTTCGGTACTTCCGGGTTCAACAGATGCATAATACAACTCCTTTGTTTTTTCTTGAAATCCAAAAAAACGAGTTACTTCCCACTCTCCTTGTGTGATTTGTTTTTTTAAGATACCATCTGCCTTATAATGGTATATATGATTAAATCCATCTCGATCGCTAGTCCATAATAAACTTCCATCTTTTAAAAACCTTAAATTATCATGAACATCCACATAAGCCTTATCCTTTTCTTCGATAATTATTTCTGCAGAACGCTTCTCAATGTCATAAGTCCAAAGTTTTAAATGATTTTGGTGGCGGTTCATGGTTTGAACAATCAATTTATTTTTAACAGGACTGAATTGTATTCTAGGAATATAATAAGGCTCCTCCCCTAGTTTTATTTCTGACAACGTCTGTTCTTTAATTCTATATAAATACAAAGAAACAAGTGCATTTTCTTCACCAGCCTTGGGATATTTAAAGGTATAGGGAAAGGGATATAGTCCTTGGCCTACAATATTCATTGAATAAGTTGGAACTTGAGTTTCATCAAATTGCATAAAAACCAATGCAGTACCATCAGCGTTCCAATCAAAAGCGCGAACAAAGCCAAATTCCTCTTCATAAACCCAATCGGTTAAACCATTTATGATGTGCTCACTTCCGTCTTCAGTTACTTGGACGATTGAATCAGATGCGAAATCTTTAATGTAAATATTTCGATTAAAAACAAATGCGATTTTAGAACCATCTGGCGAAAATTTTGGCTCTTGAACTTTGGCTCCAAAAAGCAAAGAAGATTTTTTTGAAGCACGGTCATAGACATAATATTGTGCTCGTTTAGACCTTCTGTATATTGATTGTGAATTGGTTTCCAATAACAACTTACTTTCATCTTTAGAAAAACTATAAGATGTAAAATAAGGAAGTAAAGCAGAGGTGGCAGAATTTACGATTTCTCCGGCTAATTTTGCAGTTGCATAATCATAGGCTACAACTTTTGATGTTTGTTTTTTCGGGTCTAATTCTAGAACGGAATATTGACTAGTAGAGGTTAGTGGATGAATTTCTTGAAGACTTTTGGGTGAGAAATCAAAATCCCATATTTCTTCATTTGTTATTTCCTTTTCTTGGGCAACTAGTGCTAGAGGAAATACTATGACTAGGGCAAATCGAAATAATTTCATTTTGTTTTTTTAAATTCAAAATACTCATCCAAATTAGTAATTTTCAACTTGACAATAAAATTAAGAAGTAAAAGATTCTTTTATGAAAACTGTATCTTTGGTTTTCAAAAGTATACTATGTCTAAAAACATTGTCGGATTTTCAAAACGCACTAAGGAAGAAAAAATTGATTGGTTGATTTCTAACTACTTTAATGGCACTAATGAAGCAAAACAATTGTTAAAATCGTATTGGAATTCAGATGAAAAACTTCAAAGAATCCATGATGAGTTTATTGAAAATACAGTTTCTAATTTTTACTTACCCCTTGGTGTAGCTCCTAACTTTATCATCAATAATAAAGAATATACACTTCCAATGGTTATTGAAGAAAGCTCTGTAATTGCTGCTGCAGCGAAAGCTGGAAAATACTGGGGTAGTCGAGGAGGATTTAAAACTTCAATTTTAGGACAAGAAAAAATAGGACAAGTACATTTTATGTTCTCTGGTGATCCAAAAAAATTATATGATTTTTTTAATGCCATTGAGCATTTATTCTATAGTGACACTTCAGAAATAACAAAAAACATGTCTGTTCGAGGTGGAGGAATCACCTCCATTAAACTCATAGATAAAACCGCAGAATTAAATCATTATTTTCAACTCCATGCTTGTTTTAATACGGTGGATTCTATGGGAGCAAATTTTATTAATTCATGTTTAGAACAATTTGCAAAAACACTAGTTAGGGAAGCTTCTAATTCTGATCTTATTAAAGAAGAAGAACCTCTGGAGGTTGTAATGAGTATTCTGTCAAACTATGTTCCTAATTGTGTTGTAAAAGCAGAAGTTCGATGTGCTATCGATGATTTAGAAGAAGAGGATGGACTTAGTAAACGTCAGTTTGCTGAAAAGTTTGTTCGTGCTGTAGAAATTGCTTGTATTGAACCCTACCGAGCAGTTACCCACAACAAAGGAATTATGAATGGTATAGATGCTGTAATTCTTGCCACTGGAAACGATTTTAGAGCTGTCGAAGCTGGAATACACGCATATGCATCAAGAACAGGTCAATACCGAAGTTTGAGTAATGCATTTGTTGATGGTGATGATTTTTACTTTGAACTTCAAATTCCTTTAGCAATAGGAACTGTTGGTGGATTAACGAATCTTCACCCTCTTGTAAATTGGTCTATGGAATTGCTAGGAAATCCAAATGCAACTGAATTGATGGAAATTATAGCTGTAGCTGGTTTAGCACAAAATTTTGGAGCACTTCGCTCTTTGATTACTTCGGGGATTCAAAAAGGGCATATGAAAATGCATTTACTCAATATTCTGAACCAACTCAAGGCAAATGATAATCAAAAAGAAGTCGCAATAGAATATTTTAAAACAACTCCAGTGACTTTTAGTTCTGTAACGGAGTTTTTAAAAAACTCTTAAGATGAAATTTTACAGCCCCGGTAAATTATTAATATCAGCTGAATACTTCGTGCTTTCTGGTGCCCAGGCATTGGCACTTCCAACCCAAATGGGTCAGCACATGAAAGTTGAACCCATTGAAGAACATATGCTTCAATGGAAAAGTTATGATCTTAATCAAAATCTCTGGATGGAGTCATCTCTTTCAATCGAAAATTTTGAAATCCTAGAAACTAAAAATACCCCTTTACCTTTAATTGAGAAACTACAAGTCAGTTTAAGATACGCCAGAATCCTTCGGCCTGACTTCTGTAAAAAAGGGTATAAAGTATCTACTCAATTAGACTTTGACCGAAGCTGGGGATTAGGTTCTTCCTCTACCTTCATTCATAATTTAGCCCAATGGGCAAAAGTAAATCCTTTTGAGCTGTTAAATAAAACTTTTGGGGGAAGTGGTTATGATGTTGCTATTGCTCAAGTCCAAAAAGCAATTCTATATTCTCGAAATCAAAACCACCCTATAATTGAGGGCATAGATTTCAATCCTCCTTTTATCAATCAATTATATTTTGTTCATCTCAATCAAAAACAAGACAGTCATAAAGAAGTTGTTGCTTATAACAAACGCCCTAAACCCTCTCAAAAGTTGATAGAACAAATGAATCATCTTACCGCAGATTTATCATCAGAAACTTCATTAACCTTATTTGAAGAACTTTTGATAAAACACGAAAAATTAGTTGGGAATCTAATTGGAAAACAACCGATTCAGGAACGATTATTTCCTGACTTTGAGGGACAAATAAAAAGTTTAGGAGCTTGGGGAGGAGATTTTATTCTTAGCACCGGTAAGTCGTCTCCTACTTATTTTAAAGAAAAAGGATATCCTCTTATTCTTCCTTATTCTAAAGTAATTGCTTCATAGAATAATACATGAGGGCTGATTAATGAATTTTGAGCCACAAAAAAACCTCTGTAAAACAGAGGTTTTTTTATAGATATTATTTTCTTAATAATACAGGGAACGGTTATCCTCAATGGTAGCTGAGGATTCTAAAGCTTGAATTACTAAACTTCCTACTTTTTCACGCTCTTGTTGTGCTAAGTTACTTGCATAAAGACTATAATCCTCTAAATCTTGAACAATATTTTTTGAGGTTACTTGAAGCATATACATTCCATTATTCCCAGTTATCAATCCAGAAGTTGAATCAACATCCAATGCAAATGCAGCTCCAACTACATAGGGTTCATTTCCTGCTCCTACCAAAGTAGCACTTTTTTGGTTTACTGCAAATGCAGAAACAACCTCAAGACTATTACTTGCAGCTAAATCCTCAAGAGATTTATTTTCGCTATTTGCTTTAATAATCATCGTCGCTTTTTTCTTGTTTTTTAAAATTTTAGTCACTTCCAAACGAGCATCATCAACATCAGACAGCCCTTTCTCTTTTATCTTAGTAAGTTTCACTATGGCGTATCCTCCATAAGAGAGATTGAAACGCTTAATAGCACCAATTTCAGCATCGGCTCCAAAGGCCCACTGAACTATTTGACGTTGCTCAGGTAAACCCGGCAGATTTTCATCAAGAGCATCAATTGATTTTACTGTTCTCAAATTATAATTTTTCTTTTCTGCTAAAACTGCAAATTCTTCTTTTGCAGAACCCATTTCAAATTGAGTAGCCTTTTTGAATATCTCATTGGATGTATTTTCAGAGGGAACAATTTTTTGGGTGACATCAGCCAAAAGAACTAAATCTTGCTTGTCAGTAATTTTAACTACATGGAAACCAAATTCTGTTTCTACTAGCCCTACAGCTCCAACTCGAGACCTATCTGCGAACTTGAATAACTCCTCTGTAATTCCCCCTTCTTGAAAAAATCCCAAATCTCCTGCAGAACTTTTGGAAGGTCCATCAGAAAATTGATTGGCAAGAGGCTCCAATTGACTTTTATTTTTTCGAACTCTTCTAAAATAGGATTTTGCTAACTTTTTTGCTTCATCTTTAGTTCGAGTAATAGATGGTTGTGCACCTGTAGCTCCTTCAAATGACACAAGAATATGACTCGCACGAATGGATCCATTCTTCTTGCGGTCTAATAAACGTGAAATTTTGTATGAGTCAACATCTTTGTACGGACCAAAAACCTCTCCTTTTTTTAAGTTGTATAATATTTCGGAAAACTCTCTTGCTAACGTTCTTTTTGGGATGTAAACGGAATCAAATCCACTTTCAGAATATTTTTCGACAAAATCTCTAGGGTTTGAAACGGATTTAAGCCCTTGAATGGTATCAGTAAGTTTGGATACTTCATTGTATTCAATTCGATCATCAATCAAAGAGGTTAATGTGTTTCTAATAATTGTTTGATCTTCCTCTGTAGCGGTTTCTAAAAAAGAAACATACTCAATTGCTCGTGATGCTTTAGATTCGTATGCAGAAGCATTATTTTTTATATATGATTTAATTTCAGCATCCGTAATGTTGACAAGGCTATCGTTAATACTCGAAAATGGTATTTTTGCATAGTTCAAATCAACATTGTCGTTTTCTAAATGGTATAATGTTTGAGCTTCTTTATTGGTAATTCCGGTACTTGATTTAATCAAGTCAAAGTAAATCGATTCTCTAGCAGAAGAAATGATACTAGCTTCCTGGGATTTCCATTGCTCGTATGCCTGAGGATTTTGGTCTCTCATTAGTAAAATAAAATCTGCAAATAACCCAAAATCAAAAAAACCAGCTTCATTAATAAAACGAGGGTCTTTGATTATAGATTCTGTTGAAGAAACTACTTGTTCTATTTGTTCTTTACCGGCATCAATTCCAAGAGTATTCAATTCTGCTTCAAAAAGAGTGGATTTAACAAACTGATTCCAAACCACATTTACAGATTGAATAGTCGAATATCCATACTGACGTTCCGTTTGATCGACAAGATATCTAAAGTTTTCAATTTTAATTTCCTCATCGTTTATTATTCCAATAGGTTCAGATGGACCAGTGTCACCTGCTCCATTTCCGAATACTCCAGAAATAATAAAAGCAAATAATGCAAGTCCTATGATAAGAATTAGAAAGAACGATTTTTGTCTGATTTTACCTAATATGGCCATCGTATGGGTATTTAAATTTTTATTATCTGCGAAAATACAATATCCTTAGCAATAATAAAAGGGAATAATGCACCTTCTATTGAGTTCAAGCTTTGTATTTAAGATTCTTTTATTGAAAGATGGATTCGTTCGATCTTAGTGGACGATACCGCAAGTATTTTAAATTCGTATTGATCCAAAGCGAAAACATCACCTTGTTGAGGAATTTCTTCAGTAAAATGTACAACTAAACCTCCAAGGGTTTCATAAAACTCTTCCTCAGGCAAAGAAAAACCATAGGTCGCATTCAAATAATCTACTTCCAATCGAGCAGAAAATTCATATTTATTATCGTTGATTTTTAATTCATAATGATCTACAAGGTCATGTTCATCCTCTATCTCACCAAACAATTCCTCCACAATATCCTCAACGG
The DNA here is from genome assembly GCA_030829155.1 of Flavobacteriaceae bacterium. Classification (GTDB taxonomy): domain Bacteria; phylum Bacteroidota; class Bacteroidia; order Flavobacteriales; family Flavobacteriaceae; genus Arcticimaribacter. The sequence goes on from JAURBD010000035.1 coordinate 9,606, forward strand.
TAATAATTCCGGATGTTCCTCCATATTCATCTAAAACAACTGCCAGGCTTTTTCTCTTTCGAGTCAATCGATTGAGTACGTCATTTATAGGAAGTGGTTCGTGAATGAATTCAACAGGCAAAAGAATACTTCGAATAGACTTGGGTTTTTTCAATAACTCAAAAGTGTGAACGTAGCCCAAAATATCATCAACCGAATTTTGATATACGGGTATTTTAGAAAATCCCGTTGCCATAAATATTTCTTTAAGTTCTTGGATATTTTTATCAATATCTACGGCAACTAATTCCGCTCTAGGTACCATTACCTCTCTGGCTTTCAAATCAGAAAATTCTAGGGCGTTTTGAAAAATTTGAATTTCAGAATCTAACTCTTCTTTGTCAGAAACCGACTCTACTTGCTTTTCAATATAATCACCTAATTCACCTTTCGAAAAAGAAATTTCGGCAACCTCAGCTGATGTTTTAAAAAATATTATGAGTACTAAGTCTGTTATTTTAATGATAAAGAAAATGATGGGAGCAAACAAATAATAAAAAAAAGCCGCTGGTATGATAAAAAGCTTAATCAACTTATTGGCATAAAGTTGAAAAAATACTTTGGGAATAAACTCAGCCGTTATTAGTATAATGATTGTAGAAATAAGTGTCTGATAAAAAAGGATACTAATGGGTAAATTACTTGTATTGACTTCTGGAAAAAAAAGACTTATAATTCTATTTCCCATAAAAATCCCATAAACTACTAAAGATATATTATTACCGACCAACATCGCAGCAATAAATTTTGAAGGAGTTTCAGTAATTCGAGTAAGCGTTTTAGCAACAATATTGTCTTGATTTTTTTCTATCTCAAGAAATATTCTGTCGGATGAAATAAATGCAATTTCTAAGCCAGAGAAAAAGGCCGAAAGCGCTAAACAAATAATGATTACTATGTCCGTTGCAATCATCTAAGACTTTCTATTTTTAAATTTCTTTCTATACTTTCTTCTAAATAAAAACATAAAAATCGAAAGTGCAGCAAACCCAATAAACAAATAGGCTTTATCACGTTGAATATCCCAAAGTGTTATTACTTCAATAAGTGAGATTGCTGCAATAACAACATATAGGAATTCTGATATTTTATAAAACTTCATTTGGCATTTAAATTAATTTGACTCTGTAGTTTGCTCTTCTTGCTGAACAGCAACTGTACCCGTTAGTTTACCCGTTTGAAATTTAGTGAATTCTTTGTTGGTATCCAATCGGCTTGCAAGAACATTGTATTCGGGTCCAACGAATCGAAATTCTTTTTCAGTGAAAATCCAATCATTATTAGCATCCCAATAAAGTTGCTCGGTATTCAACACTGATCCATCACTTGAGGTAAGGCTTACATTTCCAACTAAGTCAATAATTGAAGTAGCGTTGTAGAGTGTTCCAAAATCCGCTAGTACAATGTTTTCATTCATTAACTCATCAAAAAAAGTAACCTTAAGACCTTCTGGAAATTCAGAATGTTGTAGAGATAGATTTGAATAATCCAGATAAACGGGAGTTTCTAATATGGCCCTGATTCGTGTGGAGTCTGTATATAACATTCTAATATTATAGCCCATTCCAACTGGTTCTTCTTTATGATAAGCTTGATTTTCTGTTTTATTTGTTGATAAATCACAGGAACAAAAAAGGGTTGTCGTAAAAACAACAACCCATAGCTTATATTTGAAAATTTTTAAAACCATTTAAAGTTTTGGTACCGTAACACTTCCATTAATCCAACAATCAAATTTGATTATAACTCCTTCATTTCCTTCCGTAAATATATCGGTTTTGGATGGAGCTCTACCTTCATAGCTTTTGGCTGCCTTATTAGCATTTTTCTTTAAAGAAGCATCAACTCGGGCAGCTCTTCGGGCAGTTTTAGCTGCTAGCCAGTATACAGCTCTTTTCTCGAACTGAGTGTTTCCACAATCGTTTGCGGAACTTGCATACAAGCTCGCAATCATCAGGTGCGCTTTACCCAATGATGGTTGATATCTTAAAGCTTTGTTCGCATACTTTCTGGCAGTAGATTTTCGTCCTCTAGATTTAAACTCCAACGCAATTTTGTATAAAGTTTTTGCTTTTTTGTAAGGATCAGTTTCTAAAGCAATTGATTCTTCGTAATACTTCAACGCTTCATTATTATTACCTTTTTTATCGTTCAATATTCCAAGGTAATACGCAGAATTTGCTGACGGTTCTAAAGCATGGAGTGCTTCAACAATTGTTACAAATAAGGGGTCATCTGAACATTCTTTGTTTTTCATTCGACCAGCGGCTCTGTTTAACCAAACTGCGTCTCCTTTATTTTCTTGAAAATTACGTTGATAAAGCGGTATCAAATTCTCACAAGTAGATTCTTTTGAAATGATAGCATCTAAATTTGATACAAAAATTCCAATAGCTCTTGAATTGGTGTCATATACTTTTTTGCGCTTCAAGTCTTTGGTTGTAAGAGGTATTCCGTTTTCTTCTTTCTTCAAAAGTACATCTAACTTTTTTGCAAGTTTAACTCTCTCAAATTCAAATTTCTCAGAAACTTCCTCGTATTTATTGAATAATTTTTCTGGGGTAAAATCTGTAGAACCTTCCTTATGCAAGTTAAGCATGGTTTTGAAATAATTATAAAGACCTTTTGGATTTGTGAAACTAGTTATATCCTGAGTAAAAGCGTGATCAAAAGTTGCATAAATCTCAGCTGGAGTACCCAAATTATTATCAATCATTGTTTGCGCTTTACTAGACAAAATACTTCCAATTCTGCTCTTACCTTTTTTGGTGGGAAAATATTGAATCCACTGATCGTATAATTTCATCAAGTCTTGAGCTTCAGTTTGTTTTGCTTCACCTTCTGCTTTTTTGAATCTACTCTTAAGTATCCTTTCTCCATAAGTATAAATTGCAACATTTAAAGATGGACATTCATTTCGAACAGCCATCCAGGGTTCATAAGCAGCCTCATAGTTTTTGACTTTTGCTGACTCAGCAAAAATGGATAAATTTTGGTTGCAATTTTCATTAGATTGGGCACGTGTATTGCTCGTGCAAACAATAAATGTAAAAATTAAGAAATTTGTTAAAGTTCTCATTAGTGAAATAAATTAATTATATTTTCTTTTAATAAACCAGATATCATTTAGCGATAATCCGATGATTAGATTCCAATAGCTCTCGTCAATTAAACCGTTTTCTCGACTACCTCGTTTACCAAATTCAGCACCTATATTGGCATTTGAATATCCTGCCATAGGCAAACTTACACCAAAAGATATACCAGTTTCTTTTAAGGGTTGATTATTGAATAAAATTCCGGTGTGAGTTAAACGGAATCCAACTCTGTAAACAATTCGTTTCCAATAACTCGTTATCGAAGAATAATCGGGGAGATAAAACCCCCCAACAGAGAATCGTGTTGCATTAGCATAAACTATGTTGTCAAGTTTTATAAACTCATTGATGTAATCGGCAGAATTACGTTGGCTGTATTGTAGACCCAGAAACCACTTTTTGTCTTTAGTTAATCCCAATCCAAATGAATATTGATTCCCCATTGATATTTTGGTTTCCAATAAACCATCTTGTGCCAAATCTACATTTTCAAAGTCTCCAAGGTTTTGAGTCGATATGGATTGAGTGAAAAACACACTCTCATTTGACGAAGTCAATGTATTGTCTGGAACATAGTTAAACATTGCGTTTAAATTTAACTTATCTTTAATAGGTAAAGTTAACTGTGTTGAAAAACGATAGTTAAAGCCTACTAAAGATGATGATTTAGTGAAGAAAGTTCCGTAGTCAATGTTTTCTTCCTGACGAGAAGATTCATTTGTTATTTTTCCAAAATTATAATTGACACTTACTCCAAGGTTTAAAAATCTAAACAACTTAAAACCCACGGTAAAGAAGGTTTGATTCAACCCTCCATAGCCTTCATTTTTATTGATTACATTGTTGATGTCATCATCTTCTTCTATGGATTGTAATCGATATCCTACAGAAGTAGCAGGTAGAATTCCAAAACCAAAAGTAAATCTCTTGGTAGGAATAGCAACAACTAAATAATCAATTGAAGCAGAAGTTACATCTTCTTCTGCGACGGTAGATGATAATCTTGTTTCTTTATAATTCAAACCCATGCCATAGGTAACTAGTTTAAGGTCACCAAAACTGGCTGGATTATTCAAGTTAGCATGCAATGAATCAGAATAAATATCGAGACCTCCCATAAGCCTGTTAATGGCATTTCCTTTGAACGCAACATCCCCTAAACCTCCAATTGAATATGGAGAAGATGTGTTTGATTGGGCAAAAATCAATTTAGATCCAACAAGCAGAATAATGAGGTATAAATATTTCAATTTTATTATTTGTTAAATTCTAAGATATAGTCCAAGCCTTCTACCAAAAAATTCGGATGGGCAAAGATGGGGTTTTTTAATCGTTTTGACAACTGCTCACAGTCTCCACCTGTTAAAATTATTGTTAAATCTGTGTATTTTTCTCTAAAATGATCTATTTGACCCTGTATTTCATAAAATAAGCCTTGAAAAACTCCAACTTGAATTGAACTTTGTGTATCCTTTCCAAAACTACTTTCAATGCTATTATGCTCTATTAGTGGCAATTTACCAGTAAATTCTTTTAAACTTTTGTAACGCATTTTATATCCAGGAGAAATAATTCCTCCCTCATAAACATTTTCTTGGGTTAGCAGATCATAGGTAATACAGCTGCCAACATCGACAACCAAAACGTTTTGCTTGTGATATAATTTTGAAGCCGCTCCCATTAACCCAAGTCGGTCCGGTCCCAAAGTTTCAAGTGATTCATAATTTATTTTGAAAGGAAACTTCCAAGAACTATCCAAAATATAAATTTCTTTAGAATCAAAAATTGAATTTAAAAAACTCCAATCAATTCCACGAACATCAGATACCAGAATCGATTCTACTCTAGGATAATTTTCTAAAACACTCTTAAATTCTTCAAAAACGGGTTCAATTAACTTTGTTAGGATGAACTTTCTTTCTTCAAAAAAAGCAAGCTTTATATTGGTGTTTCCTGCATCGATTATCAAATTCATATTTGAAATTTGTTTGTGCTAAAATAAACATTATGAAATTTAGTTAAAATGTTTTGCGGAAAATTAAAAAGGACGTTATATTTGCAGCCACCAAACGGGTA
>JAURBD010000063.1 GCA_030829155.1 Flavobacteriaceae bacterium
TATTTGTTGTGCAGTTTTACTTAAATCATTTACTCGAAGTTCACTGATGAAAATTCGCGGTAAATTTGGTTTTGGTGGAGCATACCAATAAGCATTTAATTTCTTGGTATCAAATGAATAAAACTCTTTTTTTTGATACCCGTATTTTAAAAATATTTTTTCAAATGATCCGATTCCAAGAAACGGAATTCCCAGCGTTCTGAAAGCGATATGATCATTAATAATATCTTCCTGAGAAGAAACCCAGCCTTTTTTAATCATTGCATTTGTGATTTTTTTGACATCGGGAACTCGCTCAAAATAGCTCTTAAAAAGTCCATTTAAAATAGCTTCCAGATTTGATTTTTTAGAAAAAAGCATAATTTGTGAAGGTTCTAAGCTTAAGTTTTAAGTTATTTTTTTTAGTAAATTTAATACAAACTTTTAAATGGCAAATAAACTTTGTAAGTTTGGACATCAAAATCAACTTAAAATCATGAAAAACACATCATCTTTAATATTTGTTCTTTTTTTATTAATTACCTCTTGTTCTGGTAGTGGTAATGGAATAAAAGCAAAGAAAATTGGAGATGGAATATATGAACAAGGCGGCTGGATTTTTGACCTTAAACAACTTCCTAATGGCGATGATCTAGTGCCTTATTACACAGTTGGAAAATTATCTTCAAACGTAATATCTTCAACTGTACCTGATGGATCTGTAGTCGAAATGGGAGTCACCTTTAATTTTAAGGTAGGCAAAGATGGATCTGATCAAGGGAAAATCATAGGAGCTTATTTTGAGTCCACATCTTCCAATGAAGATGAATTTAAATTTCCACGATGTTTAAGCATTTGTCCCATAAATATTGAAATTTTAGATTCTCTTGAAATAGTTAAAACTAAATCAAAATACGCTAGAAATAATGTTTTTCAAATGCAACTTCAAGATGATGTAATGTATAAGCTCGCGATAGATAGAAAAGTTATTCGAGTTAGAATACCAATATCTGCTAGGAAACAGAATACAACCTTTGAATGGTTTAAAATGGACTTATCTGACTATACTTCTGAATTGAATCTTTAAATAGCTTTTAAACTCAAATCAATATTTTTAGCAGAGTGAGTAATCGCTCCTAGAGAAACGTAGTTTACTCCTGTTTCTGCCATCATAACTATGTTATCTTCCGTTATGTTTCCAGATGCTTCGGTAGCAATTTTCCCTCCAATTAATTTTACTGCACCCTTAATTTCATTTGGATTCATATTGTCTAATAAAATTCGGTGAATCCAAGGGAAATTGAGACAAGTTTTTATTTCATCTTCGTTTCTTACCTCAATAATTACAGGAACATTTATATTTTTATTTTGTAAGTATTTTTTTGTTTGAGTTAATGCTTTATCTATCGAGCCACAAAAATCTACATGATTATCTTTAATCATAATCATATCAAACAATCCCATTCGATGATTTTCTCCACCTCCAATATGTACAGCCCATTTTTCAGGATATCTAAAGTTTGGTGTTGTTTTTCGAGTATCTAGAAGTTTGCAGTCTGTATGATTTATTAATGAAGCCATTTGCTTAGTCAAAGTTGCAATCCCGCTCATTCGTTGCATGCAATTCAAAATAATTCGCTCCGTAGCTAGTAATTCAAGCTGAGGTCCTTCTACAGTATAAATGACGTCTCCAGGATTTACTGCCGATCCATCATTGATTTTGGTTTTGAACTCAAAGTTATTATTTTTTGATTTAAAAATATATTTGGCAAGTTCAACTCCAGCTATTATTCCAGGCTCTTTTACCAGAAGCTGAGCTTGGCTTGTCAAATTATTTGATAAACAAGAAATACTAGTATGATCTCCATCCCCAATATCTTCTGCAAAAGCTGATGCTATGAAGAGATCAATTTCTGTTTTGTAATTATTTAGAAAAGATTTTTTAGACATAGTCATTGTTATAAAAAACTCCTTTATTTTCTTTGATTTGTTGAGCTTGGTTGATTAATAAATAGGCTACACTTACCATGTTTCTTAATTCACACAGCTTAGGTGTTAGTTTATTTTGTTGATAGAGTTCCAAAGTTTCCTGATAAAGATTCTTCATTTCTTCAGAAGCTTCATATAACCCCATATTAGTTTTAAAGATACCTACTTTTTTACTCATTACTTTTTGTAATTTTTGACAGAGTTGATTGGTTTTTTCAAGCTTTTGATTTGAAGAATATTCTTGTCCATCCCATTCTGGGATTTGGAGATAAAATGATTCTTTAATCTTAGATTCACTGAGTTCTTGAACAGAAAACAAAGCAGCTCTGTGTGCAAAAACAATAGATTCTAATAATGAATTTGAAGCCAGTCGATTGGCACCGTGAAGCCCTGTGTAACTGCACTCACCGATTGCAAACAACCCTTTCAAGCTCGATTCTCCCTTAGAATCAACTGTAATGCCACCGCAGCTGTAGTGCGCAGCAGGGACAACAGGAATCATTTGTTTTAGAGGGTTGATCCCAATTGACATACAAGTATCGTGAATCATAGGGAAGTGGGTTAAAAATTCTTCGGAATCAATATTTGTAGCATCCAGAAAAACGTGATTCTCATTTTGAGAAAGCATTTCTTTTGCGATGGCTCTTGAAACAATATCTCTGGGTGCAAGTTCTCCTCGTTTATCATAGTTAAGCATGAAACGCTCACCATTTTGATTTTTCAAATGACCACCAGATCCTCTCAGAGCTTCGGTAATTAAAAATGTTTCTCCATTGACTTTGGATCGAAGTGCAGTTGGGTGAAATTGAATATAAGGTAATCCCTTTATTCTAACTTTTGCTCTGTATGCGGCACCTAGTCCATCTCCTGTTGCAACTTTTGGATTGGTTGTAAATTCATATAATTGTCCAACTCCCCCTGTTGAAAGTACAGTTAATTTTGATGTGATGGTAATTATCTCTTGATCGATGGTAGAAATAATATAAGCTCCATAACACTTTTGATGATTTGTTTTTGTGTGGTGATCAGTAATAAGGTCAACTAAAATGTGATTTTCAAAATATTGAATTGAATCAATACTTTTTATATGATTAATCAATGCCCGCTGAATCTCTGACCCTGAATGGTCTTTGTAATGTACTATTCTCTTTTCGGAATGCCCACCTTCTTTTACTAAGTCAAGTTCATTTCTTTTTTTGGTATCGAAAGCAGTTCCCCATTGAATCAACTCACTTACCCGATCGTTCCCTTCTTTTACAACAAAATTTATAACTTCCAGATCACCTTGACAATCTCCGGCAATATAAGTGTCTTGGATGTGTTTTTTAAAAGAATCTTTTTTAAAATTTGATACCACGGCAATTCCTCCCTGAGCATATCGAGTATTACCCTCCATCAAATCTTCTTTGCAGATTAGGGTAATTTTGGTTGAAGGTGATTTTTGGGATAATTTAATGGCATATGAAAGTCCAGAAATTCCAGTTCCAATAACAAGCACATCTGTATTCATTTAGCTGAGTTCTAACATACGCTCAATAGGCACACGAGCCTTACACATTAGATTTTCTTCAATGATAATTTCGGGAAGTTCATGTTCCAAGCACAAGTAAAGTTTTTCAAGTGTATTGAGTTTCATAAAAGCACACTCACTACAAGCACAAGTTTCATCTTCAACTGGTGCTGGAATGAAAGTTTTATGAGGAGCTTTCTTTTGCATTTCATGTAAAATACCAGCTTCAGTTGCTACGATAAATTCAGAAGAATTGTTTTCTTGAATATAACTTAGTAATCCAGAAGTACTTCCGATATAGTGAGCTACATCTAATACTTGACTTTCACTTTCTGGATGTGCAATGAATTTTGCATTGGGGTATTCTTTAAATAATTTTATGATTTTTTTGAAAGAAAAAGCTTCATGTACAATACATGAACCCTCCCATAAAATCATATTTCTCCCCGTTTCTTTAATTAAGTATCTCCCAAGATTTTTATCAGGAGCAAAAATAATTTGTTGATCCTTAGGGATAGATTCAATCACTTTAACGGCATTGCTAGATGTACATACAATATCACTTAAAGCTTTTATATCGGCCGAACAATTGATGTAAGTAATAACTGTAGCATTCGGATGAAGCTCTTTAAATTTTTTAAAATCAGCAGGAGGACATGAGTCTGCTAGGGAACAACCTGCTTTTAGATCTGGTAAAATAACTTTTTTGGTTGGGTTAATGATTTTTGCAGTTTCTGCCATAAAGTGGACTCCTGCAAAAACAATTGTTGATGATTCTACTTGAGCAGCAGCTTTGGCAAGATACAAACTGTCTCCCAAATAATCAGCAAGCTCTTGAATTTCTTTAGCTTGGTAATAATGTGCCAATAAGACAGCATTTTTTTCATTTTTCAGGCGTTTGATATGAGAAATAAGTTCTTCTTTTGGAGGAACGGGTAAATTTAAATAACCTCTGAGAGAAAGTTTAGAAGTCGCAGTTTCAAAGTCTGTTATGACACCCATTAATGTTTTTTTAAATTTTAGTAAAAATACTTATTTAGATATAAATTGTTTTTTTGTGTAAGATACTATTTTTATAACTTTTTATCTTATCTAGAATTTGCATGCAGGTGTTACAAAATTACATAATAAACCACATTTGTTTTTGTTTTTGAAAGGATTTAAAAAATATTAACTATTTTTGCTGTCGAGTATTTTTGCAGTGTTAAAAATTATTTTAGAATATTTATTTTTTTTAATATTGCATCAAAATTTAAAATCATTAAATTAATATACATGAAAAATTTTAAACTAGTAGCTATATTTTTCCTTTTATTAGGAACCGTAAATGCTCAAACATCAGAAAATCCTTGGTTGGTTTCCGTTGGTTTCAATGCAGTTGGTTTGCAAGGTGATTTAACAGGAAGTACCCCTCTGTCCAAGAATGATTACAAATCAATGAGTTTTGGAGTGCCTTCACTATCAGTTTTTAGATCAATATACGGTGGTCTTTCTATTGGGGCTCAGTTCTCTTTTAACTCTATTAAAAAGGAATCAAGTGGTGGTTCAGATGCTAAATTCTCAACTATTGAAGGTGCCCTTAAATATGGATTCGCTAGAGACTCCAAAGTTAGCCCATTTTTAAAGGCAGGTTTTGGTAGAACTTCTTTTGGGATAGGTAATGAAGACGAATTTAACGCTGCAAGAAACGCTACAGACACCTACTTTGGTGGTGCAGGGTTAAATTTCAAGTTAGGAGACCGATTAAGTGCTTTTGTAGAAACTAGTTTTAGATCAACTCAAGATGCACCAAAAGGGAATTACTCTCAGCATACTATAGGTCTTGCATATGGTTTCGGTGCTGGAGACGCTGACAAAGATGGTGTTTCGGACAAAAAAGATAAGTGCCCAGATGTATTTGGATTAAAAGAATTTGAAGGTTGTCCAGACACAGATGCAGATGGAATTCCAGATAACTTAGATGATTGTCCCGAAGAAGCTGGTCCAGAAGAAAATAATGGTTGTCCAGACACTGACGGAGATGGTGTTCTAGACAAAGACGACGCATGTGCAGATGTCTTTGGTTTAGTTGAACTGGGAGGATGCCCCGATACAGATAAAGATGGAATCATTGATTCTGAAGACGGATGTCCGGAAGAGGCTGGTTCAGATCAGAATAAAGGATGTCCTTGGCCAGACCAAGATAATGACGGTATTGCTGATAAAGATGATGCATGTCCAGATGAAGCAGGAACCTCTGAAGGTAACGGTTGCCCCGAAATTAAAAAGGAAGCACTTAATGAAATGAATAGTATTGGGTCAAACATATTATTCCCTGCTAACGGATTCAAGTTGATGGGTAAGAAAACACTCAATGCCCTTCAAGAAATCAAGCGTATTTTAGATGAAAATCCATTAGCTAGTATTTTGATAGAAGGTCATGCCTCTACCGATGGAAGTGAAAAAAGCAATCTTGATCTTTCACTCAGAAGAGCTGAGTCTGTCAAGTCTAAATTAATAGAATTAGGAATTGATGAAAGTCGAATTGAAGTTAATGCCTTAGGGGAAACTATGCCAATTGTAGGTGAAGATTCAATAGAAACTAGATCAAAAAGTAGAAGAGTGGTATTCAAATCAAATTCTTCTAACTAACCAGATTTTAAATATTTAAAGAAAAAAGGGTTGATCTTAAGATTAACCCTTTTTTCTTTAAATATTTTTTAATCCAGAAATTGTTTTGTTAGGATTATCATTACCAAATATGAAACTACCGGCTACTAAAACATCAGCTCCAGATTTAATTAACTGTTTTGCGTTTTTGTTAGTTACGCCTCCATCAATTTCGATAAGGGTCGGACAACCTTTTTTTTCAATCATGGCTTTAAGTTCTTTAACTTTTAAATAGGTTTCTCGAATAAATGATTGACCACCAAAGCCTGGATTTACACTCATGACACAAACAAGATCAATATCTTGAATGATTGATTCAAGAACATTGATAGGGGTGTGAGGATTCAATGCCACTCCAGCCTTCATATTACAAGATTTAATTTTTTGGATCGTTCTGTGCAAATGATTACATGCTTCATAATGAACGGTAAGGATTTCGGAATTCAATTCAGCAAAAGTTGTAATGTATTGATCTGGATTAACAATCATCAAGTGAACATCAAGTGGTTTTTTAGCGTGTTTAGCAATTGCTTTGAGCACCGGCATACCAAAAGATATATTAGGCACAAAAACTCCATCCATGATGTCAATATGAAACCAATCGGCTTCACTAGAGTTTAACATTTCAGAATCTCGTTGAAGATTTGCAAAGTCGGCGGCTAAAATAGAAGGTGCAATTAATGTAGACATATGTAATTAGTTTTTGGTTATAAAAAAAAGCAACTCATAGGTTGCTTTTCTCGTTATCCTAAATATGTTTTTAAGATTTTGCTTCTCGAAGTGTGTTTTAATCTGCGTATAGCTTTTTCTTTAATTTGACGGACACGCTCTCGAGTTAAATCAAAAGTTTCTCCAATTTCTTCTAGGGTCATAGCGTGTTGTTCACCAAGTCCAAAATACAAACGAACAACATCAGCTTCTCGGGGTGTGAGTGTTTCTAGAGCTCGTTCAATTTCTGTTTGTAGAGATTCATGAAGTAAAGTTCTGTCTGGGTTTGGAGATTCCCCACTATTGAGTACATCATACAAATTAGAATCTTCGCCTTCAACAAGAGGGGCATCCATAGAAACGTGTCTCCCAGAGTTTTTAAGAGACTCTTTAACATCATTGATTGTCATTTCAAGTTCCTTTGCAATTTCTTCTGCAGAAGGAGCTCTTTCATGTGCTTGCTCTAGAAAAGCATAGGTCTTGTTAATCTTATTAATAGAACCTATTTTGTTTAATGGTAATCGAACTATTCTGGATTGTTCAGCTAGAGCCTGAAGTATAGATTGTCGAATCCACCAAACTGCATATGAAATGAATTTAAAACCACGGGTTTCGTCAAAGCGTTTTGCAGCTTTAATTAAACCTAAATTCCCTTCATTAATTAAATCAGGAAGGGTGAGGCCTTGATTTTGGTATTGTTTTGCAACGGAAACTACAAATCGAAGGTTTGCTTTAGTTAACTTTTCTAAAGCAACTTGATCCCCTGCTTTAATCCTTTGCGCTAATTCTACTTCTTCTTCTGCAGTAATCAGGTCTACTTTTCCAATCTCTTGTAAGTACTTATCAAGAGATGCTGTTTCACGATTAGTTACCTGTTTGGTTATTTTAAGTTGTCTCACTTTAAAATTTTTGCTTATGGTTAGTATATATTTATACGTTCAAAAACAAGAAATGTTACATTTTAATAAAAAAAACCTCTTAATTAATTAAGAGGTTTTTAAAAACTTTATATTTAATAGTTATTAATTTCTGTTTTTAGGTTTTCTATCATCACGTCGCTTGTTGTCTCTACTTTTACTGTCGTCTCGAAGTGGGCGTGAAACAAAGCCTTCAGGTTTTTCTAAAAGCGCTTTTCGCGATACTTTTTCTTTACGGGTTCTAGAATCTAGACCGAAATACTTTACTTCGAAAACATCTCCCATATTTACTACATCGGATACGTTTTCTGTTCGTTCCCATGCTAATTCACTTACATGAAGAAGTACTTCGTTACCAGGAGCTTCCATATATTCAACAACAGCACCAAAATCAAGCATCTTAATAACTTTTACCTGGTAGGTATTTCCAACCTTGGGTTTAAACATTAATGCATCAATTTTTGCAATAACTTGATCAATTCCATTTTGATCAGTCCCAAGAATTTCTACAATTCCCTCTTCCGTTTCTGGATCTTCATTAATTACAATGGTTGTTCCTGTTTCTTTTTGAAGTTCCTGAATTACTTTTCCACCAGGACCAATTAAGGCTCCTATAAATTCATTAGGAATTATGCGAGTCACCATTTTGGGTGAGTGTGGTTTTACATCGGCAGCAGGAGCTGCTATGGTATCCGTAATTTTTTCAAGAATATGTAAACGTCCCGCTCTTGCCTGTTGTAGGGCATTAACAAGAATTTCGTAGGATAATCCTTTGATCTTAATGTCCATTTGACAGGCAGTAATTCCTTCGGATGTCCCGGTTACTTTAAAGTCCATATCTCCTAAGTGATCTTCATCCCCAAGGATATCAGACAATACCGCATATCGATCTCCGTCAGAAATTAGCCCCATTGCAATTCCAGAGACTGGTCTTGCGATTTTTACCCCAGCATCCATCAAAGCCATAGTTCCTGCACAAACAGTTGCCATAGAGGATGAGCCATTTGATTCTAATACTTCAGAAACTACACGTACTGTATACGGGCAGTCATCTGGAACCATTCCTTTCAAACCACGTTGTGCTAGGTTTCCATGTCCAACTTCACGTCGCGAAGTTCCTCTGAGCGGGCGAGCTTCACCTGTACAAAATGGAGGGAAGTTGTAATGTAAATAGAAACTTTCTTCACCTTCATAAGAGGGCATGTCTATTTTATTAGAATCTCTTGATGTTCCGAGAGTAACCGTAGCTAAAGCTTGTGTTTCTCCTCGAGTAAAAATTGAAGAACCGTGAGTAGACGGTAAATAATCAACTTCACACCAAATCGGTCTAATTTCATCTGTTTTACGTCCATCTAATCGAATCCCTTCAGTAAGAGTTAATTCGCGAATGGCTTCTTTTTCTGATTTTCTGTAGTATTCTCCAACAAGATGACCAAATTCATCCATTTCTTCTTCATTAAAAGAAGCCTTAATCTCTTCTTTTACCTCTGCAAATGCCTTAGCACGTTCAGCTTTGGAAGTTCCTTTTTTAGCGATTGTATAACATTTGTCATAAGCCATTTTATGAATGCGTTTCTCTAAGTCTTCATTTGCTTCAGCAGTTTCATATTCACGAACTTCTTTTTTCCCGAAAGCTTCGGCTAAACGTAATTGAGCTAAAATTTGAA
>JAURBD010000157.1 GCA_030829155.1 Flavobacteriaceae bacterium
ACCAACTGAGCTATAGGACCGGTTTGGCGGCAAATATACAATTTCACAATGTTTTTATAAAACTTAAATTGAAATATTGTTTTTTATTTCTAGTACTTTTGAAAAATGGAAACGCAAAGACAAAAAAAAATTTCTTCTCTAATACAGAAGGAAGTTGCAAATTTAATTAGTGCAGACTTGAGACGAGGTGGTGTAAAGAATCTGATTATTTCTGTAACACAAGCTCGTGTTTCTCCTGATCTTTCTTTATGTAAAGTTTATCTAAGCATCTTTCCTAGTGAAGTTTCCAGCGAAAACCTGACCCTAATTCAGAGTAACGCTCCTAGAATAAAGCATGATTTGTCTGGTGTTCTTAAAAATCATCTTAGAAAAGTTCCTGAACTTGCTTTTTTTCTTGATGACTCGTTGGACTATATAGACTCCGTTGAAGATTCAATTCAAAACCCTGACAATCCAATTAAAGGGTGATTTTTAAATCTTACATATATAGACTTGCCATTCGTTACTTTTTTTCAAAAGACTCCAAAACAATAGTAAACAGAATTAATGGTTTTGCTTTTTTAATGATCGTAGCGGCTTCTTCTGTTTTACTTGTTGTGTTGAGTGCTTTTGCTGGACTTAAGGATTTCGGTCTAGCATACACCAGTTCTTTTGACCCAGACCTAAAAATTATACCTGAAACCGGCAGTTACTTTATTTTAAAAGACGAAGATTTAGATAAAATTAGAGGTTTTGATTTTGTAAAAGACGCCTCTCCTGTAATAGAAGAAAAAGTTGTCCTTTCTAATGAATTGAATTCTGGCGCTACAATACTAAAAGGAGTTAATAATGATTATCACCTCTTAGGTGTTTTAGACTCTCTTTCACTGATTGGTGTTTTTTCACCTTCTAAAGACAACTCTTTGTATTTGGGTGCTGATTTAGCTTCTTCTCTTGAGGTTGTAATGAGCGAGGACTTTTCTTTATTAGCTACAGCTGCAAAGAAAAAAACAAGATCTTTATTTAGCTTTAGTCCTTTCAATTCAACAAAGCTTGAAATTGAAGGCATATACCAAATCAGCTTGGATATTGAAAAAAAATATGCTTTTGCTCCTATAAAAACAGTTAGGTCTTTAGTTGGTACTAACGAAAATTCTTATACCTCTGTTGAGATTATAACTAATGGGTTTGTTGGCAAAGAAGTTTTAAGCAAAGAGATTGATGGGCTTCTTAACTCTCCTGTTGTAGTTCTGGATAAACAAGACTTAAACCCTGCTTTATACAAAATGTTGAACACAGAAAATCTGGCTGTTTATTTAATTTTTTCACTCGTTGCGCTGATTTCTATGTTTAATTTAGTTGGCTCTCTAACAATTATGATGGTAGAGAAGAAAAAGGATTTAAAAATTCTAAAGTCCTTGGGCGGGAAAGAAGGAGACTTTAATAAAATCTTTTTTACTCTTGGTGTTTTTACTTCTGTTTTTGGAGCTTTCCTTGGGATTTTTATTGCTTGGGTTGTTATTGTCTTTCAAAACAGCTACTCTCTTGTAGTAGTGCCAGGCACTTCAATACCCTATCCTATTTCTTTAACCTTGATCAATGTTTTTATTGTCTTTTCAACAATCTTTTTTCTTGGAGTTATAACGTCTGCTTGGTCAACTCGGTTAAGGAGTAAAACTTAAACAAGCTCTTTTTCAAAAAAAGTTTTTTTAACAAGCTCCAGTTCTTGTAGTATTGTTGCTGGATCGTTTTCTCTTAAAATTTTACTTTTAGTTTCTTTGAAGTTTGCAATCCCTTTAAAGTAGTTTCCATAATGCCTTCTAGTTTCTAGGACTCCTAACACATCCCCTTTCCAGTCAATTGCCATTTTTAAATGCCTTATCGCCATCTCTGCTCTTTCTGCAATTGAAGGCTCATTTATTTTTTTTCCTGTTTGTAAATAATGTTTTACTTGATTAAAAAACCAAGGGTTGCCAATGCTTGCCCTTCCTATCATAGCTCCGTCTAAGCCAAACTCGTCTCTCATTAGTTTTGCTTTTTCTGGGCTGTTCACGTCTCCGTTTCCAAAAACAGGAATAAAC
>JAURBD010000059.1 GCA_030829155.1 Flavobacteriaceae bacterium
ATGAACGTTCTTGTTGAAGATAAATGTATTGTTTTTATTGATGATGTTTTATATACTGGTCGAAGCATTCGAGCAGCTTTAACTGCCATTGAGTCTTTTGGTCGCCCAAAAGAAATAGAACTTTTGACTCTGATTGATCGAAGATTCAGTCGTCACCTTCCCATTCAACCAGATTATGTTGGTAGACAAATAGATTCTTTGCAAAATGATAAAGTAGAGGTGAAGTGGAAAGAATTAACAGACGAAGATGCTGTCTACTTGATTAAAGAAACCTTATGAGTCAATTAAGTGTAAAACATTTATTGGGAATCAAGTATTTAAATGAGGATGATCTTCATTTGATTTTCGAGACTGCCGATCATTTCAAAGAGGTAATCAACCGCAAAATAAAAAAAGTTCCTACACTGAGAGATTTAACAATTGCTAATCTTTTCTTTGAGAATAGTACTCGAACCAAACTTTCTTTTGAATTGGCCGAAAAACGTTTAAGTGCAGACGTAATTAATTTTTCAGCTGCTCAATCCTCAGTAAAAAAAGGAGAAACTCTTATAGATACTGTAAACAATATTTTGGCAATGAAGGTGGATATGATTGTTATGCGTCATCCCAACCCAGGAGCAGCATCCTTTTTATCCAAGAATGTTGATGCCTGCATTATTAATGCAGGCGATGGAACACACGAGCACCCCTCTCAAGCCTTATTGGATGCCTTTTCAATTCGTGAAAAGTTTGGTGAGGTTGCTGGCAAAAAAATTGCCATCATAGGAGATATTTTACATTCTCGGGTAGCACTATCTAATATTTTTGCACTAAAAAAATTAGGTGCAGAGGTTAAGTTATGTGGCCCCAAAAGTTTGTTACCTAAACATATTGAATCTTTAGGAGTAACCGTAGAACAAGACATAAAAAAGACACTCCAGTGGTGTGATGCTGCCAATATGTTGAGAGTTCAGAATGAGCGAATGGATAAAAGTTACTTTCCTTCTATTAGAGAATATACTCAGCTTTATGGTCTTGGACTTCCGCTCCTTAAAAGCCTAAATAAAGAAATTGTTATTTTACACCCCGGTCCCATTAATAGAGGTGTAGAAATAAGTTCAGGAGTAGCCGATTCAGATCAAGCTATAATTTTAGACCAAGTAGAAAATGGAGTAGCCATCCGTATGGCAATAATCTATCTCTTGGCTTCAAAAATAATGACACCTTCAGTATGATCATAAAAAATGAAAATAATACAATTGAATTTCAACTCACTGAGGTCGATATCTCCAAACCTGAAATTTTTTGTCAATCCCAAAAAAAAAAAATAGGAAGTGCTGATGTTGTTTTCGATTGCCTGAAACTTTCTTTTTTAGATAACCATATAAAGGTATTAAATTCAATTTTTAACACTTTAAAAACAAAGAATCAAAGTTTTGTTTTTGTGGCAACCCCTGAACAATTTAATTTAGTTCCAGAGTCTTTGATTGTTGTCCCAACTGTACAAGAGGCATACGATTTTATCGAATTTGAACGAATTCAACGTGATCTAGGATTTTAGCCATATGGAGTTAACCATTTTAGGGTGTCACGCTGCAACACCTCGTAAAAAAGCTCAAACTACTTCTCAGTTGCTTGAAGTAAAAGGACATTTGATTCTTATTGATTGTGGGGAAGGAACTCAAATGCAACTGCGAAAATTAGGGGTTAAATTTGCTCGTATCCGTCATATTTTTATTTCTCACCTTCACGGGGATCACTTTTATGGTTTAATCGGTCTAATAAGCACCTTTCGTTTATTAGGAAGAGAAGCAGAATTGCATATCTATGGTCCTAAGGGTATTAAGGAAATAATTACACTGCAATTGAAATATGCCAAATCATGGACCGACTATCCTTTGTATTTTCATGAATTAGATGCTTCTGATTCTGTTGTGCTTTTTGAAGATTATAAAATTAAGGTTTCCACTATACCTCTTGATCATCGAGTTTATACAAATGGATTTCTTTTTGAAGAAAAAAAAGGTTTACGCAAAATAAATGTCAAGGCTACAAAAACTTTTGGTGTTGAGGCTTGTGATATGGAAAACCTTAAAGCTGGAAAAGACTTTATTGATTCAACCGGAAAATTGATTCCTAATTCAAGCTTGACTTTTGACCCAGAACCTTCAAAATCCTATGCTTTTTGTAGTGATACAGCCTACAAGGAAGACATTGTGTCAATAATTAACAATGTAACCTTTTTATACCACGAATCTACTTTTTTGAAGAACCACCTCGATTTAGCCCATAAAACCAAACACAGCACTGCAGAACAAGCAGGGAAAATTGCAGCTATGGCTAATGCCAAAGGCCTAATTTTAGGACACTATTCTAGCCGATACGGTGATTTAAATTCCTTTTTAGATGAAGCAAAAGGGTTTTTTGAAAATGTTCATTTAGCAGAGGATGGTAAATCTTTTAAAATTTAATTTTCTTTTAAGGTTATTGTACCTTGCACTTATGAAAAAAGAAAAAGATCTTGGTTCGTTGCGAAAATCATACGAGAAAAACACCTTGGATGATGACATTAAATCAATAAATCCATTTGACTTGTTTCAAGATTGGTTTACTGCTGCCGATAAACATACCGAGATAGAGGAAGCAAATGCTATGACTTTAGTAACCTTAGAATTAGATGGTTTTCCAAGGGGACGTATCGTATTGTTAAAACAATTCAGTGAAGCAGGATTTGTTTTCTACACGAACTACAATAGCAATAAAAGCAGGGCTATTGATGCTTTTGATAAAGTTGGACTAACTTTTTTTTGGCCTGAGATGGAACGTCAAGTTTTAATTAAAGGCAAGGCTCAAAAAGTAGCAAAAGAAACTTCAGACACTTATTTTTATTCTCGCCCCAAGGGGAGTCAAATAGGTGCAATTGTATCTCCACAAAGTGAGCCTATTGAAAATCGAGATTTTTTAGAAAACAGATTGGATAAGTTAGAGGTACTTTATGAAGATAAATCCCCTAAACGACCTGATCATTGGGGAGGTTATCTCGTTGTTCCTAATTCTATTGAATTTTGGCAAGGAAGACCGAATCGCCTTCATGACCGAATTGAATTTATACTGGAACAACATAAAAGCTGGGCTGCAAAACGATTAGCTCCTTAAAGATGAAGAAATTAATTTTTTTAAGGCATGCTAAATCCTCATGGGAAGAACCTGTTTTGGATAGAAACCGTTCTCTTTCATCAAAAGGAATTAAGGCAATTCAAAAGGTTGCTCTTCATTGGAAAGAACTTTTTAACGAGGCTGAATTGATTATAACCAGCCCTGCTAACCGAGCTTTGAACACCGCTACAATAATGGCTTATACAATTGGTTATGATCTTCAAAAAATCCGAATAAATGAAGAACTTTATACTTTTAACTTCAAGGAGTTGATTACTTTCATCAAAAAAATAGATAATACATTATCGAATATCATCATTGTAGGACACAATCCTGCCTTTTCTGAGGTATCTCAAAAATTATCAACGAATAGTGCTCCTGCCCTAAGAACATCTTGTTGGACTCAACTCACTTTTCAAACAACCAAATGGTCTTCTATTGGACATGGAACATCAATTAGTGGATCACGTAAATCTTTAAATGTTTAATGAGAGAACAACAAACTAAAAAATTCGTCAATCGAGAAATAAGCTGGTTAGATTTTAACGCTAGAGTATTACAAGAAGCCTCCGAAGAATCAGTCCCTTTGATTGAGCGACTTAGATTTTTAGGTATTTTTTCAAATAACTTAGATGAATTTTTTCAGGTTCGTTTTGCAACAGTTAAACGTATTTCACAATCAGATTTAACTGGAAAGAAAGCCTTGGGAGGGATTGTTGCAACTGAATTACTCGATGAAATAACCGGGATTGTTATTGAGCAACAACGCCAAAGTTTGTCTATTCTTAAAGACATTGAAAAAAAACTTTTAGAAGAGAATATAATTTTTTTAAACGAAAAAGAAGTTAGTCCACATCAAGAAAAGTTTTTAAATGATTTTTTTAACCAAAATGTTGGACCAGCTTTGGTTACCGTAATTCTTTATGATGAAATACAGGATTTCAGCGACAATAAAGCTTTTTTAGTAATTACATTGGATACTACTGAAAAGGGACAATCAAAACCTTTATTCGCACTTATAGAGATACCCAAGCAGCTGGATCGATTTGTAGTATTGCCAAAAGAGGGAGATTTACAATATGTAATGCTGTTAGACGATCTAATCCGCTATAATTTTAATACGATCTTCAATATGTTTAATTATAGTTCGATTGAAGCTCATATGGTGAAAATTACCCGAGATGCTGAATTGGATTTAGAGGAAGATGTTGGCAAAAGCTATGCTGAAAAAATAATGAATAGTGTAAAGGATAGAATGATTGGAGACCCTGTTCGTTTGGTTTATGACAAAGGAATTCCAAAAAAGACTCTTAATTTAATTATGAAAAAACTTGGAATAGGAACTACAAATAGTCTAATTCCAGGGGGTAAATATCATCACAGAAGAGATTATATGAATTTCCCCAGCCTAGATCGAAAAGACTTAATGTATCCTGAAGTAATTCCATTACCCATAAAGGATTTAAATCTCAATACAAACATATTAAATTCAATTGCACAAAAGGATTTTTTACTTTACGCGCCATACCACAATTATGCTTATGTTATTAAGTTTTTACGTGAAGCAGCTTTAGATCCAAAGGTTAAAACTATAAAAATCACTTTGTATCGTTTATCCAACAACTCTCAAGTAGTGAGTTCTCTGATTAATGCAGCTAAGAATGGTAAAAAGGTAACGGTTCAAATTGAATTGCAAGCGCGATTTGATGAAGAAAACAACATTATTTTTGCAGAACGACTCGAGGCTGCTGGAGCACAATTAATCTTTGGAGTTCCTGGCTTAAAAGTTCATACTAAAATATGTTTGATTGAACGTGAAGAAGATAAAAAATTAAAAAAATATGGTTTTATTAGTACAGGTAATTTTAATGAAACCACTGCTAAGGTATACACCGATTATACCTTATTTACTTCGCATCAAAAAATATTGAAAGATATTGGCAAAGTATTTGGTTTTTTTGAAGTTAACTACAAAATAAAAACTTATAAGCATCTAATAGTATCTCCCCATTACACGGCTACAGTTTTAAATCGTTTTATTGAAAATGAAATTGAAAATGCACAATTAGGGAAAGCAGCTAAAATCAAATTAAAGCTAAATAGCATTACTAATTATAAGGTCATCAATAAGCTCTATGAAGCCAGTCAAGCAGGAGTAGAAATTCATATGATTGTTCGTGGGGTATGTTGTTTAATCCCAGGAATTAAGGGAGTAAGTGATAATATTCAGGTAATTAGTATAATAGATAAATATTTAGAACACCCAAGAGTTTATATTTTTGAAAATGGTGGTGACCCAAAAATGTATATTTCATCAGCTGATTTGATGACCCGTAATATTGAAAATAGAGTAGAGGTAGCCTGCCCTATTTATGATCTTGATCTTCAAAAACAATTGTTAGACACCTTTATGATCAGTTGGAATGATAATGTAAAGGCTAGATTAATTAATGGATCTATCCAGAACGAATTTAAGAAGTCAAAAGAGCAGCCCTTTCGATCACAATGGAAATTGCATGAATATTTTAAATTACGCTTAGATAATGAAAGTTAAAAAATTAGCTGCAATTGATATTGGCTCAAATGCCATTCGTATACTAATTTCAAATGTTTTCGAAGTTGAGGGATCGCAGCCGATTTTTATGAAAAGCGAGATGGTTCGTGTTCCCATTCGCTTGGGAGAAGATTCGTTTACCGTTGGAGAAATTTCTCCCAAAAACATAAAACGAATAATAAAAGCAATGAAAGCTTTTAAATTAATCATGAAAATCAATGGAGTAAAACACTACATGGCATGTGCCACTTCTGCACTTCGAGAATCCAATAATTCAGAAGAAATTCTAAAGAAAGTAAAGAAAAAAACAGGAATAAAGATTGAGGTAATAGACGGGAAGAGAGAAGCTCAGATAATTTCCAATACCACAATTATGGATAGTATTGGTCAAAACAAAAACTACCTCTATGTAGATGTTGGGGGAGGAAGTACAGAATTTAGTGTTCTTCAAAATGGAAAAAGAATTACATCTAAATCTTTTAAAGTTGGAACGGTTCGTATGCTTAATGATATGGTAAACGACAAGGTTTGGCTGGAAATTGAAAAATGGATTGTAACTAATACCAAAAAAACTAGTAAAATTAATCTTCTCGGATCAGGTGGTAATATTAATAAGCTCTTCAAACTCTCGAATACCAAAGAAGGAAAACCTCTTATGTTTATTACACTCAATACTTTTTATCAAGAATTTAAAAAAATAAGTTACGAGGAACGTATTTTGAAGTACAATCTGAATTTAGACCGAGCTGATGTTATCCTGCCTGCACTCGAAATTTTTTTAAAAGCCTTAAAATGGAGTGGTGCTTCTAAAGTTTACGTTCCTAAAATTGGTCTTTCAGACGGTATGGTGAAGGTTATGTATAAAAAATACAATCCTTGATCTATTCTAGAGATCCAAATCCAACTCTTTTCTTAGTAAATCAATTACGGGATTAATTTCTTTTAAGCGGTTGTATTTTTCTTCTGGAGTATATATAAAGTTTTTTTCGGTTTTTTCATCTACAACGACCTTTATTAATAAATCATAGTTTTTTAAATTTGCTCTTAGATAAGGCACAAAATCTGTAAACTCACGCTCTAGCTCAACTTTATTTAAATCTGAAGGTACATTAAAAATCACTAAATTTTTTTCTCTAAGGGTAGGAGTACTGATTTTGAGAAGTGAGGCTACGTTTTGATCTCCTTTTTTATATTTTATTTGTTGATAATGATTCCAAACCTTGAGGAGTTCTTCTTCGGAAAATACCTCGGTAGGAAGATTATCTACTTTTTCAGTTGGCTTTTGTTGTTGTTCCCAATCTTTTTTTCTTTTTACACTTGAAAGAGATAAACTTGATACTTGATTGGTTTTAGTGGGTTTAATTTTGATTTCAGGCTTTTTTACCTCAAGTTTTAGTGGAAGATTTATTTGTTCTTTTTCTTTATTTTTGACTTGCTGTTCCTCTTCAGCTTCTGGTCGAGAGACTTCTGTAGAAGGCTTATCTGTAACTAGTTTATTATTGAAGGTAGGTATTAGTTTTCCTTTTTTTTTTCTCCATCGAAGTGGAGTGAAGCTAGTTGCATTACACAAAGTTCGACATGGAGTCTTTTGTTGTTGCTATTTTTGAAGTTCAATTCACAATCATGTGCCAAATCAAGGGCATCCAATAAGTAATTTAAAGTAAGTTTTTTTGCTTGCTCTTCATGCTCTTTTTGAAGACTTTCGCTTATTTCTAATAGAGGTATTGTTTTAATTTCCTTGCAGAGCATCAAATCTCTAAAATGCTTTGTAAGACCAGATATGAACTGATGCCCTTCTATTCCTTTTTTAAGAACCTCATCAAAGAACATTAAGCTATCCGGTATTTTATGATCAATGAGAATATTAGTAAATTTAAGGTAAGAAGCTTTTTCGAGAATATTTAGGTTTTCTGCTACAGCTTCAGCGGTGAGGTTTTGATTACAAAAACTACTCATTCTATCAAAAATAGATAAGGCGTCGCGCATTGCCCCATCGGCTTTTTGAGCAATTAAATGTAAAGCCTCATCCTCATACTTAACTCCTTGCTCTTTTGCCAAATTTGCTAAATAATTTTGAGTATCATATACTGTAATTCTTTTGAATTCGAAAATTTGACATCTGGATAGAATAGTTGGTATTATTTTATGCTTTTCAGTGGTAGCCAAAATAAAAATAACGTGTTTTGGGGGTTCTTCTAAAGTTTTAAGAAATGCATTAAAGGCTGCAGTAGACAGCATGTGTACTTCATCAATGATGTAAACCTTATGTGTTCCAGTCTGAGGGGGGATACGAACTTGATCATTGAGATTACGGATATCATCAACAGAATTATTTGAGGCAGCATCAAGCTCAAAAATATTGAAAGCAAAATCTTGATTAGGATCAATACTGTCTTGATCATTGCTGTTAATCCGTTTGGCTAAAATTCGAGCACAGGTAGTTTTTCCAACACCTCTGGGGCCACAAAAAAGGAGGGCTTGAGGCAATTGATTTTTGAGAATGGCATTGTTTAGAGTTTCTGTAATTGCCGATTGTCCAACAACATCTTTGAACTGTTGTGGTCTGTATTTTAAAGCAGATACTATGAAGGGTTCCATATTATTTCAAATTTAAAAAAAACTACTTTGATATTTGAGTATACTACTTTAAAATAACAGTTAAATTATTAACATAATATGTACCTTTGTGGCAGCAGGTCTCTTATCGCTGCTCATTTTTGATGGGGAGAGGAAAGTCCGGACACCAAAGGGCAGTATAACGGGTAACACCCGTCTTTCGTTTTTAACGAAAAGGACAAGTGCAACAGAAAGTATGTACAGGTAATGCTGTAGTGAAATCAGGTAAACTCTATGCGGTGCAACGCCAAGTAAATTTGCTTTTGAGAGCGGCTCGTTCGATGTAAAGGGGTAGGCGGTTTGAGCTTTTGAGTAATCAAAAGCCTAGATAAATGATAAGACTCGACAGAATCCGGCTTATGGCCTGCTTTTTTATTCAAAAAAACTAAAGGTGTTGGAACCATAATTTCTTGATGACTCAAAATTTGGATGTTCCTCAAATTTGTATTCTTTAGAATGTTCCAGTATTAATATTCCTTCTTCTTTAAGCTGTTTCCCTTGAAAAATAAGATCAACTATTTTTTCGAAATCTGAATGCGGTAAATCATAAGGTGGATCTGCAAAAATAACATCAAAATTTTGATGCGGTTTTTGAAGAAACTTAAATACATTTTGATTAATTATTTCAATGTTTAATCCAAATTTCGTGCTTGTTTCTTCAATAAAACGAGTGCAATATTTGTTTTGATCTACTGCTACAATTTCTTTTACTCCACGTGATCCAAACTCATAACTGATGTTTCCAGTTCCCGAAAATAAGTCTAAAATTTTAATTTCATTGAAAGTAACCCAGTTTGTCAGTATGTTAAATAAAGCTTCTTTTGATCGGTCTGTTGTTGGACGTACAGGTAGTTTTTTGGGAGCTAATATTCTAAAACCTTTTAAAGAACCCGATATAATTCGCATTAGGCAATTTTGTTTTCTAGGAAGGGCGTAGGGTGTTTACTGTTCTTGTTTTCTGATGGAGCATCCAGAAAAATAACATCGTTGTGATACTCTTGTACCCCTTGATAATATTCTTTATATGATTCGTATTCTCCTAGGAAAGCCAATTTGAAGTTTTCAGGTTTAAGGTAAAATTGCTCAGTAATATAGAAAAGGTAGTATAAAAACTCATCTGCATGATTTTGTTCAAAAGTGTTGAATAGTAATAGCTGTGTTCCTTGGAAAAGGAATAAATCAAAAAACCCTTTTCTTAAGTGAACAAAGA
>JAURBD010000099.1 GCA_030829155.1 Flavobacteriaceae bacterium
AGCACTCCCTACTGGCTTCTGAAGAAAGGAAGTTTGGGAACCTTTGCAATCGAAAATAAAGATTGGATCGGAAAACCACAAACCCCCAATCCCATTGTAATTGAATATCAGTTGGACATTGATGGAGTCAGTATAACCTTTGATGCTCCTGTACAGCACCGCAAAACAGATCCTGTTCGTGGAGAGGTAATCAACCCCTTTTATGTATTACCCAAGCTCGGAGTTACTTTTGATAAGCCTGTCTTTCTTTTCGCAAATGATGAAGCACAAACTATTCGATTGAATGTAACCAGCTATGGAGAACGTTATGAGGGTGCAATAGAATTGCGCCATCCCAAAGGATGGGAAATCGAGCAAACTACATTACCTGTTAAGCTAGAAGGAAGAGGAAGCTCCAAATTCTTGGAATTCCAAATAAAACCATCTGCCTCAGCAGAAAGCGGAACACTAAAACCCCTAGCGGTGCAGAGAGGTCAAAAAGAAAACGTCTTTGCAGTTAAAACTTTAGACTACACCCATATTCCAAAACAGTTCATGGCACAACCCAGTGAAGCAAAAACTGTTTGCCTGAATCTGAAAATTCCAAAAATCAAAGTAGGATACATTGCAGGTGCCGGCGACACCGTAAAAGAACGTTTACAAACTGTTGGTGTAGATGTTCGTTCTATTGATATTGAAACAGCAACCCTTGCAGAACTCAAAACCTATGATGCAATCATCGTGGGGATTCGGGCATACAATGTACTAGAATCCTTGGCATACAAAAATCAAATGCTGTTTGATTTTGTCGAAGCAGGAGGAACATTGCTAACCCAATACAACACCAGTAGAGGTTTAAAAACTAAAAAACTAGCCCCCTACTCCATTCAACTATCACGAGATCGAGTAACCGACGAGTTTAGTAAGGTTCGAATTTTAGATCCAAATCATATTGCAATGAATTACCCACACAAAATAACTGCTGAAGATTTTGAAGGTTGGGTTCAAGAACGCGGTTTGTATTTCCCAAATCAGTGGGATGAAAACTTTACACCTCTTTTGGGTATGAATGACCTTGGAGAGTCAGAAAAATTAGGAAGTATTCTTATTGCATCTCATGGAAAAGGAACTTTTGTGTATTCAGGGCTCAGTTTTTTTAGAGAGCTTCCAGCTGGTGTACCAGGAGCCTATCGCATACTAATTAATTTATTAGCTTCAAAAAATGTTCTCAAAGAAAAATAGAATTTATGCTTTCTTAGTTATTGGTAATATCATCTATTGGATTTTATTCGTTTTGTTCATGAATACATTTAACAGATGGGAACAATAGACTGGATCATACTGATAGGAACCCTAACTTTCATAGTACTTTATGGGGTATGGAAAAATAGAGAAAATGATTCTATTGTAGATTACCTCAAAGGTGGAAATCAAAGTCGTTGGTGGACCATTGGGCTTTCGGTTATGGCCACACAGGCCAGTGCGATTACCTTTTTATCTACCCCAGGACAAGCCTATCATGACGGTATGGGATTTGTGCAATTTTATTTTGGACTGCCCTTGGCTGTGGTTCTTATTTGCCTCTTTTTTATTCCAGTGTACCACCGCCTAAAAGTATTTACTGCCTATGAGTTTTTGGAAGAACGCTTCGACCTAAAAACAAGAACACTAACCGCAGTATTATTTTTAGTCCAACGCGGACTTGCGGCAGGGATTACCATTTACGCACCTGCAATTATTTTGAGTGTAGTCTTGGGATGGAATCTAAAGTTATTGATTCTACTCATTGGATTGGTTGTGATTTTTTACACTCTAATTGGAGGAACACAAGCAGTAAACGTAACTCAAAAACAACAAATGTTTGTCATTTTTTTTGGGATGATTACAACATTTGTTTTCATAATCAACAGTTTCCCAAACGATATTGGCTTCATAAAAGCGCTAAGAGTTGCAGGGGCTAATGGAAAGCTAGATGTTATTGATTTTAGTTTTGATCCCAACAGTCGTTACACTTTTTGGAGTGGAATTACAGGAGGTTTGTTTTTAGCCCTCTCCTATTTTGGAACAGATCAAAGTCAAGTGCAACGCTATTTGTCGGGAAAGTCAATAAAAGAAAGTCAGCTAGGACTTATTATGAATGGCTTTCTAAAAGTACCCATGCAGTTTTTTATCCTGTTGGTTGGGGTTATGGTTTTTGTGTTTTATCAGTTTGAACCTGCGCCCATTCATTTTAACCCAAAAGCAATAGAGTCAGTTCAAAACTCAGCCTATGCTGGAGAACTCAAAACCTATGAAAATCAATTGGATCAAATTCAAGAACAAAAACACAGCCTTTTGCTTCAATCCAATGCTCAAGATTTAGAGGCAGTAGCCAAGTTAGACACTAAAGAAAAAGAAATTCGTACAAAAGTAAAAACTCTGATTAAAAAAGCCGATCCAACAATTGAGGTCAATGATAAAGATTATGTTTTTATTTCCTTTATTCTAAAATATTTACCTCAAGGACTCATCGGACTCTTGCTAGCCGTAATTCTATCTGCAGCAATGAGTTCTACCGCATCAGAGCTCAATGCACTTGCTGCAACCACAGTTGTTGATTTGTACAAAAGAAATCGAGAGGAACAATCTGAGAAACACTATGTAAATGCCTCAAAATTCTTCACGCTCCTCTGGGGAGTAATTGCCATACTATTTGCCAGTTTTGGAAGCTTGGTCGAAAACCTAATTCAGCTGGTCAACATTATCGGCTCTATTTTCTATGGAACCATTTTGGGAGTTTTTGTCGCTGCCATTTTTATTAAAAAAATCAAAGGACAAGCTATTTTCTATGCAGCCATAATCTCTGAAATTTTGATTATTGGATTATTCTATTTGGATTTATTCGGATACCTCTGGCTCAATGTTATTGGAACTGCACTTACGCTATTACTCGGGTACATTCTTCAGCTACTGCTTCCTAATGAAAAATAGGAATTTGTTAATTCAACATTTTTAGCTAATTTTAAAAAACCAATCTTATCCACTTCAATGAATTAAGCCCGTTTCTTCATTTGAATTTAGATTGGTAAACCCTAAAGTCAAAACAAATGAACTGGATAGAGCCTTGGAACATTACCAGAACTAATCAGCTTACACCAAGAACTATTGTGCACTTTATGAGCAAAAACAGGGCAACACAAAAAAAGCTTTAAAATGGGTGGAAGATGGAATCGAAGATTTTTATTGAGGTAATTCTAAAACAAGAAGTTACAATGAAGAGATCAAGCAAATCTATGAAGAAATGCTCTATGAATTAGAAGATGAACTCAAAGCAAATTAACTAGAAACCAAAAAAACCCTGCCAAGGCAGGGTTTAATACTTAAAAATTACACTTTTATTTTGTCCACTCAGCAAGAGAGGCCTCGTTTAAAGCAACATAATCGGGATTACCAGCTTTTTTAGCCAATTCTAAGGAAGTTTTAGCCGCAGCAATTGCCCCCTCTTTATCGTTTAGTCCAGCAAGAATCAAAGATTGTTGACGGAAATACCAATATGCGTCACTTTTACCTTCAACTGCTTTTGCAATCCATTCTTTAGCTTTGTTTAGATCTTGCCCTTCTTGAAGATAATAAACCGCTGCACTGTAATAATCACGGTGTTTAGGATTGTTTTTCATAACCTCTTTGATGGAAGCTGATGCTTTTGCAACAGTAGGTACTTCTAAAGGAATGGCTACCCTTGATGTATCCCAACCCATGTTCAAGATTGCTCCATTGTTGTGGAGGTTAGATATCCAAATAGAAAAAGACTCAATGGATCCCCCTTCGGTTGGGGCGACTTCAACAGAAGTCGAAACCTTATCAGCATCCCAATCGGAAGGAGTTCCCCAATTAGACGTATCGTTGTAAAAGATAACCTCCCACATCGACTTTCCAGGACGTGTAAAGATTGCATATTCGCCAGCGGCAATTTGATTGCCACCAATTGTTACAGGATCACTAAAACTGATTGTTGTGTTCTTGTTTGCTCCTGTTCTCCAAAGCTTACCATAAGGAACTAAGTCACCAAAAATAACTCTACCCTTTTTTCCTGGGCGTGAAAATTTAATATTTACCTCAGTTAAACCAACAGTTTGGGATAAATGGGAACTAGGACTAGGTTGAGGAGTCTGAACCTGAGCCGAAGCAAAAGAGCCCACCAAAAAGATTAAGCATAAAATCGTGTTTCTCATAAAATCTGGTTTTGTTATTCAAATTCAAATGTAAGAATTTGTATTGAAATAATATGTTAATGAATCAGAATAGTATTTTGAGGTTTACTTACTCTTAAATACATATTAATTTGTCTACTAAAAAAGTTTTAAAGAAAACATTTGTGACTCGAAAATGAAACAAAATTTAGACTTGCCGAACTAAACCAACAATCAAAGCAATGGAATTAATTTCAGATCTGATCTTGCTAAAAAAATTAGGATGAGAGCAAAAGACCTTATCATCGAAGAGACTCCCTTTCCCTTTGAAGATAAAAATCTGCAATATTTAATCGGTTCAACACAAAATCATCAAGCAAAATTGGCGTCAAAAATGATTAAAAATTATTTTGTTTAACATTTATTAATATTATTTAAACATTTTGTATCTTTATCAAAAGTTTATTAATGAAAATTTACAGACTCAAGATCATTCAAAAACTCCCAATTTCGGTTTCAAAAGCTTGGGATTTCTTGAGCGATCCAAGTAATTTAAAAACCATAACACCACCTTACATGGGATTCAAAATTTTAGAGGGAAATGAATCCAAGATGTACGCAGGGCAGATTATCAAATACACTGTAACTCCTGTTTTGGGTATTCGGACCGGATGGGTTACCGAGATTACCCATGTTGAGGATCAGAAATACTTTGTTGATGAACAACGTTTTGGGCCATATGCCCTATGGCATCACAAACATTTCATCAAAGAAATAAAAGGAGGAGTAGAAATGACTGATATCGTTGATTACAAGTTACCCTTTGGTTTTTTGGGTCGTTTAGCTCACCCCATTCTAGTGAAGAGAAAACTAAAAGAAATTTTTGATTTCAGATACAATAAACTCATTGAACTCTTCGGAGCTTTTAAAGAACAATAAATGAATAAAAACATTCTCATAATTGGAGGTTCCTCTGGAATTGGAAAAGCCGTTGTAGAACAACTTCAAGGCGATAACAACATTTATGTTGCTAACAGGTCGTCCGATAATTTAGACTTACAAAAAGTTACACACATACCCTATGATGCAATCAATGATTCCTTAGACACTTCTTTACTTCCTGAGCAATTAGATGGCTTTGTTTATTGCCCCGGAAGTATCAATCTAAGACCTTTCCGTGGTCTCAAACCCGAAACTTTTTACGAAGATTTTAAAATTAATGTAATGGGTGCTATCAAAAGTCTACAAGCTGTGTTGAAAAAATTACAACAAAGCGAACAGGCTAGTATTGTTTTTTACAGTACAGTTGCAGTTCAAACAGGAATGCCTTTTCATGCATCGGTTGCCGCATCAAAAGGTGCCATAGAAGGATTAACCAAGTCTCTAGCTGCTGAGTACGCTCCTAAATTCAGAGTCAATGCGATTGCTCCGTCGCTTACCGACACACCTTTGGCTGATAAGTTTCTAAACAATGAATCAAAACTAGAAAAAGCAAGTGAAAGGCATCCTCTAAAAAGCATAGGTTCCGCTGAGGATATTGCCGAAACAACTTGTTTTTTGTTGAGTGATAAAAGTAAATGGATGACTGGACAAATCATCCACTTAGATGGAGGTATTGGAAATTTAAAAACGAACTAATTGGAACAACTGTCTGTATTTTGGTTTAGGAGAGATTTA
>JAURBD010000030.1 GCA_030829155.1 Flavobacteriaceae bacterium
AAAGATCCGGGATATGGTTCAACATCCAAAATGTTAGGTGAAACCGCAGTGTGTTTAGCAGTGGATGAACTGCCCAAAATCAGTGGGGTTTTAACTCCTTCTGTTTCAATGGGAGACGCTCTTTTGAAACGCTTAGAACAATCTGCAGGATTGACTTTTAGTCTTAAGTAAAAAGAAATTATTGTTTAAAAATCGATTGGGAATCAATTGCCACAAGAACCTTCATCATAGGAAGTAACTCCGGCTACCCCTGCATAACAACTGTTGCTGTAGGTTACACTATCACAACCGCAAACAGGTTGATAAATTTCGATGCAAACAAAGTCGGTTGTTATGGAATTTTCATCAATACAATCGGGAGTATTTTCTTTTTGTTTGGAACAAGATGTAAAGAAGAGAATAGCAATTAATAATGTAGGATTTTTCATCAATTAAAGATATTTAAAAATAAATATTTCAAAGTGGTTTTTAGATAAAACTGGGTTTTGACAAGATTTATTCAGAAGTATTTAATCCAGTCAATTGCACTTTGTAGAAAAGGATTTGATGATGGGTAGCTAATTTCACTTCACTTTTTGTTGTGATCCAATTTTCCCAAGAGGCCTCTAGTCCTTTTATGGGAATTAAGTCTACCCACATTTGAAAGGATTTAGGGAAGCCCTTTTCATCAAAACGCCAAAGGTAGGAGTCCCCGGGAGTTGTACCTCCTGAGGTGTAGGTTACTAGTAAAGCTTTTTCATCATTGTTTAACTCAACTAGGCGACGTTCTACTCCCTTATCAAATGCCTTAAAGGGTGCTACAAGCCAAAAAGAATCGTTGTTAAAATAAGCCAAAGCTTTTTTGATGTGTTCTTGTTTTTTTTCACCTGAATATGCATTCCCGTTCAAGAAAACTTTTGATTTTGAAGTGTTTTTTAAATCTAAATCAACTTTGATTTTTTCCCAGACCACAATGCAGCTACCTTCCTTTTTGAACCACTCATATTGCCTTTTGTTTTTGAATGTCCAAGCCAAATAGTTGGTGTTTAGATATGCTTCGTAATTCAAAGAATTTCTCATCTGAATTGCTAATTTATCAGCTTCATCACCAATTTTCCCGGAGGGTAATTTTTGATTAAACGCCATGTAAAGGAGGGCAACAAACACTAGAATTGAAGCTCCAATCCCGAGGATGATTCTTCCCAAAATTGTAAATACTTTTTTCAAAAGTTCTTTTTTGTTAAATATAAAATTATCTCTTTAGATTATGTTGCAATTCGAAAAAACACCGATAATTTTTTTTACATTGAACTTGATATTGTGTGAATTTAGTTTTTAATTATTTTCATAGGATTACACATAACCAAAACCAAAAAAAACCACAAAATGAAAAAGGCTTTTGTATTTTCTTTCTTTCTTCTTTTAGGACTGATTTATTTTAGTTTTTATGACCTTATGCCAAGTAAGGGAGCCCCTTTGAGTACTTCGGAGTTGGAATTT
Organism: Flavobacteriaceae bacterium; assembly: GCA_030829155.1. Lineage (GTDB taxonomy): Bacteria > Bacteroidota > Bacteroidia > Flavobacteriales > Flavobacteriaceae > Arcticimaribacter. The sequence goes on from JAURBD010000030.1 coordinate 1,480, forward strand.
TCTAGCGAAAGAGCCTTGATCCCTCTGAAAGAAATTTCGAGAGCCCCGCATTACATTGGATCTGAAGAAAACAAACGTGTTCGAGCATTTCTAATTCAATCGCTTGAAGATTTGGGATTAGAACCCGAAACACAACAAGGATATGTTTTTAACCAAAGGAGGGTTCAAATGACACAACCGGTCAATATTATTGCTAAAATAAAAGGTACAGATTCCACAAAGAGTCTTTTGATTTTTTCTCATTATGATAGTGCCTTGACCCCCTCCCTTGGAGCCAGTGATGCAGGTAGCGGAGTGGTAACCATACTGGAATCTCTAAGAGCTTATAAAGCCAGCGGTAAGCAACCCAAAAACGATATCATAATATTGTTTACAGATGGGGAAGAGGTGGGTTTAGAAGGAGCTAAGTTATTTGTTCGATCACATCCATGGGCAAAAAATGTGGGGCTTTCGCTCAACTTTGAGTCCAGAGGGAGTGGAGGTCCAAGCTCAATGATTGTAGAAACGAATCAAGGCAATAAAAATTTAATTCAAAGTTTTATGGCGGCTAGTCCGGAGTTTCCTGTAGCCAGTTCTTTGCTGTACAGTGTTTACAAAATGCTTCCTAACGATACGGACTCAACTATTTTGAGAGAGGAAGGAGATATTGAGGGTCTTTTTTTTGCATTTATAGACGATCATTTTGATTATCATACAGCTGGGGATAGCTTTGAACGCCTCGACCGAAATACCCTTCAACATCAAGGCAGTTATTTGCTCCCTATTTTGCATTATTTTTCAAATGTCGATTTGGAACATCTCAAGAGTGAGGAAGATTATGTTTATACCAATTTTCCTTTTTTAAAGATGATCGCTTACCCTTTTGATTGGATTATGCCAATGACCCTTTTGGCTAGTTTACTATTTGTCGGTCTTCTTTTTTTTGGATTTAAAAGTGGGGCACTTAATTTTAAACTCATTCTTAAAGGTTTTGTACCTTATCTTTTGTCTTTGATTTTTGCTCTTCTGCTAGGATTGTATGGATGGAAATTGATTTTAAAATTGTATCCACATTATCAAGAAATCCAACACGGATTTACTTATAATGGTCATGCTTACATTGGTTTTTTTGTTGCCTTAACTTTGGCAGCTATTTTTTATTTTTTCCAGAAATTCTCCTTGGGTGTAAACATCGTTAATCAATTTGTTGCACCGCTGTTTTTTTGGTTGATTATTAATATTCTTTTGGCCTTTTATTTAAAAGGAGCTGCTTATTTTATTCTTCCCTTCTATTGTGCACTACTTTCTTTTGGATTGCTTTTAAGAGATGAACGTACTGGCCCGTTTTTACTTCTGATCCTGGGATCACCTGCGGTATTCTTGTTCAGTCCATTAATTCAAACTTTTCCGATAGGTTTGGGGTTAAAAATGATCGTTGTGAGCACTCTTTTTACTGTTTTACTTTTTGGGTTATTATTTTCTTTTATGGGTTCATATGACTTCAAAAAGTCTTTATCTGGAGGTTTTCTGCTCCTCACATTTATTCTTTTTTTTCGTACACATTTAACCAGTGAATTTAATGAAGATCGTAAAAAGCCAAACAGTCTAATCTATTCTCAAGACCTGAGTTTAGAGGTAGCTTCTTGGTTGACTTACGACTCGTTTTTGGACGACTGGACCAGAAGTTATTTAGGTGAAAGCCCAGTCCCTGTCTCATTAGAATCGGAGAAAGCAGGATACAGCAAATACAATTCGGGCTACACCTACACTTCCAAAGCTCAGTTTGTGAACATACCTCACTACAAGGCTCAATTCACTCAAGACACACTTATCGGAGATCAAAGGCGTACATCGTTTCGGCTGATCCCAGAAAAAAAGGCTCACGTTTTGAGGCTTTATGCTGACTCAGAAGTTTCTTTTGATCAACTTTCTTTTAATGGGGTTGAGGTTTCAAAATCCAGTTCAAACGAGCTTTTGTTTACCCAATCGAATAATAGGCTCCTTACCTTTTATGTTTCTGAAAAAGATACGCTAGAGATTTCCTATGTTCTTTCTAAAGAACAGCACCCGACATTTACACTTTTTGAGTATTCATTTGATTTGATGAATAATCCATGGCTTGAAATGAAAGAACGTCCAAAGCATATGATGCCAAAACCTTTTGTGTACAACGATGCCCTGCTGATCAGGCAAAAAATAATTCCTCCTTTAGATTTATAAAATAAAAAAACCCTCTTTATTAGAGGGTTTTTTGTGGAAGTAGAAATTATTTTTTATTTATTCAAGAAAATAAATTTTTTCAGAACTACACGATCTTTTAGGTCTCTTAGTTTTGAAATGTTATCATAAACTGTATCCGCATCATAAGAAGGTTTAGCACCTTCTTTTAGAAAATCAGAATATTTTTCGTACCAATCAACTGTGAAATGTGTCCAAGATAAATCAGTACCCATTCGATCAATTCTTTTTGCAAAACTCCATCCTTCTCTGGCATCGGTTTTTGAAATAGATTTGGTAAACGACTTTTCTGCGTCTTCATAACTTTTGTATTTGCCGTCTTTAACTTTCATAAAGTTCATTACTGCAATGTCCGGGTATTCGGTAACCCCTTTTTTGAGAACGTCAGCAACATTAACCATTTGTGTTTCAAAAATAATTTTGCGATTTTCAGCATTCTTTCTTCCCCAATCTTGAAGTTCATTTTGAGCAAAATCTGGAAATACTTCGGTCCATTTTTTTCCTTGATAATCCTCATCCATTTTGTCAAGATCATAAATACTTACGGCTAAATGGGTAAAGGGTGTTTGTGCACCATTGATTACTTTCCAAACATGCCATCCATAAATTTGCCCATCATCGATGTAGTTTTGGTTCATTTTTTGAAACTTTAATTTTAAGTTTTGATCATAAGCCCCAATATCTTCTGCTTTAATGAATGCAAAATCAAAAGCAATATTTTGACCATAAATAAAGGTTGTCACAACAAATAATAATAGTGTAAATAGATTTTTCATTTTTAAATGATTTAGTTAAATAATTTAATTGTAAAATATAATATATAAATTTAATAGTGGTCGATCATTAATTTTTTTTACCACTTTCCAAGCATAATTCGGGTAGTTGATCGAATCAGTTTTACTTCACCTGCATCCTCCCAATATTTCTTCCAGCCAGCTTGAGCAGCTTTATTTTTTTCTCGGTATTTGCTTGTACTCATTGCAGTTTTAAAATCATCTACTCCAACCAAAACATAATGTGTTTCACCTGATGGACTTCTTCCTAAACCAAAGGATCCTAGGGTAACTCTTCGGTCATCTGGATTGAATTTGCTGTTGTATGTCTCAAATGCATTAGCCATTTTAGAAGGTTCGTCAACCCTAAGCCAATATACGTTTTGAATTGGATGTGCTCCTATTTCTCCAAAGGACAACAAGCTTTTGCCTGCTGCTGAGGAATGACTTTTGATATACCTACCCAATTTGGTTAAAAACAATTGCCAACTTTCACTTGGATCTTGTGAGTATTGAGCTCCAATAGCGTCTAAACTTCCCGTGAAAACAATCGAATGAGAAAAATCAACTCCGTTGTCATTGAAGTGATTTTCGAATAAAAAAACAGAAACACCTTCTGCTTTACTTCCTTCTTTACTAAAGTAGTCTCCCATTAATTTTCCTACAATTTCTACGTCTTCTCCGCCAACAGTAAAATTGTAAGAAGTCCAATGATATTCTTGGGCAGAAAGAATTGCGGTAACAAGTGCAAATACACTTAAAAGTATTTTTTTCATAATAAAATAGTTTAAAAAATTCTTATAAAGATATTTATAATAGTTGCATTTTACAACTATTTTAATCAATCAGGTATTGAAATTTTACAAAAAATTGGGAGCGGTTGAATTGAAGAAGTTGAAAATGAGCATCCTCAAGATTTTCAAGGGTTGTTTGATTTCCGCCTAAATAAAAAATAGTGGAAGGATTTGGGTTCCATTGAACTAGAGGCTGAACAAAAAATTGATTATTAAAAGTATTTTTTTCGGTAATTATGCGAATGTTAAAAGCTTTATTGAATTGGTAACGAACGTTTAAACGAGCAATTGAACCTTCAAAAAAGTCTTCTCCATCATCGGTACGTTCTAAACGAGAATAGCGCCATGAAGGATTGATATTTAAGTTGTCGTTTAATTGAAGGCCAAAAGTTAAAAAAGCAGAACGAAGTAATCCAACTTCAGGTACAATTTCATTTACCGATAGGTCTTTTCCTGCAGTTAAGTTTATTCTAAAATTTATAGATTCAGAGGGATTCCCAGAAAGAGTTAATTCACTTGTAGGTAAGTCGTTAAACCGAATTTGCAAAAAGGTCTTTACTGCATCGTAATCTAGTGTATATCTCAATTCTGTTTGTCCGAATGTGGTAAGAAACGCAAAGAAGTCAATACTGAAATTCTTGTAAAGGTCTTCAAAAGTATAGACCACATCTATTTTAGTTCCAAACCCAAAAGTTTGGAGACCCGGTTTGTTGAGGATGTTTTGATATTTATGAAAAAGTGTTCCCCAACGGCGGTTATTTTTTACAACAAAACCAACATCTGCTCGATATTGAGGTGAAATATTTCGATAGAAGAAATAGCTTTCCCAGTGTTCAGTATTTCGATAAAGTTGGAAGTACAGTGCATTTCCATTTAATTTATCCCCGTCCAAAGCAACTGTTTTTCCTTGTATTGATTCTGTTGAATCAATCCAATTTTGAACGGGTTCTTGATTAATGTTTTTAAAAAGCTCAAAACTTAGCCTCCATTTTTTATTCCAAAGAAAAAGACCGTCAAGCCCCAACAAATGACCATAACCCCCTCCGTCATAAAAACGGTTAGTAAGCATAGCTCCTACCCGTGATTTATTACTAATCAATTTTTGATAACGAAAAACATTTACCAAACTTTTTCCTCCATCTCCGGTAAACGATCGATCCTCACCTCCTACTAAATAAGGAGTGCTATTGTCAAGTGCATTTAATAAAAAGAAGCGCGACTTTTTCCCTTGACTAATGATTTTTGAAGCAATAATAGGCTCTGCTATGGATCTGGAGTAAAAGGCTCCATCAGTAAAATTGACAAGATCTGCACCACGGTTGAAAAAGGGTCGACGCTCAGGGTATAAAAGCGAAAAAGAAGAGTTAACATCAATTTGAGTTACATCGGCTTCAACTTGAGAAAAATCGGGATTGATCGTAACTTCTAAACTGGTATTTTTATTTAAATCCATATTAACCCCTAGGCCAATTCCAACATTAGGTTTCCCGTAGCTTAAATTTTCATCAGTGTTATCACGTTCTCCGCTAACATTGCTTGAGAAATATGGGAGAAATTCAAGTCGTTTATCAATCACAATATCTTTTAAAATCAAGCGGTCGGTTGTTTGACAAACTACACACGAATTATCACGATCCCGCGGCTGACTACTAACCTCTATTTGATTTCCATTTTCTACATATCTGCGATAAAAATTGATATGCCACGTTTGATTTGTTCCATTTGGGAATGGGATTTCTGAAAAAGGGATTTTCATTTCAATTTGATAACCATCATTAACAATAGTTCCAGCTGACTCAAAGTTTACATTAAAACTACTGTCGTAACGATCTGCATCAGTAAGAGCGTTTACTTGTTTTACATCAAATTGACTTCCTAATGCGTTGACCGCCAACCCTAAATTATTTCGAGAATCTGCATAGGGATCTAAACGCACCAAAAACACATCATCATTCCAAATATTAAAATCATCCCTAGGACGAATAGAAGCGCGAATATTGGGTGGATCATCTTTAGCATAAACTCCGATGAAAACATAACGATCCGAATAGGTAACATAGGCTATGGTTTCTTTTCGAGCAGCTTTATTATTTGCTGGATTAAATTCAATATCCAAAGGAACTTGAAGTGCATTTTTCCATTCATTTGGATCAAGTTTTCCATCAATTATAATAGCAGAAACTTTTGTTTTTTTTGGAGTAAAAGTTTCTTGTGCAATCCCAAAGAAACTAAAAAGACCAATCAAGAAAAATATTCTCATTAGATTCAGGCTGTTTAAAAGAATAAAGTTAGATTAATTAAAATATATTTTTATTACATACCAAAAAATAAATCCATTTATAGCCATATAAAAAAAGGAAGGAAAGGCTCTTATCCACCTATCTTTAATTTTTATACGAACAGCAAAACCTAAAAACATCAAGACACATAACCCAAACGAACTAATCCCCCAAAGGAATTTACTGTAACTTAAACTTAAAAGACCTAAGCCTCCCAGAATTTGAAAGAAACCAGTAACTTTTCGATAATTGGACAAGCCATATCTAATGAATTCTTTTTCCATGTTTTCACTTAAAAAACAACCCACACCAAATCCCAAAAAAGAAATTCCAGAAAAGTAGCTCAATGCATGTATGATGAGCATTTAAAGGATGTTCAACTGAGAAGCAACGATCAATAATGAAAGACATAATAACCCGATGGCAGGAAAATATTTAGCAATGGGATTGCGAACACTAAAGTGAGCGTATAGCGCACAAATCATTAAAAATGCAATTCCTAAGGATGGAATAAGAATTAATTCGGAATGCCAAACACCAACAATTAGAAGGGTTGATAAAGATATTTTTGCAGCACCCACTAAGGAGCGAGTTAGGTCAGATAGACCATATTGCTTAAACTCCGATTGAATGTTGTCAAATCGAAAGACCCATACAATCAATATAGTTATGGCGATTGTTATTTGAGCAAGTGTAGTTAATAATTCCATTTTTTATTTTAAATATAAATAAATAATTTTAAGTCAATATCAAATTTTTTTGTTTTTCAAGCGAGAGAATTTAATTGCAGCAAAAACCCCTAAAATTGAAAAAACTGAGAGCACCATAAACACCTGTTGGTGACCATAAAGCCCTGGAGATTCATCCAAAAGATAACCCATAATTGGTCCAATAAAAATATCAGGCGTATACCCGACAACAGAAATAACCCCAACAGCTGTTCCAGTAAGTCCCAGCGGGATATAGCCTTCTTGAAACACAGCAAAATATAAGGTTCTCAATACATAAACTCCTGTAGTTGTTGTGATTAATGAAAGAATAAAAAAGAGTGATGCTCCTGACTTAACAAGGCCACTGGCAAATAAAAGTGCACCAACTAACATGATAACAAAACCATTAATCATCCAAGTAGCTCCTCGAGTCCTATCAGCCAATAATCCGATAGAAATACAAATTACTGGGCGCAGGTATAATTGAAATGTACCGACTTGTGCAGCTTCAACTTCATTGAACAACATGACCTCTGAAGCATACAAAGAAAAAATATCTGTAATTTTATATCCCACATATGCAGCAAGCACAATGAGCATCAACCACCATACAGATTCAATTTTAATAACTTTTTGGATGTTTGAGATTGAGTAAGTATCTGAGTTTTGTTTTGATGAACTTCTGTTTTGATCTTCCATGAACAAAAAAACTAATCCACCAACTAAAATTGCTAGTATTGAGGTAAATAAAATAACATATCGAAAAGCTTCCTTACGATCAATCAAGGAGGTATTTTCAATATTATCTGACAAAATTATGGAAAAGATAAAAACTCCAACAGCTCCAATAGAGGCAGCCACAAAACCTCTACCACCTTCGAGTAAACCAAATGCTTTTCCTTGTTGCATTACTCCTCCCCAAACACGTGTTCCTTTAATCATTGCTCCCCAAAATAAAAAAACAGTCGTAAACCCCCAATAGCCATAGATGATTTTTAGCATCAAATTTGACGGAAAAGTAGCCATCAATAAGCCACCAAATGCTGTAAGTATAAGCGAAATAGAAATTAATTTTCTAGGGGCAAATTTATCTGCAAGTGTTCCTCCATACACGTATGATATAAGTGCAACAATACCATATATAGAAAAACAACTTCCAAGTTGTAAATTTGTCAATTCAAAAACGTCTAAGAAAGTCGGTCTGAATATCCGCGCCAAAACAAAGGGTAAAATAAATACAGATTCTCCAGCCAAAATCAGTAATAAGATTTGATAGTATGAAACATTGTGTTTTGACCTTTTCATAGGAATTATTTATGAAATAAAAATTTAATATAGTGAATTTGAAAGCTAGAACTTACATAGATCAAATTTTCATTCTAGAAAATTGGTTTAATGATAAAATCATCTCCATAAACAAATCACTTTATAGAATTAACTATAATTTAATTTTCAAGGACTTAGTATATTCTGTAGGAGACAAATTCATTACTTTTTTAAAATTTTTAAAAAAAGTAATACGAGATTTAAAATGACATTTTTCAGCAAGTCCTGCTATTGTTTTGAATTCAAGATACCCATTATTAATTAGTCTTACAGCGTATAAAATCCTAATGGTATTCGAATATTCTTTGACAGATAAATAGCAATAATATTTAAACAAAAATTTAATGTGATATTTTGGTATTGAGGTATGTTTTGAAATTTGAGAAACATCAATAATATATTTATCCAGATAATCATCATTACGTTCTATATTTTTTATCAAATATAAATTTTCATTGATAGAAGAAAGTATTGTTCTGTATACTTTCAGATCTTTTGAATCTACCCTGGAAAGTAATGTATTACTCCAAATTTCTAAAGGTTGGACATGGTTATTTTCAAGAATTTTGAGCAAGTTTTTTTCACCAAATAAAATAATTGGATTTATCAATAAATAACACAGTAATACTAACCAAATTACAGAAGAATATAAAATTGAGCTTTTGACAAAAATAGTTTCATTTCCCGTGGTAAACCAGAAAAATCTGAGCCCTTGAAACACCATAATCCCAGTGATTAAATAAACCAATAAAATCCATTTTTGTGTCGCATCAAGGTTATTTAACCTGGGCTTCGAGATTTTTAAATATTTAATTAGCTCAATAAAAGGAATTATATAGTAAACAACAAGTGTCAAAGAAACCACAATTTTATTCCATCGAAAATTAGGGAGAAATAGATTCACTATAATTACATATAAAACCGGAAGTACGAAGGAGATAATTGTTAAATATTTTTTTTGTTGTACTTGAACAAGACTGATCAAAAAATTTGAATAAAAAGCAAAAACGAGTAAGAAATAGTTGGAGTACAAATGTACTGGAGAATATGTTTTGCTTGTTAATCCTAATTCGAATGCAGCAAGATCAAACCTTTGCAAACCTATTATAATTAACACTGCAATGAAGTGTATGTTTATGGTATCGTTTTTTTTAAAATAAAATAGGCAAAGTAAAGCTATGCCAAAACATAATAAAGAAACAAGTAATGCAATAACCTCTATAATCATGTTTCAAAAATAAACAATTTGTTTCATTTTGAAGTAATCTCAAAATTAATTGCGATGTTTTTTTCTGTAAAATTTTACATTTTATTAATATAGTGTGAACATGAAATTAGCCCCAATTTAAAATATTACAGACAGATCAAATAAATGATTAAAAATTCAAATTATCCAGTATATTTATTAATCGGTATTTTCTTGATTACAGCAAATTCCACTCAAGCTCAAGTACAAGAAAATACAATCTTAGATCGTTTCAACCGTAACGTTTTTAATCCTGCTTATGCAGGTAGTGAAGGGAAGGTTATTGCATTCAATACCAGATCCACGTGGAAAGGGATTGCTGATGCTCCAAAAACAAATTATTTCATGTACAGTGGAAGCCCCAAAAAGAATCTTTCTTTTGGACTTTCTGTAATTTCCAATAAGATTTACATAGACACTCGAACACAATATGCCTTAGATGCTAGTTACAAACTAAAGGTTGGGAATCGATACAATTTATTTCTGGGGGTAAAGGCAGGAGCAACAACTAAAAATAGTGATCTAGACGAATTGGATAGAATTACTAATGTTGAAAATCCTGCAATCGCCCAAACTGACAAAGCAACATTTCCTGTCTTTGGTTTTGGTGCACTGCTAAAATCAGAAAAATTTTATGCTTCAGTCGCAATTCCAAATGTTTTAAATCCATCCAAATTTGTAAAAGATGAAGTTTTTATAAGCAGTGAAAAACCGTCTGTATATTTTTTAACTGGGACTTCCATCGAAACAGGAGTTTTTGGATCAAAAATTAAACCCTATTTGAGTGCAAAAATAATCCCTGATAGTAAAAACCAAACCCATATTGGAGGGACCTTTGATTTTAAAGATACGGTTGAAGTTGGAGGAGGGTACAAAAGCACAGGATATACCAACATCATGTTATTGGTTAAAACTAAATCAGGGCTCACTATGGCTTATGCTTATGATTTTGGTACACCCAATGGACCAACAGCAGTAACACAGAGTGGATACGAGTTTGTCCTCAAATTCAATTTTAAATAAACAAAACAACATTTTAAATTAATAAGAACGAACACAATGAAATCAATTAACTTTTTGCAAAAAATCATTTACCTAGCAATTTGTTTTCATCTACAAATTGCATACAGTCAGGTTGGTATCGGGACAGAATCACCATCAGCTTCAGCTATTTTAGATGTTGTTTCACCAAATAACGACAAAGGAATATTGATTCCCCGGCTAACATTGAGTGAAAAAAATAACATCAGTAGCCCAGCAATTGGTTTGTTGATATATCAAACTGACGGAGACCACGGTTTTTATTTTTATGATGGGAACTGGAAGCAATTATTTTTTACTGGTTCTTCAGGCTCTAATACCTCCACTCCAACTTTTTTATATGGTACTGAAAACATATTATTGGATGGTACAACTTCTCCCAATGTAGGATCCATGGAGAGAAGCGTTGGTTTGGGATATTTGACTCTGAATAATGTGACTACTGGAAACAAAAATGTAGCGATAGGTTCAAGATCAATGAAAGATAATACTACTGGGTATATGAATGTAGGTATTGGTTGGAATTCATTAACTAAAAATACTACTGGGGGAAGAAATGTTGCTATTGGAGGAAGTGAAGCTTTGGACGCAAACACAACAGGATCAAATAATGTAGCGATAGGTGATAGGTCAATGACATATAACGTTTCAGGTCAAAGTAATGTTGCAATTGGATCAAATTCCCTTCTCAATAATAATTCGGGCAATTATAACACTATGGTAGGTGTTGAAGCAGGATCTAGTATTAGGACAGAAAACGGAAACACAGGAAATGATAATGTGGGATTAGGTTACAGAGCATTACAGTTAAATTATAGCGGAGATAAAAACGTTGCAATAGGTTGGGACGCATTAAGACGAACAAAAGGCTCAGGTAATATCGGATTAGGTTATAAAGCTGGGTGGTATAATGTTGATGGAAATAACAATACTTTTGTTGGTAAAAATGCAGGTATTGGCTCATCAAACGCGACAAATTTATCTAATGCAACAGCTTTAGGAAATAATGCTATTGTAGACGCCTCTAACAAAATTCAACTGGGGGACAGTAATATTACTAATGTAGAAACCAGTGGGTCAATTACAGCAGGTGCTATTACAATACCAAACACAGATGGATCAGCAAATCAAATTTTAAAAACAGATGGCTCAGGAACGCTTTCATGGACAACTCCTTCAGCAGGAATTAGCGGTTCTGGTACTGCTAATATGATCCCTAAATTCAACGGATCTTCCACAACTCTAGTAAACAGTTCGATTTATGATGATGGAATAAACATTGGTATTGGTACAACTAGTCCAGCTGAACTCCTTCATTTAAAAGCTGCTTCAGGTGATGCAAAGGCAATTATTAGTGCTTATGGTGAGGGTGATGAGGCGCATCTTATGTTAAAAACTGGAGGTATTAATAAAACAGCTGTTGTTGCAACAGGAATTAGTAATTGGGGAAGGACGGATTTACGCTTCATATTAAATAGTTATACAAATGCAAATAGTTATGGCTTGTCAGACACTAAAATGATAATAAAAAATGACGGTAAAGTTGGTATTGGAACAGATAGTCCATCTCAAAAGTTAGATGTTACTGGTAGTATTAAATTTAGTGGTGCTTTAATGCCAAATAATAGTTCAGGTTCTTCTGGACAGGTTCTTACATCGTCAGGATCAGGAGCTCCGACATGGACAACTATTTCAGGTGGTGCAACAAATATAGACGGCCTATCTGATGCAATAAATAATAATCAATTTAACACAATAATAATTGGGAGTACACCTAATATTTCACAAAATGCAGGATATAGTACTGGTCTTGGGAGACGAGTTTTAGAAAGAATTACTACAGGTGATGAAAATATCGCTATGGGTCATCAAGCTTTAGGTGAAACTACAACTGGGAGTTATAATACAGCGATGGGCTCCCATGTAATATTCAGAAATACAACAGGTTATCAAAATTCGGCTTATGGTCAGAGAGCTCTTGAAAATAATACTACGGGATATAGAAATGTAGGGATTGGATCATCTGCTGGAGACACAAATGTTACAGGATACAACAACACTTTAATTGGATATAATGCTGATTTAAATTCAAATAATTTAACAAACGCAACTGCTATCGGAGCCAATGCTACAGTCAACGCATCTAATAAAATAAAACTAGGAAATAGTAACATTACCAATGTGGAGACTGCGGGATCACTTACGTTAGGTGCTATTACAATTCCGAATACAGATGGATCAGCTAACCAAGTTTTAAAAACAAACGGCTCTGGAACACTTTCATGGACAACTATTTCAGGTGGGTCAGCTTCAATTCAAACCCCTGTAGATCCATACGTAGGTGGTGTAGCTGTCACTTTAGATGATTCTGATCATGGAAAAATATTTTCTTCTCAACATTCAGATAAACCTGTTTTTCCTAACCCCTCGGTTTTATCCCCAGGATTCACTTGTACAATAGTCAATTACTCAAACTATGATGCGACAATGACTTCACCAACAGCATCTATAATTGGAGCAAGATCCAATTCCAAATATCCATCAAAAGATCATACTGGTTCAGTTGTTAGTGTTCATTCCAATAGTATAGGCGGGAAACAGTATCCAGTTTCAAACATAGGTTTTATGTCAGGCGGAACAATTGTAGTTCGAGTAATACGCAAAGATAATAGTAATTGGTATTATGTAACAGGGGATTTTTATTATAAATAATATTGCATGAATATTTCAAGAATACTTTTGTTTGTTTTTTTATCCTTCGTTTCTGTTATCAGGGGACAGTCTCTTTTTATTGGATCTAATACCAATGAAAAATTAACCCTGAAAAGTAATGCCACTATTCATGTTAGCGGTTTAACAATATTGCCAAGTTCTGATTACAGTATTACAGACACAAAATTAAGTAAGCTTGCTACAACGAGTAATACAATTGATAGCTCCATAAATAGGTCTTACTATTTTACTAAAACAATCCCTTCTTTTTCGGGAAGTATAAAAATAGCTTACTCAGATAGTGAACTCAATAGCTTGAATGAGAATGGACTTTATTTAAGACTATTTGATGGGAATAATTGGGAAGAACAAACAACCACAAACACAGATACAACCCAAAATAATTTAACTGCAACGGTTAACAATAAAACAATTTCTGAGCTTACGCTTAATGCTAATAAAGCTCCTACAGATATTTTACTTAGTCAATCTTCTTTCCAAGAAAACATCAATTCAGGGTCAATCATTTCGACTATGACTGCAGTAGATCAAGACTCTGCTGACACTCATACATTCAGTCTGACCGATAGTGGAGACGCCCGGGACGATGACAATGGAAGTTTTAATGTAAGCGGAACAAGTCTTGTAACCAACGACATTTTTGATTATGAAACAAAGAGCAGCTATTCAATTTACCTAAAAGTATCAGATGGTTCAGCTGATTTCTACAAAGCATTTATCCTATCAGTTAGTAATGTAAACGAACCTATTACCGATATCGGATTTGCCGGTGCATCAAACCTTGAATATCTTGTTGTTGGAGGAGGAGGAGCTGGCGGATACGGTAACTCAAATGAAGGCGGTGGCGGTGGCGGTGCCGGCGGTTACCTAACGGGAACCATTACCTCAACCTTTGGAGAAACATTCACTATAACTGTAGGAGTCGGTGGAACAGGAGTTAATAGTACAGGTAGTCCAGGAGGCAATGGAGGAAGTAGTTCTCTATTAGGTCAAAACATTACAACTATCACTGCTCTTGGTGGCGGTGGCGGTGGCGGTTGTGCTAACTCTGGTTCAAATGGAGCTTCTGGTGGTGGAGGTTCTGGATGTGGCACAGATAGACCAGGAGGTTCAGGTACCTTAGGACAAGGAAATAGTGGAGGTAGAGGAAGATGGATAAATAACTCTCCCGGAAATGGTAATGGTGGAGGAGGTGGAGGTTCATCCTCTGCTGGAACTAACGGTGCTAGTAGAAATGCTGGTAACATTGGTGGTGCTGGTTCAGGGACCTTAAACGAAATAAGTGGTTCAGCAATAATTTATGCTGCTGGAGGAGACGGAGGACCGGGTAGAGCATACGGTAATTATAATCCACCTGATCAAACAGGAAATTCAGGTAACGGTGGAATTGGTGGAACAAATTATTCAGGAGGAAATGGTGCAAATGGAATAGTAGTTTTAAGATACAATGGAAACCCAATAGCGACTGGTGGTACAATTACCCAAAGTGGTGGATACACTATTCATTCTTTTACCCAGCTTGGAAATTCATCAATTGTATTTCAAGGAGGTTCAGCAACTTCTTCGTCCTCTTCAGTTGATGAGCAGGTAAGTACAGGAACCTTAGTTGGAAGTTTACTTGCAACAGATGAGGATTCCTCCACACCAACTTTTACATTAGTTAGTGGTAATGGAGATACGCATAATTCTTTGTTTACCATTTCAGGCGATCAACTCTTGGTCAATGGATTCATT
>JAURBD010000012.1 GCA_030829155.1 Flavobacteriaceae bacterium
ACTGGATTTATTAAGGCCGTTAAACTATTGAGTGTTGCTGGCGCATACTGGAGAGGTGATGAGTCCAAACCACAACTTACTCGGATTTATGGAATATCTTTTCCAAAACAAAAAGAGCTTACGGCTTATCTTGAACTTCTTGAAGAAGCAAAAAAAAGAGACCACAGAAAACTTGGAAAAGAACTCGAACTTTTTACTTTTTCTCAAAAAGTTGGTCAAGGTTTACCTTTGTGGCTTCCCAAGGGAGCAGCACTCAGAGAACGTTTAGAGAATTTTTTGAAAACAGCACAAAAGAAAGCGGGTTACGAACAGGTGATATCACCCCACATTGGCAACAAAGATCTTTATATGACTTCTGGTCATTTTGAAAAATATGGAGCAGATAGCTTTCAACCGATTGAAACTCCAGCAGAAGGTGAAACTTTTTTATTAAAACCAATGAATTGTCCGCATCATTGCGAAATATATAACGCTCGACAATGGAGTTACAAGGATCTTCCAAAGAGATACGCAGAATTCGGAACTGTATATCGCTATGAACAAAGTGGGGAGCTTCATGGACTTACCAGGGTACGTGGTTTCACTCAAGACGACGCTCATATCTTCTGCATGCCCAGTCAATTGCTTGAAGAATTTAAAAGGGTTATAGACCTAGTTCTGTATGTTTTCAGCTCCCTAGGATTTGTGGATTTTACTGCACAAGTTTCGCTGCGTGATCCAAACAAGCCTGAAAAATATATTGGAGCAGAAAAGAATTGGAATCTTGCAGAAGATGCAATCATCAATGCAGCAACTGAAAAAAATCTTAATTATATAATTGAATATGGTGAAGCAGCTTTTTATGGTCCAAAGTTGGATTTCATGGTTAAAGATGCTTTGGGGAGAAAATGGCAACTGGGGACTATCCAAGTAGATTACAACCTTCCAGAACGTTTTGAATTAACTTATAAGGGGAGTGATAATGAACTACATAGACCTGTAATGATTCATAGAGCACCATTCGGAAGTTTGGAACGTTTTGTTGCAATTTTATTGGAACACACTGGCGGTAATTTCCCACTTTGGTTGACACCAGAACAGGTAATTATCTTATCTGTAAGCGAAAAATATGAAAAATACGCTGAAAAAGTTTCAAATGAACTGGAAAATCACGAAATTCGCGCCCTCGTGGACAATAGAAATGAGACCATTGGAAAAAAAATCCGCGAAGCTCAATTAAACAAATTTCCTTATATGCTCATTGTAGGTGAAAAAGAAGCCGCTGATGGAACCGTTTCAGTTCGAGATAGGAAAAAAGGAGATCAAGGAAGCATTGGTATAGCTTCCTTTATTGACAATATAAGTGCAGAAATAGCAAAAACTGTTTCGAATTTTAAAGTTTAACTAAAAAAAAGAAAGTCATAGCAATAAGGAGAAAAAGGAGCAATCGCCCAGGACGTGTAATAAAAGTTGACCCACACAGGATCAATCAAAAAATCACAGCAAAAGAACTTCGTCTCGTCGGAGATAATGTTGAAGTAGGCGTATATAGCCTAAGTAAAGCAATTCAATTGGCCAGTGAACTTGAATTGGATTTGGTTGAAATATCTCCAAATGCTAACCCTCCTGTTTGTAAAATTCTTGAGTATAAAAAGTTTTTGTACGAGCAAAAGAAAAGAGACAAGGCGCTGAAGTCAAAAGCAACCAAAGTTACCATTAAAGAAATTCGTTTTGGTCCTCAAACCGACGAACATGATTATGATTTTAAAAAGAAGCATGCTGAAAAGTTTCTTAAAGATGGAGCTAAGTTAAAAGCTTTTGTATTTTTTAAAGGAAGGTCAATTGTATTTAAGGAGCAAGGACAAATTTTACTTCTTCGTTTAGCTCAAGATTTAGAGGAACTCGGAAAAGTAGAACAACTTCCCAAGTTAGAAGGAAAAAGAATGACCATGTTTATTAGCCCTAAGAAAAAATAAAAGAGAGTACTAATTAAATATAAACTAGAATGCCTAAAATGAAAACTAAATCCAGTGCCAAAAAGCGTTTCAAGCTTACCGGAACTGGAAAAATCAAAAGAAAGCATGCGTTTAAGAGCCATATCTTAACGAAGAAGTCAAAGAAGCGAAAACTTAAATTGACACACTCCGGTTTGGTCCATGAAAACGATGTGAAAAGTATCAAGCAACAATTGCGTTTAGAGTAACGTATAGCTTAGGTTCAAATAAATGTAAACCCTGTTGTGGGCTATAAATAAAAGTGTAGCTAATCCTACCGCCTTTAACAAAAAATAAAAATTATGCCAAGATCAGTAAACGCAGTTGCCAAAAGAGCACGCAGAAAAAAAGTCCTTAAACAAGCGAAAGGATATTTCGGTCGCCGAAAAAATGTATGGACGGTAGCCAAAAACGCAGTAGATAAAGCAATGCTTTATGCTTACCGCGATAGAAAAACCAACAAGAGAAATTTTAGATCCCTTTGGATTACTCGTATCAATGCTGCAGCCCGTCTTCATGGTATGTCTTACAGCCAGTTTATGGGTAAAGTAAAAGCCAATGAAATCGAATTGAACCGAAAGGTTTTGGCCGATTTGGCAATGAACCACCCCGATGCGTTCAAAGCTATAGTTGATAAAATCAAATAAATATTCATTCTTAATTACTCAAAAAAAATCAGCTTAATGCTGATTTTTTTTATCTCATTTTAAATGGAAACTTATTCAAACTAAAAAGGCATATCATCGTCTTCTTCTCCAAAGGCATCATTAAGATCTGGAAGGGAAGAAGGATTAATAGGAGCTTCATTCATTTTGGATTGAAACTCAAATGGAGATTCAAAATTCTCTAGATTATCAAATTTACCGAGATGTCCAATAAATTTGAGACGTATATTATCCAACCCTCCATTACGATGTTTTGCTACAATAAACTCGGCTTGTCCTTCAGATGATGTTCTTTCATCGTCATCCCACTCATCGATACCGTAATATTCAGGTCTATAGATAAATGACACGATATCAGCATCTTGTTCTATAGCTCCCGATTCTCTGAGGTCAGAAAGTAGAGGTCTCTTGGTTCCTCCTCGAGTTTCTACTGCTCTTGAAAGTTGAGAAAGTGCAATCACTGGAATATCCAATTCTTTTGCAAGTGCTTTTAAATTTCTTGAAATTGTTGAAATTTCTTGCTCTCGGTTCCCAGATTTATTCGATGTCCCTGCAGTCATTAATTGCAAATAGTCAACTATAATTAATTTAATTCCATGCTGAGAAGATAAACGTCTTGCTTTTGCACGTAAATCAAAAATAGATAAGGAAGGTGTATCGTCTATAAATAATGGGGCTTGTTCTAGGTCACCAACTTTGACGTTCAATTGCTCCCACTCATGACTAGCTAGTTTACCTGTTCTCAATTTTTCTGAAGAAAGTCCCGTTTCTGAGGAAATCAATCGAGTAATCAATTGTACTGATGACATTTCTAGAGAAAAAAAAGCTACAGGAATGTTTTTAGTCACAGCAATGTTTCTAGCCATAGATAAGGTTAAAGCAGTTTTTCCCATACCAGGTCGTGCTGCAATAATAATTAAATCTGAAGGCTGCCAACCCGAAGTTAAAGCGTCTAACTTCTCAAAACCAGTAGCAACTCCACTGAGTCCATCGCGTTTGGCTATGTCCTCAATGCGTTTTTTAGCTTGTATAACTAAGTTTTGGGCTGATTCTGATGATTTCTTTATGTTTCCTTGGGTTACATCATAAAGCTTAGATTCTGCCTCATCAAGTAAATCAAAAACATCAATAGATTCTTTGTAAGCATTATCTATTATTTCGTTTGAAATTTTGATTAGACTTCTTTGAATATATTTTTGTAAAATAATTCGAGCATGAAATTCTATATGGGCAGAAGTAGAAACCTTTTTAGAAAGCTGGACTAAATAAAAGTCTCCTCCAACTTTTTCGAGTAAGCCCATTTTACGTAGTCGAGCAGAAACCGTTAATAGATCAATTGGTTCAGACGTCTCAAAAAGCTCATAAATTGCAGAAAAGACGTGTTGATTAGCTTGTTTATAGAATGCCTCTGGCTGGAGAATGTCAATAACCTCATCAACTCCTTTTTTATCAATAAGCATAGCTCCGATAACAGCCTCTTCTAGGTCAATAGCTTGTGGTGGAATTTTTCCTCTTTCAAGATTAACTAGGTTTCCAGATGTTACGGCTGGAGCAATGATTGGCTTTCTTTTTTCCATTAATCGAAATTAGTCATAATACCAGGATTCTTTGGTGTAAAACAAGCTTGAGATATACCCCAAGTTTAAACAAAAGACCGTTTATAACTATTTATTTTTGTTGATAAGCTAAAATTAATCTTTGAATACACCCATATCATTGAACTTAGCCCTTCGAGCTTTTATCAATTCATGAGGTTGTAACTTATCCAAAACTTTAAATGTTTTTAGAACTTCATCCTGAACTGAATTAAATACTTGCTCACGATCATAATGAGCTCCACCAAGAGGTTCTTTTATAATTTTATCGATTAACTTGGCCTTCTTCATATCAGTTGCAGTCAACTTAAGTGAATCTGCGGCTTGCTCCTTATATTCCCAACTCCTCCATAAAATGGAAGAACAAGATTCTGGAGAAATCACAGAGTACCAGGTGTTTTCGAGCATAAATACACGATCTCCAACGCCAATACCGAGTGCTCCTCCCGATGCACCTTCTCCAATAATTACAGTTATAATTGGAACCTTAATGGAAAGCATTTCATAAATATTACGGGCAATTGCTTCTCCTTGACCTCGCTCTTCTGCTTCAAGTCCTGGGTATGCTCCAGGAGTATCTATTAGGGTTACGATTGGAATTCCAAATTTTTCGGCTGATTTCATCAAGCGAAGTGCTTTTCGATATCCCTCTGGATTTGCCATTCCAAAATTCCTATATTTACGAGTCGCGGTATTATATCCTTTTTGAGTTCCAATAAACATAAAAGACTGGTTCCCTATCTTACCCAGACCTCCAATCATTGCCTTATCATCTTTGACATTTCGATCTCCATGTAATTCTAAAAATGTATCTCCACAAATTGCCTTGATATAGTCCAAGGTGTAAGGTCTAGATGGATGACGAGACAATTGTACTCGTTGCCATGCACTTAAATTACCGTATATTTCTTTTTTTGTAGTGAGTAATTTATTCTCTAACTGATCACAAGTGTCTGTTACATCAATCTCGCTTTCATTTCCAATAATTTTACATTTATCGAGTTGTTCTATAATGTCTTTAATCGGAAGTTCAAAATCTAAATATTCCATAATATTTTGTTCAGGGTAAAAATATAAATTTTTAATTATTTAATTAGTCTTTTTTAATTTACGTGCTTTATAAATTCCATTTCCAAGAACAGAAATAAGAATTATCAGTACTCCAAGATAAAAGTTTACACTCATAATTTCTTTTTCACCAAAAATATAGATAGAAAATAAAATTGCGTAAACAGGCTCCATGTTCAATGAAATCATTATTGTATATGGCGATATCTGTTTCATAATTTCTACAGAAGCAATAAACGCATAAGCAGTACAAAAAGAAGCCAAAAGAAATATCCATAGAGGATCATACCCTTTTAGAACAAAAAAGTCCGTAGGAATGTCCAAAATAAAAATTAACCAGATACTCAAAAAAAAGCTTCCACTCAATAATTGATAAAATGATATTGAAGTTGCCTGATAATACTCAATCAATTTTCCATTGAGTAGAGTAAATAAAACAGAAAGTAATGTCGATAATAATGCCACATAAATACCGATTGATGAATCTTGTTCTGCTTTAAAAATAACACTTAATCCAATTACAACAAATGCTCCAAAAAACACTTCATATATTCTAATTTTTCTTTTGTAAAAAAGGGGTTCCAAAAATGAAGTCATCAAAGAAGCCGAGGATAAAACAGAAAGGGTCACAGATACTGAAGATATTTTAATTGCATGAAAAAATAAAATCCAATGTACCGATATCAATAAACCTCCCAAAGCAAAATAAACTAGAGCTTTGAGAGGAACTTTAAATAATTTTCTTTTAAAAAAAAGAAAATATACTGCAATTAAACTGGAAGCAATTACTACTCGAAACCAAACGATTTCAAAAGGACTTTTATTCATTAAAGCCCCTAAAATAGATGTAAATCCCCAAATAAAAACCAAAAAATGCAGGTGTAAAAGGCTTTTAAATCTAGCGTTTGGCATATGACAATAATACAATTCCTAAGATTCCAAAAATTCCTAAAGGTAACCAAGCTCCAATGGCTGGAGATAAATCAGTTTTATCGACCAAAACTCCAAAAATTTTATCGAAAAAAATAAAAGTGAAACCGGCTATGATACCAAAGGCTAGATTTACTCCCATCCCCCCTCTCCTTTTGAAAGAGGAAACAGCTACAGCAATAATTGTTAAAATAAATACTGATAGTGGAATACTATAACGTTTATGTCTAACCAATAAATGAATATTTATCAATGGTGAGCCGCTGCGTTCTTCTTCTGAAATAAATTCATTGAGTTTTTGCAATGAAAGTGTTTCAGCCTTATAATTTAATGGAGTGAGATCATTAATTTCAAAATCAAATAGAGTGTCCTTTAAATTTTGTTGTTCATATAATTCATTGTTTTCCATGAAAGTACGTTTACGGTAATTAATTAAACGGAAAACAGAATCCTTCTCTACCCAACGAATGGTTTGGGAGAATATTTTGAATTTCATTTCTTCTCCATCAAAATGTTCAAGGGTAAAATCGGTTGCTCTTTTTCGAGTTTGGTTGTAACCGCTTACATAAATAAATTCGTTGTCATTGATTTGTTTATAAAAGTTTGAGCTAGCCCGATCATTGTTTGTCCGGCTGATATATTTATATGTAAATTCATTGAATCCTTTACTGGCCTTTGGAACAATAAACATACCCGCTAAAAAAGCTAAAAAAGAGACAAAGGAAGCTGCTACAATGAAGGGTCTTAAATATCGATTAAAAGAAATCCCAGAACTCAAGATGGCTATAATCTCCGAGTTATTTGCCAACTTAGAAGTAAACCATATAATTGCCAAAAATAAAAATATGGGATAAAGTAAGTTCCCAAAATACCACATGAAGTCGAAATAATAATCAATGATTGCATCTAAAGGGACTTCTTTTTCTTTGAATTTATCTATTTTCTCAGCTACATCAACCATTATCCCTATGGGAATGAATAAAAGCAGCATTACAAAGAATGTTGCTAAATATCTTTTAATTATGTAGAGGTCAATTTTTTTCAACAAAATTATAAACGTTTATCCATATTTTTCACCATTTGTTCTTTCCAGCTACAAAAGTCTCCAGCAATGATTCTTTTTCTTGCCTCACGCATCAACCATAAATAAAACCCTAAATTATGAATTGTTGCAATTTGCTTTCCTAACATTTCATTTACTTTAAACAAATGTCTAAGATAAGCCTTTGAATATTCTGAATCAACATAAGTATATCCCGATTCATCAATTGAAGAAAAATCATTTTCCCATTTTTTATTTTTAATGTTGATTGTTCCATGGGCTGAAAACAACATTCCATTTCTGGCGTTACGAGTTGGCATAACACAATCAAACATGTCTACTCCTAAAGCTACATTTTCTAGTAAATTAATTGGTGTTCCTACTCCCATTAAATATCGAGGTTTATCTTCGGGTAAAATATCACAAACCACCTCAGTCATTGCATACATTTCCTCAGCTGGTTCTCCTACAGAAAGACCCCCAATGGCATTTCCCTCTGCATTTTTACTGGCAATATATTCTGCAGATTGTTTTCTCAAATCTTTGTAAACACTTCCTTGAACTATTGGGAAAAAAGTTTGTGAATAATTGTACAAAAAGGGGCTTTTCGTGTTTTGAATTAGACAACGTTCAAGCCATCTATGGGTCATATTCATAGAAGCCTTTGCATATCGATAATCACAGGGATATGGAGTACACTCATCAAATGCCATGATAATATCTGCACCAATTTTACGTTGGATATCTATCACGTTCTCTGGAGTAAAAAAGTGGAAGGATCCATCTATATGAGATTTGAATTTGACTCCCTCTTCTTTGATTTTCCTGTTTGCTGATAATGAATATACTTGATACCCCCCTGAATCTGTCAAAATTGGACGTTTCCAATTCATAAACTTATGAAGTCCTCCAGCTTGTTCAATAATTTCTGTCTTTGGGCGCAAATATAGATGATAGGTATTTCCAAGGATAATATCAGGATTAATTTCCTGCTCTAATTCCCTTTGGTGAACACCTTTTACCGTAGCCGCAGTACCAACTGGCATAAAAATAGGAGTTTTAATAATACCATGGTCAGTTGTAATTGAACCTGCTCTTGCTTTACTTTGAGGATCATTTGCGATACGTTTAAAATTCATAATTAAAAAATATTGCCAAATATAACGAACTTGCCCCTACTGATTGTGGCTTTTACAAAAATGTTAAAGAAGACGTTAATAAGTATTCTCCAGAAGTTTGTACAAGCACAACAAAGCTGTATTTTTGTGTTATATATTATTCACATTCATGCAAACACAAACAACATTAAAACAAACCGTTTCTCAAGTAAGAAGAGATATCTTGAGAATGGTTCACAAAGTAAATTCGGGACACCCGGGAGGTTCTTTAGGGTGTACAGAATTTTTAGTTAGCCTATACAATGAGATAATGGAATTGAAGGAAGGATTCGATATGGATGGCATTAATGAAGATGTATTTTTTCTTTCCAATGGTCATATTTCTCCCGTGTTTTACAGTGTTTTAGCACACAGAGGATATTTTCCTGTTGAAGAACTCAATACTTTTCGACTAATTAATTCAAGATTACAAGGACATCCAACAACACATGAAGGTTTACCAGGTATTCGTATGGCTTCTGGTTCTCTTGGCCAAGGACTATCTGTTGCAATAGGTGCAGCACAAACCAAAAAACTAAACAATGATCGACATTTAGTTTTTGCGTTATTGGGTGATGGTGAACTTCAAGAAGGTCAGAATTGGGAAGCAATTATGTATGCAGCAGGTAAAAAAGTGGATAACCTCATTGCAACAATAGATTTGAACGAAAAACAAATTGACGGGCCTACAAATGAAGTTATGCCAATGGGAGATCTATCCTCTAAATTTATTGCTTTTGGATGGGATGTCCTGACTGTAGAAAAAGGAAATGATCTTACAGAAATTATCGATACTCTCAAAAAAGCAAAATCGATGACGGGAAAGGGTAAGCCAATTTGTATTTTATTGAAAACCGAAATGGGTAATGGTGTTGACTTTATGATGAACACCCACGCATGGCATGGAAAAGCACCAAATGATGAACAGCTAGAAAAAGCCTTAGCCCAAAATCCAGAAACATTAGGAGATTATTAAATCCTGCATTGCGGGAATACCAAAGAAATTATTATGAAAGAATATATCAATCAAGGCTCAAAAGACACTCGCTCTGGATTTGGTGATGGACTCACAGAACTTGGAAGAATAAACCCTAATGTAGTTGCGCTTTGTGCAGATCTTATTGGATCTCTTAAAATGAATCAATTTATGAAAGAGAATCCTGAACGTTTTTTTCAAGTTGGAATTGCAGAAGCAAACATGATTGGAATAGCAGCTGGTTTAACAGTTGGAGGTAAAATTCCTTTCACAGGAACTTTTGCAAATTTCTCAACAGGAAGGGTTTACGATCAAATTCGCCAGTCAGTTGCATACTCAGATAAGAATGTTAAAATATGTGCTTCACATGCAGGGGTGACTTTGGGTGAAGATGGAGCAACACATCAAATTTTGGAAGATATCGGTTTAATGAAAATGCTTCCTGGTATGACCGTTATCAATACTTGTGATTACAACCAAACCAAAGCTGCAACAATTTCCATAGCTGAATTCGAAGGCCCAGTTTATCTCAGATTTGGAAGACCATCTGTAGCAAATTTCACTGCAGTTGATCAAAAATTTGAGGTTGGGAAAGGAATCCTTCTCCAAGAAGGAAAAGATGTTACTATTGTTGCAACTGGACATCTTGTATGGGAGGCACTAGAAGCAGCAAAAACACTTCATGAACAAGGAATTAGTGCTGAGGTAATCAATATTCATACTATAAAACCTATTGATGAGGCTATTATTTTAAAGTCTGTTGCAAAAACTAAATGTATTGTATCTGCAGAAGAACACAACTACCTCGGAGGATTAGGAGAAAGTATTGCAGGTGTTCTAGCTCTAAACCATCCAACACCTCAAGAATTTGTAGCTGCTAAGGATACTTTTGGTGAATCCGGAACTCCAGCTCAATTAATGGAAAAATATGGATTGAACAAAGATGCCGTATTGGCAGCTGCAAAAAAAGTAATGAAACGCAAATAAAAAAATGTCCTCTAGGCTTATTAAAATCTTAACCTCAATTGTTTTTCTTTGTGCTTCATTATTTCTTCAGGCGCAGTTTGAATTTGGTGTTAAAGCAGGATTAAACTACGATACATTGGGTGAGTTGAAGTTAGAAAGTATTAAAAATACAGTAAATTCTGACGGATCAGAAATAGGATATCATGTTGGATTTTATGGAAATTTAAATCTTGTAGTTTTTTACATCAGACCTGAGATTCAATTTACTAAAATCAATAGCAGTATTAAGAATTTAAATATTGGTTTAAGTAAATTAGAGATACCCATACTTTTGGGATATAAAATACTTGGACCACTGAGTGTTTTTATTGGTCCAAGTTTTCAATATATATTAGAAGAGGAAGTCAAAGGAATTTCTCTAACAAAAATTAAAAATCATTTAACTGTTGGTGCTCAAATCGGTACTCGTCTTTCTCTGGGAAGATTTGGAGTGGGTATTCGACTCGAACGTGGTTTTACAAACAATGACCTCATTTTAATTGGCATTAATGGGATAAATCAAGGACAAATCAATACACGCTCCGACCAGGTTATACTGAGTGCTTCTTACAAATTTAAATCTAAGTCTTCAGATGAAAACTAATTTTTTTGTCTGATTAAATAACTTTGATTTGTTCAAAAAAGCCTTTAGCTTTATTTTTTTTAACCTCATTCCAACTAAAAAGTATGCCATTCATTGCAATATAAACCCCTGGATCAAGAACTCTTACATAAGCCATTGCAGAACCTAAATTAAAAAACCCATCAGAAGAGCTTCCAAAAGTGTAAGGAATCATCGCTCCTGTTAGTATTATGGTTTTTTGTTCGATTCCAACGGCTTCTTGAGCTATTTTTTTAGCAGTATCAACCATACAATCTGTACCGTGTGTAATTACAATCTTACTTTTCTCACAGGTTTCACAGGCTTTGATTATGGTTTCAAAATGAGTAGAGGTCATTTCTAAACTATCCAAAAGCATCAGTGTTTTCACATCAATATCCAACATGCATTTACTTCTAACTAGCATTTGAGGTAAATGGGTTTTTTGGAAGTTTAAAGTACCATTAATATGATCATAGGTCTTATCAAAGGTTCCCCCCGTAACAAAAACTTGAATACTTTTTTCAAATACCATAGCACGAAAAGATTAAAAAGTGTATTTAGTTTATTTTAACTATCCGAATCTAAATAATCAGGAGTACCATCGTTATCGGTGTCGTCAACAACTCCGTCTTTGTCTTTATCATATTCATTGTACGTAAGAATTCCATCACCATCATCATCAATATCATTGAAGTTTAAAATACCATCTGAATCTGTATCATCATTGAATGGATTTCCATCTCCATCAGGGTCTTCGTTTTTAGATAAAATTCCATCATTATCATGATCAGATTCATTGGTGGTATATACAGATACCGAAAAAACTAAGGGTGAGTAATTAGGAATTGCAGCCAACCCCGAAGCATAATAACCTATCCCAGAGGGCATGAAAATTATTCCTTGTCCAAAATCTTGAAACCTTATGATTCCACTCTCATTTACTGAATAAGTTCCTGGAGCAAAATGTTGGAGACCATATCTGAAACCACTAACAACTGAAGCGTTATCAAACCAAACTGGACTCACACGTTCATCAAATTTATAACCTGAAAGTAATTCGCCTTTATAAGCAACATAAGTAGAATCAACAATGGTAGGTTTTCTTTCCAATTCTGACCCTTGCTGTGCAACAATGTAATATAAAGTATGATTGATAATTGCATTATTTGCATCCGTTAAGGGAACAGATATTTGTTGAACTTGATCTATAAGTGGAATTTTATTGGCATTATCCCCAGAAATTGTGTCAATCTCTATGGATACAATTTTATTTTCAGATCTTGGAAAATCTTGATAGTTATAAAAATGTGTAGATAAATAATCAACTAATAAAGCATTATCTGTTGCGAGTTGTTCAGAATAGTCGTTAATTTCAACAGCTACACTATTGTTATCTGAGTCACAAGAACTAAGAAAAAAAATCAGAGTAACTAAAATAAAATAGAGTTTTGAGAAATTAAGCATAGAGATAATTTTGGTGCGCAAGATACAATTTTACTTTATTTTTTTAGTGAAATTTAACGTAGTTTTAGAGAATGAGAATCGATCAATATTTGTGGGCAGTCCGGTATTATAAATCAAGAAGTATTGCTACTAAAGCATGTAAAAAAGGTTTAATTCGTGTTAATGATCAAGTTGCAAAACCATCGCGAGAGGTTTTTCCAATGGATAAAATTATTATTCGGAAAGAACAAATTAATCACAGCCTTGATGTGTTGGATATTCCCAAAAGTCGAGTCGGTGCAAAATTAGTGGATATTTATCGACTCAATACGACTCCCAAAGATGCCTTTAAACAAAATAAACTTCAAAACTTAGCCCAAGATTATTATCGCGAAAAAGGAGAAGGAAGACCTACCAAAAAGGACAGAAGAGAATTGGATGATTATGCGAAAAGTATTGATCATCAAGAAGATTGAGTTATTAATAATATTATTTAATAATTTACTTGAGTAAAAAGAAAACGTAAAAGTTATTTGAGTTAAAAACTTCATAACTTTGTTGAGATACAAAACATGACTTGAAATGAAAAAAGATGCTACTCTAATTATAGACGCTAAAACGATTGAGCACAGCACTCGAAGGATTGCATATCAAATTTATGAAGCAAATTTCGATAACAATGTTATTTATATTGTAGGAATCGCTAAAAGTGGTGTCCTATTTGCTCAAAGTATCATTTCATTTTTGAAACAAATTTCTGATTTAGAAATTCATTTCATCCAATTAGAAATCAATAAAAAAAATTCTCATTTACCAATAAAAACCTCAGTTGATGTAAATGTCCTCAAAAATCAATCTGTAGTTTTGGTTGATGATGTACTAAACACAGGAAGTACCCTGATTTATGCAACAAAAAATTTACTTGAAGTCCCTTTAAAACAACTAAAAACTGCTGTGTTAGTTAATAGAAATCATAAAAATTATCCGATCAAAGCAGATTATAAAGGAATTTCTCTTTCAACCTCAATAAACGAACACATTCAAGTGATCTTGGATTCGGAGTCAAACGGAGTTTATCTGAGCTAATTTTATAATTTTTAATGATAGTGCCTCTGGGCTTTTCAAATCTACGTCGATAATATGGGAAGCTCTAGAATAAAAGGGCAAACGTTCGAACAAATGTTTCCCTATAAACTCCTGCAAATCTGTTTCAGTTTCTAGATGACTTATAAGCGGTCTGCGTTTTTTTTCATTAACTAAACGGGATACTAGTGTATTAATCCTTGCTTTTAAATAAATACTTATTACTTCAGAATTTACAATGAAATCCATTGAATCATAATAACAAGGCGTTCCTCCACCTAGGGCTAAAATAACAGGCTCTTTTTGCAATAAAAGTTGTTCTAAATAATGACGTTCTTTTTTTCTAAAATACACCTCACCTTTATTGTTAAATATACTTTCAATAGAAGATTTTTCTTGGATCTCAATATAAGAGTCAAGGTCAATGTATGGAATATGAATACATTGTGAAAGTGCTTTACCTACTCTAGACTTACCACTACCCATATACCCCAAAAGCACAATTGTTTTCTTCAAAACATCATTTTAGAATTCAAAAACAAATTTAGCCATTTAGAATATGAATTATTAATATTTGCACGTATATTTGCAGCCTTAAAATATCAAAACGATCTGGTAGCTCAGTTGGTAGAGCATCTCCCTTTTAAGGAGAGGGTCCTGGGTTCGAGCCCCAGCCAGATCACAATTGTTTTAAGACCTGGTAGCTCAGTTGGTAGAGCATCTCCCTTTTAAGGAGAGGGTCCTGGGTTCGAGCCCCAGCCAGGTCACTTTAGCGCACGTGGCGGAATTGGTAGACGCGCTAGCTTGAGGGGCTAGTGGGATTTTTCCCGTGGAAGTTCGAGTCTTCTCGTGCGCACTCAATCTTTTATTAATTCATTTTCATCTCTTTAAATTTTATTTTGTAATTTTGTTTAGGTTTTATCATATAAGATTAAACTAATGGATAGAATTAAGAGTAGTTTTAGTATAAAAAATCTTGAAAATATTTCAGGTATTAAAGCACATACAATACGTATTTGGGAAAAGAGATATAACTTGTTATCCCCTGAAAGGACTCAAACTAACATTCGTAGGTATTCTCTCGATAGCCTAAGAAAATTATTAAACATTACACTCTTATACAATCATGGATTCAAAATCTCAAAGATTGCAGGATATGATGAATCAGACATCCCTCAATTGGTGCGTAATGTTGCATTAAAATCTAACTCAGAAGAAATTTCGATCAATGCACTTAAATTATCGATGGTGAATTTTGATACTGGTTTGTTTGACCTAACTTTTAAAGAGTTGATTCAAAAAAAAGATTTCGAATTCATCTACATGAATGTTTTTGCAGTATTAATGCGTGAATTGGGCATCTTATGGCAAACCAATGCGATAAGTCCTTCACACGAACATTTCATTACAAACCTTATAAAACAAAAAATACACGTCCAAACAGAAATTGTTCAATTTAACCGTGACTATCATCCAAATAATCCATGTTTTGTTTTGTTTTTACCCGAAAATGAAATCCATGAATTAAGTATTTTGTTTTTAATCAATTGATACTATCGAAAGGTTACAGAACGATTTTTTTAGGACAATCTGTTCCAAGTGAAAGCTTAACAACAATATTATCATTCAGTTCTAATATTCACTTTGTTACTTTTTGTACCGTAGAACCCAATCAAAACAAAATGGATGATTTTATTTTGAATTTTAAAAAGGAAATTTTAACCATAAGTAACTCTCGCTTATCCATGTTTGGGCCCAGAATTCTGAGCATAAACCAAGATAAACTACCCGCAAATATTAATGTATTTGAAGGTCTTGATGAATTTAAACTTCGCTTCCTTTCACCCAAAGTTTTTGCTTAATTTTATGTAAATTTGACTATATTCAAAGTAGATATAGCACTTTGAAACCAAACTATTTTTGCAAATTAAAAGAAGATAATGAAAGTTTTATTTGATCATGTTTCTAATGAGTGTAGTAGGCTTATCACTGTTTCGTACAGTACCTCCTTTTCTTTGGCAACAAAAATGTTGGATATTGCTATTCGAAAAGATATTTATAATATATATGGCTTTGTTCGTTTTGCAGATGAAATTGTCGATAGTTTTCATTCTTATGATAAAGAAGAATTGTTGAGTCGTTTTGAAAGTGATTTGTATCACGCCTTAGAACATAAAATAAGTTTAAATCCAATTCTTAATTCATTTCAAGAAACATTTCATCTTCATAAACTCGAACTAGAACATTTAAAAGCTTTTCTGAAAAGTATGCGTTGGGATTTACACAAAAAAAATTACCTCAAACAAGAGGATTACAAGGAATATATTTATGGTTCTGCGGATGTTGTGGGACTGATGTGTTTAAAGGTTTTTGTTCAAGGTGATCAAGAAAAATACGAAACTCTAAAAGATTCCGCAATGGCCTTGGGTTCTGCTTTTCAAAAGGTTAATTTCTTAAGAGATTTAAAAGCAGATCAAGAAGGCTTGGAACGATCTTATTTCCCTGAGATTGATTTAAAAGACTTTGATGAAAAATCAAAATTAAAAATAATCAATGAAATTGAAGCTGATTTCAAAGCAAGCTATAATGGGATTCTTGATTTGCCCAAAGAAGCTAGATTCGGAGTATATACTGCTTATAAGTACTATTATAAATTACTTAAAAAACTCAAACGAATTCCATCTAGTCACATTAAGGAGTCTCGTGTACGTGTCCCTAACTACGAGAAGGTAAGTGTATTGGCTCAGTCTTATTTAAATTACCATTTTAATTTCCTGTAAAATGAATACTTTCTTTTGGATATTAATATACCTAACTTCTTTTCTTATTATGGAATTCATGGCTTGGTTTTCTCATAAATATATCATGCATGGTTTTTTGTGGAGTCTTCACAAAGATCATCATAAAAAAGACCACAGCTCATGGTTTGAACGCAATGATTTGTTTTTTATTTTCTATGCTGTAGTAAGTATGGTATTAGTAATTCTTTGGGGTGAGTATGGATTTTGGGCAGGATTACCCATGGCTTTTGGGATTTTTACATATGGGATGACTTATTTCATTGTACATGATATTTTTATCCACCGCCGTTTTAAAATTTTCAGATCTTCAAATTCTAAATATGCTAAAGGTTTAAGGAGAGCGCATAAAATACACCACAAAAATATCCATAAAGAAGGGGGAGAATGCTACGGTATGCTTTGGGTTCCACTAAAATATTTTAAATAAAGATTCTTTATTTTTTTGACCAATTGTTTGAGAAAACACAGTTTTTGTAATCCTTACTTATACTAACGTAGGTGTCTTCTATTTTTTCTTTTGTCCATTTAGTAATTGCTTCTAATTGTTTGTCTTTTAAGGCAAGTTCTTTTATTCGAATATAATCTTGTGAATAATCAGCAACATGTTCTTCATATCGATTGGTGATTTTAATAATTTTGTATTTTTTTGAACCCGATCGATCTTCTTCTAACAAAGGCAAGGAAATTTCTCCATCCTTAAGTTTGTTAACCTGATTATACAAAAGAGGATCCATTTTTGTCAGTTCAAAACGTGTGTCACCAGTAACAGGATTGATTAGAACACCTCCACTATTTCTTGTTTTTTTGTCGTTAGAAAAATTATAAGCAGCATTTTTAAAAGTTAGCTCTTCATCCACAATTCGTTTTCGAATAGAATCTAAATTTTTTTTGGATTCTTCCAACTGAAGAGGATCAATTTTTGTTGTCAATAAAATATGGCGAACATCTACTTGTTGACCCCTGATTTTATCTACTGTCAAAATATGCCATCCGAAATCTGTTTTAAAAGGTGTGGATATTTCTCCTTCTTCTAGGCTAAAAGCTGTATCTCTAAACTCTTTTACCATTCTTGGACGTTTTCTATGAAGAGTGTATTTACCTCCTGAGGATCGAGATCCTGGATCTTGAGAATAAAGAATAGCTTTAGAAGCAAAACTCAGCCCTTTTTCTTCAACATCATTCTTAAAATCTTTTAATTTTTCTACTACCCTTTGGGTTTCTTCATCTTTGATTTTAGGTTCTATTACAATTTGTGACAATTCAATTTCTGTCCCAAAAACAGGCAATTCATCTAAAGGAATCTCATCAAAAAAAGCTCGAACTTCTTCTGGTGTAATTTCAATTTTTGAAACAATGTCCGATTGCATCAATGAAGCAAGTTTTTGTAGCTTATTGATTTCAAATAATTGTTCTCTGAAAGAAAATTCATCAGGTTTGTTGTAAAACTCCAATACTTTTTCGATACTACCCAGCTGTTCTGTAAAGTATTCAATGCTTTGGTCGACATAACTATACACTTCCGAATCACTTATCTCCAAACTATCTTGAACCGCATGGTGGGCATACAATTTATCTTCCATTAATTTACCTAGTAACTGACAACGCTCAATACCTTTAGTTGGAATACCTTGGGATTGCATATCTGCTATAGTTTTATCAATGTCTGAATCTAAGATAACATAGTCTCCTACAACAGCCGAAACCCCATCAATTTTTGTTCGCTCAGAACCAACTGAAGATTCAGAGGGCCCTTGAGCAAAAGAATGAAGGCTAAAAACAAAAACTGTAAAAAAGAACACAATCTGGCTAGCGGTATAATTCAAATTTTTTTGTCTGTATTGCATCTTGTAATATTTCTTTATCAAATTGTTTTATGAAATCGAGCTTTCTTTTATTAAAAACTATTTTGCGAATTGTATTTTCAATAGATACCAAAGGAGCTACTTCATCCCTCAATACAAAATCATTTACAAAAAGCAAATATACCTCGAATGCATCCTCAACAAGAAAAAATTGTGATTTTTTTAAGTACTTTTCAAAGTTTTTCTCTTTAAGAAATGGAAGTGTTTTAATCATCCCTCTTTTTTTGATCCAAAAAGTATCATTTAGTTGATAGGAATTGAATTGAAAAGAAAGAGAATCTAAAAAACGTTTGTCTTTTTCTTGAAAGCGAATCAGTTTATCTTTGATTTCTAATAAATCAATATTTTCTGTTGGTAGGGCAATAAAACGAAAATTTACCATTACCTCGTTTAGCTTAAAATTATTCTTATTTTTTATATAATAAGCTTCTGTTTCTTCTTTGCTAATTATAGTGTCAATATTTGATTTTACCACAAATTCTTTATACGTCCTACTCCATAAGTCAGAACGATAGGATCGTACAAGTTCTTCTAAACGTTCTTGGTCTTCAAAATTTAAATTTATTAGAGCTTGATCAATTAACAACTGCTTTCTGGCCCAATTGTTAATATAATTTTCTGTTTGAATAACACTGTCTGTGTCAGATGAAAAAATTGGCAAGTTTTTTGTAAGTTGAGAACTGTATAAAAATGTATTTCCTGCTCGAGCAACTATGGGATCTTGTTTTACATTGTATATTTGATCACAACTAAAAAACAAAAAAAGGGGAATCAATAACATTGAAGACAATAAATAATGGTTTCTCATGAAATTAAATTTGATACTGGTATATTACATATGTGTTACTTGACTCAAACGAAAAAAATTCTGTTTATTGTGTAAATAAGTAAGTTTAATGTGTATAATTCTTGATAACTTAATTAACAATCTGATATACAATACTTTATTTGTTCATAAATATTTTTTTATTAACAACAATATTAATAACTTGCAAATATTAATTTAAGGAATGAAAATAAAAAATTCTTTTTTATTACTTTTTTTATTCCTCGCTTCATTCAAAGCGAATAGCATCTCAACTCCATTTGCCGAAAGTAACATTTCCTTATATTCAAATCAAGAAATTGTTCAACTTATTTACAACAACGGTGAAATCAAGATCGAGGGTTTGACTGGGATTGGAAACGTTTATATCTACAGCATTATTGGAAACCCAGAGGGAAGTTTTTATAATGAATCATTAGAAAGTTTTAAAAAACCAATCCAACTCAAACCCAAAAGTATGTATATTGTTCAAATAGAAACTAAGGGCACCATTAAGACATTTAAGTTTGTCACCAAATAATCTACCTAAATTTATTTGATTTTTCTTTTTATCAAGGACTGTAATTAGGAGCTTCTTTTGTAATCTGTATATTATGAGGATGACTTTCCCTAATTCCTGAAGCTGTGAGCTGAACAAATTTTCCATTATTCTGCAAAGCCTCAACATCAGCTGCTCCGCAATACCCCATTCCAGCTTTTAAACCTCCTAAAAATTGATGAATACTTTCTACAATTTCACCTTTATAAGGAACTCGACCAACAATCCCCTCAGGAACCAATTTCTTTATATCATCTTCGATATCTTGAAAGTAGCGATCTTTACTTCCTTTATTCATAGCTTCGATTGAACCCATTCCTCGGTATGATTTAAATTTGCGACCTTCAAAAATAATTGTTTCTCCCGGTGACTCTTTGGTTCCCGCCAAAAGGCTACCAAGCATTACACAATCAGCACCGGCAGAAATTGCTTTTGGGATGTCTCCAGTATATCGTATACCACCATCAGCAATGATGGGTATTCCACTTCCTTTGATGGCTTTACTTACTTGAAGTACTG
Source organism: Flavobacteriaceae bacterium (assembly GCA_030829155.1). Lineage (GTDB taxonomy): Bacteria > Bacteroidota > Bacteroidia > Flavobacteriales > Flavobacteriaceae > Arcticimaribacter. The sequence continues at coordinate 20,088 of JAURBD010000012.1, forward strand.
CCGAAAGTTGAGGGTATCCTACACCAGCAATGATACGTGTCGTACAAATAGAACCAGGACCAATTCCAACCTTTACGGCATCTGCTCCTAATTCTACTAAGTATTTTGCAGCTTCACCAGTAGCAATATTACCAACAACAACATCAAGTTTAGGGAAGTTTGCCTTTACCGCTTTTAAAACCGATGCAACACCTTTGGTATGACCATGTGCAGTATCAATAACAATTGCATCTACTCCAGATTTTACAAGTGCCTCAGATCTTTGAACTGCATCTGCGGTAACTCCAACAGCAGCAGCTACTCTTAATCTTCCATAGGCATCTTTATTTGCAATTGGTTTAGTGGTGTGTTTTGTGATATCACGGAAGGTTATCAAGCCAACCAAGTTTTGATTTTCATCAATAACAGGTAATTTTTCAATTTTATGTTTTTGGAGAATTTCTTCGGCATCGGATAAAGAAGTACCTTCTTTTACAGTAATCAAGTTTTTTGAAGTCATAACCTCAGTAATGGGACGCGAATCGTTTTTTTCGAAACGCAGGTCTCTATTGGTTACAATACCACTTAATTTACCGTTTTCGTCTACAATTGGAATGCCTCCAATCTTATATTGAGTCATACTTTTTTTTGCATCAGAAACAAGTGCTGTTAAAGGAAGAATAACAGGATCTAAAATCATTCCAGATTCTGAACGTTTTACCATTCTAACTTTGTTTGCCTGCTCTTCAATGGACATATTCTTATGAAGAACACCAATACCACCTTCACGTGCCATAGCTATAGCCATTTTGCTCTCTGTAACCGTATCCATAGCAGCAGAAACTATAGGGATGTTTAAAGGAATGTTTTTTGAAAAATAAGAATTAATCTTTACATCACGGGGTAAAATATCGGAAAAAGCCGGAGCAAGTAGAACATCATCATACGTTAAACCCTGCTCTATAAATTTTGAATCTTTTGAAGTCATGGCAACTGCTTAGGAATTAGTTGCGAGCAAAATTAAGGAATTATGCCGTTTAAACCGCCTTAAAAGTGGTAAATTTTAATTGTTATTATTGAAGAGGTCTTTTAAAATTAATAAAACCCCTAGTATGCAACTCAATGTCACTAAAATGCCTGAGAAGATTAGGATATACGAAAAGAAGGAGTATCCTAACCAAAGCATATAGATTCCTCCGAAAGTATGAAGTACAGAAACAAACGGTTCTATGGTTATAAAAGCTTGTTTAGGTTAAATTTAAATAAAAACAGTAAGTGACTGGTTATAAGCATACTCAAATTTAATTGGATCCAGCTGTATGGATATTTTCTGTTGATTGAAGAATGAAATCAGTTTTTCGGTGGGTAGATTTCCTGTTAAGTCATCGGCAGCCATAGGGCATCCTCCAAATCCCTTAATTACTCCATCGAAACGATAACAGCCTGAATCATATGCTGCTTTAATTTTGATAAGTGAATTTTGTGGTTGGGTATGAAAATGAGCTCCTATCTCTATCTCTGGATATTGAGCAATTGAAGCTTTAAATAATGAGGATATGTCTTCAACTTTTGCTTTTCCAATGGTATCAGAAAGCGAAATAAATTTAACTCCTTTACTTATGAGAAGATTAAACCAATTCATTACAATTGAAACCGACCAAGGATCACCATAGGGGTTTCCAAATCCCATAGATAAATATACAACGAGCTTTTTGCCGTGAATCTCACAAAGCTCAATGAGTTGGTTTAAAAGTAACAAAGATTCTGTTTGAGTTTTATGGGTATTTCTCATTTGAAAATTCTCTGAGACTGAAAAAGGAAACCCAATATAAGTAATATTTTTATGTAAGACTGCTTCTTTACATCCTCTTAAATTAGCAACAATTACCAATAAATCGGATTTGGATTGAGAAAGATCAATGTTTTGGAGCACCTCTGATGTATCTCTCATTTGAGGAATAGTCTTTGGGGAAACAAAACTCCCTACATCCAAAACATCAAAACCCACTTCAAGTAACGATTGTATGTATCCTATTTTTTTTTTAGTAGGAATCCATTTTTTCATGCCCTGCATAGCATCTCGAGGGCATTCAATAAGAACAGGCGTTTTCATGGTTTAAAGATAGGGATTTGTCTAAATAAGGAAATAAAATGCAATACAAATCAAGAGCACTCCTTGACCAAAATTAGTCCAATACATATAATTTGAACTCGATAAAATAAAGGATGAAATTTTTGAAGCAGCTACAGAAACTACAAAAAAAACAATACTTGCCTGTGAGATGAAAACAATCCCCAAAACTGCGTATTGGATTCCTAAAGATAATTCTTTACTGAAAAGAAATCCTGGGAAAAAAAGCCAAAAAAACAAACTAACTTTAGGGTTCAAAAGATTCATAATCAGTCCCTTTTTGAAATTTTTATTAAACTCATGAGAATCTCGTTCTAATTGAAAAGTTTTTTGATTTAAGTTTCCAAAGATTTGAATTGATAGGTAGATAAAATAAATTGATCCTAGAATTTTAGCTCCTTGGACTATCTGTGGGTATGCTCCTAAAAACTGTCCCCATCCCAAAACAATAATTAAAGTGTGAAATACTAAACCACAAACCAAACCAGAAGCAAGTAAAAGACCCGCCTTTGTACCTCGAACTAAACTCTCACTGAGTACCAAAAGAACATCTGGTCCAGGTGCTAAAGTCAACAAGACAGAGGCCAATAAAAAAGATAACAGAGCTTCCATGATTTTTCTCTTATCAAGTGTAATAATTTCTCAAATAAAAGGATAACAAGTATATTTACAAAATTATAACAAGAGATTATGATTCATCAAATTGAAAATGAAATTAATTCATTAAAAAACCAACTCATTTACCATCCATTATACAAAATGATGGAACAAAAGGAAGACCTTCAGGTGTTTATGGAGCACCATGTTTTCGCGGTATGGGACTTTATGTCTTTGGTTAAAAAGTTACAATTAGATCTAACATCAACAAGCCTTCCATGGGTACCTTCGAGCTACCCCTCTGCTGGAAGATTGATAAACGAAATTGTATGGGGCGAGGAAACAGATGTAAATAAAGATGGTTTATCTATGAGTCATTTTGAAATGTATCTTCAAGCCATGAATCAAGTTGGTGCATCTACTATTGGAATGAATCAATTTATAGAAAGTCTAGACACTTCTAAATCAATTATCAATCAAATTCAAGCTACTAAACTTCCTACTTTTGTAAAAGAATTTTTAAAATTCACATTCAACGTAATAGGAACTAATAAAACCCATGTTATTGCAGCTGTTTTTACTTTTGGAAGAGAAGATTTGATTCCCGATATGTTTATAGAAGTGGTAAAAAATATTAATAAAGAATCGGAAGGTAATTTAAGCCATTTGATTTACTATCTTGAACGTCATATTGAAGTTGATAGCGGAGAACACGGCCCAATGGCGTTGAAAATGATTGAAAAGTTATGTGGTCAAGATCAAAACAAATGGAATGAAGCTTTAGAAGCCTCAAAAACAGCACTCAATCATAGAATTGCTCTATGGGATGGGATTGCAAATTTAATTTTAAAACCTACTGCCAAATGAAAATCCTAAAGATACTTTTATTCTCCACATCCCTTCTATCAGCGAATCTATCCTTTGCACAAACAAACGAATCTGAAGCTTATCTTTCGACCATTGAATCTGAGGATTTAAGACAATTATTATATGTATATGCTTCGGATTATTTCCAAGGAAGAGAAACAGGTGAGCTCGGTCAGAAAAGAGCCGTTAATTTCTTGAAAGAATTTTATCAAAATAGAGGCATAAAGGCGGCTGAGGGAACTGAAGATTATTATCAAAAAATGAACTTGAACATCAAAGGTAATAAAGTTGCCACTGAAAATGTTGTTGCCATTATTGAAGGTTCTGAAAAACCGGAGGAATACCTTGTTATTTCTTCACATTTGGATCACATTGGAATACACGACGGTCAAATCAACAACGGAGCAGATGACGATGGGTCCGGAACCGTATCTATGCTTGAAATCGCTGAAGCATTTCAAAAGGCTGTTACTGATGGAAAAGGTCCCAAAAGATCTGTTGTTTTTTTGCATGTAACTGGAGAAGAAAAAGGATTACTGGGTTCCAAATACTACACCGAAAACCCTCTTTACCCCTTAACAAATACAATAGCTAACCTCAACATTGATATGGTTGGAAGAACAGATCCAAAAAGAGAAAGCAGTAACCCCAATTATATTTATCTAATAGGTTCAGATCGTTTGAGTACTGAATTACACTTACTGTCTGAAGAAGTCAACAAGGCTACCGTAAATCTTGACCTTGACTACACCTACAATGCACATGACGATCCAAATCGATTCTATTTTAGAAGCGACCATTACAACTTCGGTAAAAACAATATCCCTGTAATTTTCTATTTCAATGGTACCCATGAAGATTATCATAAACCTACAGATACTGTAGAAAAAATTGAATTTGATTTGATGAAAACCAGAACTCAATTAATTTTTGCAACTGCATGGGAATTGGTGAACAGAGAAAATCGAATAAAATTGATTAAAAATTAGCTTTAAAACCTAAAACAATTTTTATGAAAAATCTTATCCTGTTAATTATTTGTGTTTTTGTAACCCAAATCTACGGTCAAGAATTAGATAAAGTGATTTTTGAACAATCTAGCGAACAAATTCAAGAGCTTGATTCTCTAAATGAAGTGATCCATTCATTTCCTGAAGCCTACAAACTAAGAAGAGTTTCTATGGGAATAAAACTAGGTATTCCAATCATTGCAGGGGTTTCATTAGAAGGAATCACCACCCTTTTTGGAAATAGAGTAGCTCCTTTTTTTGATTATAGTTCATTTCCTTTTAATCATGATAAAACGGATATTAATCTTAAATATTCTGAATTTGGATCTAATTTTTATTTTGGAAATCAAGGGGAGGGAGTTTATTTTGGAATTGGCTTAGGAACCCTGAATACCGATATTGTTTTTAAAGATCTAACTTTTGAGGAGGATGGAAACCAAGGTACTGGAGTAGGAAAAGCTTCATCTAAAATCAGTACAACAAACCTTAAACTTGGAATCAAAACTGGAGGAAAGATTTATTTTCGCTTGGAGTTAGGGTATGGTATTGGATCTATTCCCAATAGTTTAGAGGTTACAGGGGAATTCACATATGAAGATTCTGATGGTTTAACACAAATAGAAAGTGGTACAGAAACAGAAGATTTCCCCCCCATTCCAGGAGTAAGTTCAGACGGAGTTTTGGTGGGAAATTTTGGGTTTGGAATTTCGTTCTAAATTCTAACTTTCAATGCATAAAAACTTGATATGAAATTTTAGAATTATTTGTAGGGATAATTTTAGGATTCAACTAAAAGAAAAAACACTCCCTATTCAACTAAGAAAGCTGTTTTGTTTTAAGTATTCTAAAATCAATATTTTGAATGGTATTGGTAATCCATACTCAGGGGTTATTAATCAAATGTCATTCAACCAATCCAAGTTGTTGAAGAAATATATGTGGTTGTCAAAAAAATCTTCCTCTCTGAGCACCTTTCCATCTTTCATTTGCACAGAGTCGGACCTTTGATATTAACTTAGTTGTTTGTAGGTGGGATTCCAAATAATTCTCCGTCATGAATCCCTCCAAAGCTCCAATACTTA
>JAURBD010000145.1 GCA_030829155.1 Flavobacteriaceae bacterium
AGAATAACATTGCTTTCAGAACAGATGGCCTTGTTGCTGAAAAAATATTTACAAAGATACAAACCCAACTATTGGATGATTGAAAACCCTGAAAGAAAGCAGTATTCAAGTTCGAGTGTACGAGCAATTTTAAAAAACTCATCAAAAAAAGCCGCCCTTAATAAAAGAGTAATTCCTCATATGCTTAGACATTCGTTTGCCACGCATTTGTTGGAAAAGGGAACGGATTCAAGATATATACAAGAATGATTGGGACATGGAAGTTCAAAAACGACTGAGATTTATACGCATGTTAGTAAAAAATCTCTTGCAAATATTAAAAGTCCATTAAATAGAATCATTGAGAGTCAATATGTTGAAAAACAGGTGTTTAAAATGAATAAAACAGATAATAGGTAAAGGAAATAAACGCAACAGTGCGTTTATTTATAAGTTTTGCGCTGATTTTTTTGACTTTATTAAGTTGCAAAACTGATTTAAAAAAGAATGACAATATAGAAATGACAAATAATAAGCAATCCGTTGAAAATTTATGGAGAAACTTTATTCAAGAAAATCCAGAGAATAAAATTAAAGAAACACCTATTTCTTTCTATTTCTGTGATAATAAAAAAGATGCAGACGAATGTGCCGAATTGGTTGTAAATGGAATAAAAAGAGCTAATGCAACTTCATTGTGGTGGTTTGAAACAAACAATGAACCACTTACCGAAGTTGGAGACCAATACATAGTAACAGATTGGAATGGGATTGCTAAAGCTATAATTGAAACAACTAAAATAGATAAAGTTCCTTACAATGAAATTACGCCTGAATTTGCCAAAATTGAAGGAGAAGGAGACAAATCATTGGAATATTGGAAAAGGGTTCATAAAGATTATTACACAAGAGAAATGAAACCATACAATGAAGAATTTAATGAAAATATGATAATTGTGTGTGAACAGTTCAAACTGATTTATACGGAATAAAACCGCACTACAACAATGGCTATAAGTAATTGCTTGTTAATCGCTACTTTGGAAATTCCTCACGGATTTTCAGTTTTGTGCGTACTTGCAAAGTTAAGTACTAAACCACGCAACTACTCATAGCCGAGACGCTGTACTTTGTTTCAAAGGACCAGGATAAATAATAAAAAAACCGCAATTTACATTGCGGTTTTTTTATTTATGCCTCTCCAGTAGGCCCAAAGTTAAGGGGAATTGGAGGAGGTTCATTTGTGGTAATTGTTCCGTTTGCAGCCTCATAACGTTTGATATTATCACCCAAGGCTTTGTGAAAGCGTTTGATGTGATCAGGTGTTAAGATAACACGAGATTTGACTCTCGCTTTGGGGGCACCCGGCATTACGGTGATAAAATCGATTATAAACTCAGCTGCTGAATGATTGATAATGGCTAAATTAGAATAGACACCATCTGCAATACTTTCATCAATTGAGATATTCAACTGTTGGTCTTTGGGGGCGTTTTTATCACTCATAATTAGAAACTAATTTCTTCTTCCTTATCAATTAAAAGACTCTTGTATTCGTCTTTTGATCCCACAAGAACATCGTTATAAGCTCTGAGTCCAGTACCCGCAGGAATTTTATGTCCTACAATTACATTTTCTTTTAAGCCTTCTAAGAAATCGACTTTACCACTAACCGCTGCTTCATTCAATACTTTGGTCGTTTCTTGGAACGAAGCCGCAGAAATAAAGGATTTGGTTTGTAGTGACGCTCTTGTAATACCTTGTAACTCGGGAGTTGCAGTTGCAGGTTCAGCATCACGTGCCATCACCAACTGTTTGTCTTCTCGAGTCAACAATGAATTCTCATCTCTTAACTGACGTGCAGAAATAATCTGTCCTTGTTTTAAGTTTTCAGAGTCTCCCACTTCTTCAACAATTTTCATTCCGAATAAGTCATCATTCTCTTGAATAAAGTCATAACGGAACACCAATTGGTTTTCTAAGAAAATAGAATCTCCTGGATCTTGAATTCTCACTTTACGCATCATTTGACGTACTACTACCTCAAAGTGCTTGTCGTTGATCTTCACTCCTTGTAAACGGTAAACTTCTTGAATTTCATTCACTAAGTACTGTTGCACTGCAGAAGGTCCTTTAATGGACAGGATATCGGCTGGAGTCGTAGAACCATCAGACAATGACATTCCCGCTTTCACGAAGTCATTTTCTTGTACCAAAATTTGATTGGACAGTTTCACCAAATATTTCTTGATGTCTCCAAACTTAGATTCTACAATGATTTCACGGTTACCTCTTTTGATTTTTCCAAAAGAAACAACACCATCGATTTCAGAAACAACCGCTGGATTTGAAGGATTACGTGCTTCGAATAATTCCGTAACTCGTGGTAAACCTCCAGTAATATCACCTGATTTAGCAGATTTTCTTGGGATTTTAACCAATACTTTTCCTTCTTCTATTTGATCTCCTTCATTTACAATTAAGTGTGCCCCTACAGGTAAGTTGTATGAACGCAAGACATTTCCTTTCTTGTCGGCAATCGACAAGGTTGGAATGACTTTTTTGTTTCTTGATTCAGAAATTACTTTTTCTTGGAATCCAGTTTGTTCATCTATTTCAACTTGATAGGTTACCCCTTGTTCAATGTTTTCAAAAATAATTTTACCTGTAAATTCAGATACAATTACCCCATTAAATGGATCCCATTTACAGACTACTGTACCCTCTTTAATTTTTGAGCCGTTTTTGATGTGCAATGAAGATCCGTAAGGAATATTGTTGGTACTCAAGACACTCTTGGTGTTGGCATCAACAATTTTAATTTCAGAGGTTCTGGAAATTACGATCTCAGCTGTATTTCCATCACTATCTTTTCCT
>JAURBD010000060.1 GCA_030829155.1 Flavobacteriaceae bacterium
GGCTGGGTTTCTTCTCAGGAAGATATTATTAATGATCATATCGCTTTCAGAACGTTGGGAATTCCGTTTCTTGGAATCGGATCATTTGAAAAAATATTTTTAAAATACGGGTATCAAAAAAAAGAGTTTTATTCATTTGACACCAAGAAATTAAATGCTTACTGGTATGCTCCACCAAAACGAAATTTACCGCGAATTTTCATCAGTGAACTTCGAGTAAATGATTTAAGTAAAACTGCACAACAAATAGTTCAAAAATACACCCATTCAATTAGTCAGGATCCTTTAGATAACTTGGACTTGAGCAAAGTTTCGGAAGTAATTGATTTTTTTCATAAACCCCTTTGGGAGCTCCCCACTTTAGAAGATTTTGATACGCTGTTGAATGAAAGTGAATACGCTGCTTGGGTTATCTACAATCGGTATTATTTAAATCATTATACCATAAGTGTTCATGAACTTCCAGATGGATTTGATTCTCTTAAAAAATTCAATGAATTTTTGGCTAATCTTGGTATTAAACTAAATGATGCTGGGGGGATAATAAAAACCAGTAGTGATGGTCTTCTATTGCAAAGTAGTTCGGTTGCCGAAATGATAAAAGCTGATTTTTCGGACCATAAAACTAAAGAAATTGCTGGTAGTTACGTTGAATTTGCAGAACGTAAAGTGCTGCCTGAATTTCAAAATATCAATCAAAATGAAATCTCGTCAAAACACAGAAGAGATGGCTTTGAAACTGCAAATGCAGATAAAATTTTTGAAAGCACTTTTGTAAAACAAACTAAAAAACACTTGTAAATAAGGTTTTTTTATAATTTAAAAAGTGACCCAGAGAGGATTCGAACCCCTAACCCTCAGAGCCGAAATCTGATATTCTATCCAGTTGAACTACTGGGCCTTTTAAAAAGCTAAAATAGTAAGTTTCATCTAATTAATTGAGTTGGAAGAGGTTTTTTTGGAGAAAATTTACAAGTTTCTAAGAAGAGAGTTTTTGTTTTACAAGTGTAGAAATGGTTTTGCCATCTGCTTTCCCTGCAAGCTGCTTACTTGCCACACCCATAACTTTCCCCATATCTTTCATACTTTTAGCTTCCAGTTGAGTGATGATTGAGTCGATAAGCTTGCCTACTTCTTCTTCTGAAAGTTGTTCTGGTAAAAAACGAGCAATAATTTCTGCCTGTGCTTCTTCTGGCTCTGCCAGATCAGGACGATTTTGTTTTCTAAAAATTACAGCACTATCCCGACGTTGCTTTACTAATTTTTGAAGCAATTTGATTTCTTGATCGTCTGTCATTCCATCAGTTGCTCCAGCTTCACTTTTTTGAAGTAAAACAGCAGATTTAATAGCTCGTAAAGCTTCCAACGCTAATGCATTTTTGGCTTTCATTGCCTCTTTTATTTCGTTTGTTAAATTATCTAATGTGGACATATATTTTTTAATTAATCAACGTTATCATGTAAGAAAGAATTATTAGAACGGAATTGGATATTATCATTACTGTCAGTATTAATTGAGGTTTGAGATTTTCCGTCATTCTCAGGAACAGAATCCAGGTCAAATCCCATTCGCTTGTAGGCTGGTTGCTTTTCCATTTCTTCAATTCTATTGATATTATTTTTAAAAGTGTAGTTAAATTTTTTCAATTGTTCTTTTCTTTTATCATTTTCAACGCTAATACTGTCTTTGATTTTAAGGTCAAAAGGATTTGTATCCGATACTTCAGAAACAGGCTCTACTTCTTCTCGCTCTTGATTCAAAATTTTGAATTCTACATCGATTTCTTCAAAATCTAATTCATTAACAGGATTGGGAAATTCTTCCAACTCGTCTTCCTCTAATTGAAAAACCGGTGAAACTTCTTCCGAAATTGTTTCAGCTGGACTGCCTTCAAAATCAACACTAAATTCAGGTTTTGCAGTCTCATGAGTGAATTCATCAGAAGGTGAATCAACCGACATGAGTGGCATATCAAACTCAAATTGAATTTGCTTCTCTTGTTCAGTTGTTATTTGTTCTGGATCAAAAACTTCGATATCTCTTACGTCAGTTGGGATTTTATTAATTATAAATTCATCTTCTTGGTATACATCATGAGATTCTTCTGGTGCAATAAAAGTTTCGAAAACCTCTGTTTCTGGTTGCTTTTCCTCTATCAAAATATCTTCCTCAGAAAAAACATCCCCATTTACATGTTCATATACCACATCAAGATCCATCAATTCCTCTGTTAATAAAATTTTTGTCGAATCCTCTGGAACTTCCTCAATAACCAGCTCTTGCTCCATAGCTGATTGAGTTTCTTCTTCATCAAGATTATCCTCTAGTGAATACTTCACAACAGACTCGGTTTCAATTTCAGCAATTGGTGAAGAAAACGCTTCGTTTATTTGAATTTTTTCTGTTAAATCGTGAATAAACGGCTGATCCTCCTCTAGGGTATGAATGACTTTTTTAGCTTCTGTATTTACAATTTCATACTGCTGGTCTGAGTTAAAGCCTGTTGCAATTATGGTAACTGAAATACTGTCTCCCAATTCTTTATCTTCACCAACACCCATTATTATGTTGGTGTTATTTCCTGCCTCTGATTGAATAAATTCATTGATTTCTCCAATTTCATCAATTGTAATTTCTTCAGATCCAGAAACTATAAGGAGCAATACATTTTTACATCCTGTGATTTTATTATCATTTAATAAGGGAGAATCTAACGCTTTAACAATTGATTCTTGTGCTCGATTAGCTCCAGAAGCACTTGCCGATCCCATAATTGCAGAACCACTATTAGTCAAAACTGTTTTAGCATCTTTGAGGTCAATATTTTGGGTATAATGATGGGTAATTACTTCAGCAATCCCACGAGCTGCTGTTGCTAAAACTTCATCTGCTTTTGAAAAACCAGCTTTGAAACCCAAGTTACCATATACTTCTCTGAGTTTATTGTTGTTAATTACAATTAAAGAATCTACATTGTTCTTTAATTCTTCTAATCCTTTCTGAGCCTGCTCCAATCTTATTTTTCCTTCAAACTGAAAAGGCATTGTAACAATTCCAACAGTTAAAATATTAAGGTCTTTGGCCATACGAGCAATTATAGGTGCAGCTCCTGTCCCAGTCCCGCCTCCCATTCCTGCAGTAATAAAAACCATTTTAGTTTGAATTGATAAAAGTGTATGAAGATCATCATAACTCTCTTGAGCTGATTGTCTTCCAACGTCAGGATTTGCTCCTGCTCCAAGACCTTCGGTGAGGGACGCCCCTAACTGAATTTTGATGGGTACAGCACTCTTTTCAAGGGCTTGAGCATCTGTATTACAAACAACAAAATCAACTCCCATGATTCCCTGCTGGAACATATAATTGATTGCGTTACTTCCTCCTCCGCCCACGCCAATAACTTTTATTACATTACTTTTATTTTTGGGGAGATCAAAATTTATGTCAGTTGTAAATGTATCCATATACTTTAACTTTTTTTACTATGCTTTATCCAAAAATTCTTTGAACTTATCTGTCCATTTTTCAAAAATTGATTTTCTTTGAATGACCTCTCGTCTCGATTCAATCTGATCAGCTCCTTCATTTATTTGAGCTTCATTTAATTCTGAATTTATCTCATCTACTTCAACAGAACTGTTTTCCAATGCATTCATTAATAGACCTACTGCAGTAGAAAAAGTTGGACTAGCGGTGATGGTATCGGAGTCACCTGCTAAGTGCTCATTCGGATATCCAACACGAGTATCCATTCCAGTGATATACTCTACTAATTGTTTTAAGTGTTTTAGTTGACTTCCGCCTCCTGTAAGCACAATTCCTGCAATTAGCTTTTTCTTTTGTTCCTCGTGTCCGTAGTTTTTGATTTCTAGAAAAGCTTGTTCAATAATTTCTATTACCCGGGCATTAATTATTTTAGACAGTGTTTTTAAAGAAATTTCCTTGGGTTCTCTACCTCTCAACCCCGGAATAGAAACTATTTCAGTTTCTTTATTTTCTCCAGGCCATGCAGATCCGAATTTTACTTTTAATAGTTCAGCTTGTTTATGGATTATAGAGCAACCTTCCTTTACATCTTCGGTTATTACATTTCCACCAAAGGGAATTACTGCTGTATGACGAATAATTCCATCTTTAAAAATAGCTAAGTCTGTGGTACCTCCTCCAATATCAATCAATGCAACCCCAGCTTCTTTCTCTTCTTGACTTAAAACAGCATCAGAAGATGCAATTGGCTCTAAAGTTACTTTACCCATTGTAAGCCCAGCACTTTTTATGCAGCGTCCAATATTGCGAATAGAAGATACTTGACCTACTACAACATGAAAATTTGCTTCTAAACGTCCTCCATACATCCCTATGGGTTCTTTAATTTCTGCTTGTCCATCAACCTTAAACTCCTGTGGAAGAACATGAATGATTTCTTCCCCTGGAAGCATCACTAGTTTATGAACTTGGTTGATTAACTTTTCAATATCGTCTTCATTAATAACTTCGTCTGCATTTTCTCGAGTTATGTAATCACTGTGCTGAAGGCTTCTTATGTGCTGACCTGCAATACCGACAATAACTTCGTCAATAGTAACTGCAGCCTTTGCTTCAGCTTCGGTAACAGCAGTTTGAATCGATTGAATGGTTTGGGTAATGTTGTTTACAACTCCCCGATGAACACCTAAACTTTTTGATTTACCGATCCCAAGAACTTCAACTTTATCGTATTCATTCTTTTGACCTACCATGGCGACTATTTTTGTAGTACCAATATCTAATCCGACGGATATATTCTTATTTTTCATAATGAATCAACTTGATGCAATTACTTGCTGATTATACTTTAAATTTATTTTAGTAAAATTTGGATGCTCTTCCATTGAATCCAAATACTTACAAAATGTTTTTAATTTTACTAATTTCTGATCAAAAGAACCTAAGCTCCCCCATTCAACTAGAAAGCCATAGGAACGCATTTTAAAAAAATACTTACTGTTTTTATTTTCTATTTCGATAATTTGACCTTTCAAAAATTCATCTTTATTCACTTTCTGTATTAAGACAATAAGCTCTTCAATTTTTTCATCCCTCGGATTCCCAAAAAAAAGGGGTACATGTGCACTAAAATGGTCCGAAAGAGGAATTTTTACCGCATCTATGTCGACATAGAAAGATTCATTACCAATAATTCTGAGCAAAGGAGTGCGTTCCTCTACTCTGATTGTCAATTGTTTTGCAGTAGACATAAATACCTCAGCATTCAAAATAACATCATAAGTTTCTAACTCAGCCTCAATACTACTCAAAGCTAAAGTATCTTTTACTCCAATATGAGCTAATGGTTGGTTTTGTATTAACAATTTATCAACCATTTCAACATTGAGGAAATTGTGTTTGTAATTTGCAAAAGTAACCTCAAGTCTTTCTATTTTACGCTGATCATATTTCCATTGTGAAAATAAAATTAAACCCAACAACAAAGACAATACGGAAAAGAGGCCTAAATATTTATAAAGTTTCATAAAGCATTAGTTTATGTTTAATAGTTTCAACTTCGGCGCCAATATCACCTGCACCAAGAAGAGTTATTACTCGTTCATTTACCTTGGCTAATTTATTTTCTAACCCTTCTTTTGACAAGATTTCAACAGGAGTACCTTTGATTTTATCCATTAAAGCTTTTGAATTTATTCCAGGGATTGGAAGTTCTCTTGCAGGATATATTTCCAATAAAATCACGCGATCGAATAGGGATAGCACTGAAGCAAAATCTTCCATAAAATCTCGAGTCCTTGAGAATAAATGAGGTTGAAAAACCACACATTTCTCGTCTTCTGGAAAACTTAATTCCAAGGTGTCAAATACAGCTTTTATTTCTGTGGGATGATGAGCATAATCATCAATTACAACTCGATTTTTTTGATTGATGATAACCTTAAGACGTCTTTCAACCCCTGGGAAATAAGCTAAGCTTTTTGATAATTCACCAATCTTAAGTCCAGCTTTATTTGCCATCACCAATGCGGCAAGCGCATTGGACAAATTATGTATTCCCAATTGATTGAAAAACTGATTTCTTAATACGGTATTTGGGGTGTGTAAATCGAAGTAAATGCCTGTTGAAACTGGTTTTATTTTATCAATATAAAAATCTGCTTCCTCTGAAACACTGTAGGTTATCCCGTCTAAAGATAAACCCTTCTCAATAATTAGAGTTTCTTTTACTTGGGTTGCAAAATCCCTGTATGCTTTATTCAAACTCGATGGGTCTTCATAAATATCCAAATGATCTGCATCCATTGAAGTAATACAAGCAATTGTTGGTTTAAGATGTAAAAATGAATGATCAAATTCATCAGCCTCCACTAAAGTATAATCATTGCCTCTGGACATCATGTTTGTTTTAGAATCTTGAAAAATTCCTCCTATAAAAGCAGTATATGCTACTTGTGACTGTTCAAACAGATGAGTTAAAATTGCTGTTGTAGTGGTTTTACCATGTGTTCCTGCAACCGCTAAACAAATAGTGTCACGGGTTAAATCTCCCAAAAGGGCTGCGCGTTTTACCACATCATTTCCTTGATTGACATAAAAATTAAATTGCGGATGATTTTTTGGGATTGCTGGAGTATAAACAACTAGTGTTTGTTTTGATAAAACAGCAGAGGGTAGGGCCTCAACAGATGAATCAAAAATCACGGTAATTCCTAATTCTTGAAGAGAACTAACTATAGTAGAGGGTGTCTTGTCATAACCGTAGACCTTTGCTCCTTGCAAAACAAGATAACGAGCTATCGATGACATACCTATACCTCCTATTCCAATAAAATAATATGTTTGCTTTTCGAAATTCACTAAGCTTTTAATTCTTGGATTATTTTCAATACTATCTCTTGGGTTGCGTTGGGTTTAGCAAACTCTGATAGCTTATCTTTCACTTTTTCCCTATCAATAATCATAAGTTGGTTTATTGATTCTTTAAATTGATCCTTCAAATCTTTTTCAGATAGTATCAATGCCCCTCCAGAATTGACTAAATATTTTGCATTGTGGTATTGATGATTTTCTGCCACATTGGGAGAAGGAATCAATAAAACAGGTTTTCCTAGCAAAGCTAATTCCGAAACTGAACTTGCTCCTGCTCTTGATATTAAATAATCTGATGCAGCGTACAACAAATCCATATCCTGAATAAATGGATGCACTTGAACATAATTTAATTCATTATGCCTTTTCAATCGATCAAAATACAATTTTCCACATTGCCAGATCAATTGAATCCCTAGATCAGAGAAAAAAGACAAATGAGATTCAATGGTTTGATTAATCTGCTCTGCCCCTAGGCTACCGCCCAAAATAACTAAGGTTTTTTTTGATGAATCCAATTTAAAAAACTGAAAAGCATTATCACGCTTCAAACCTACTTCTAATATTGCTTTACGCACAGGGTTTCCTGTTAGGATAATTTTATTTTCTGGGAAAAAACGGCTCATATTAGGAAAAGCAACTGCAACCACATTTACTCGTTTGCCTAAAATTTTATTGGTAATTCCTGCATAAGAATTTTGTTCTTGGATGAGTGTTTTAATTTTAAAGTAATGAGCTATTAGAAGTATTGGTCCACTCGCAAATCCTCCTGTTCCAATTACGAAGTGTGGTCTAAACCTTAATAAAATAAAAGCTGATTGAAAAAAGCTAATGATTAATTTAAAAGGAAACAGTATGTTTTTGAATATTGAGCCTCTTTGCAAACCCGAAATCCAAATCCCTTTGATTGGATAGCCTGCCTCGGGTATTTTATTCATCTCCATTTTTCCTTTTGCTCCAACAAATAAAAATTTCGCATCAGAAAAAGAGTCTCCTAATGCATCTGCAATAGCAATTGATGGGTAAATATGACCACCCGTTCCTCCTCCTGATATGATGAATTTATATGGCTTCACTTAAAATAGCTAAAGGGTTATCTTCACCAGAATTTTTTGTTTCATTTTCTTCTTCATTTTTATAATGAGCTGCACTTACACTAAGAATAACTCCAAAGGCAATACAGGTCATCCATGCTGCAGTTCCACCACTGCTTACCATAGGTAATGTTTGTCCTGTTACAGGCAAAATCTGAACAGCAACACCCATATTAATCAAGGCTTGAAAAATAATTGGTATTCCTACTCCAATAACCACTAGTTTTCCAAAAATAGTTGGAGTTCTATGTGCAATGACAATAATCCTAAAAAGGATAATCAAATAAGAAAGTATTAGCCCAATTCCTCCCACAAGTCCAAATTCTTCAACAATAATTGCATATATGAAATCAGAACTACTTTGAGGTAAAAAGTTTTTCATTACACTTTTCCCCACACCCAAGCCTGTTACTCCTCCAGTTGCAATTGCAATTTTTGCTCGTTCTACTTGATAATTATCTGAACCTGCTGCTGTGGGCTGTTTATAGTTTTCAATTCGACTGATCCAAGTATCTACACGATTAGGAATTGCGTTTGGGAAAGCCTTTGCTGTCAAAATAAAAAAGGTCAAAACCAAAAGTGCTCCTCCTAGCACAATCAAAAGATGTTGCAAAGGATAACCGCCTAAGAAAACCAACATCATCACCATCAAGAAAATCAATATTGCAGTTGATAAATTTGAAGGTAAAATAAGTAGTATCACCAACGATACTGGAAGCCACAAAGGTATTATTGATGCTTTAAAGGTTTGGTAGGTCTCATGATTTTTAGAAAGGTAATGGGCTACGTAAATCATCAAAACAACTGAGGCTAATGTAGAAGTCTGAAAACTTAATCCAACAAATGGAATCCGAATCCAACGACTAGCATTGGCTCCGTCAATGACAGTTCCTTGAGTTGCAGTATAAAGCAACAATAAAATAGCTACAGGGAGTAACAAAATTGAAATTCCTTTAAAATATTGATAGGGAATTTTATGAACTCCTATCATAAATCCAAAACCAAAAATTAAGATGAACATATGCTTAAAAAGATATTCCCAAGGTGTGCCTTTCCCAACAACATAGGCAAGGTTTGAACTTGCACTGAAAACAGGGAAAAATGAAAATATTGCCAACAAGGCAAGAACACCCCATAACACCAGATCACCGCTAAGTAAATTGTACTTTTTATTCATTACAAATTTCTAACTGCTTGTTTAAATTGTTCCCCTCGGTCTTCATAGTTTTTAAATAAATCAAAACTTGAGCAGGCTGGAGAAAGTAAAACAGTTTCTTTTTTATGAGCGATTTTGTGAGCGATTTTCACAGCCTCATCAACAGATTGTGTTTCGATTATAACTTCAACAACAGGACTAAAAACCTCTAGAAGCTTTGTATTGTCTACTCCTAGGCAAACAATAGCCTTTACTTTTTCTCGAACCAGTGGTAAAAGCGCATTGTAATCATTTCCTTTATCTACCCCTCCTGCAATCCATACAAGTTGTGATCGCACACTTTCCAAAGCATAATATGTTGCATTAACATTAGTAGCCTTGGAGTCATTGATGTAGTTTAC
>JAURBD010000048.1 GCA_030829155.1 Flavobacteriaceae bacterium
CGTGCTTTTAAATTTACAAGAGAGGAATTAAAGGGGCTTGGCGGGAATTCTTTTCTTAAAAAAATGATGAAATGAAATGAAATTAATGCTGAATTAATTTTTGAGTTTTTCTAGAATGGTCTTTATGTTTAATTTTTTAAAAAGTAAACATATTTACAGAAGATCTTCAAAAAAGATTTTCAAAACGATCTAAAATAAACATCCTGAAAGAATACTATTCAATTTACTATATTCGGAATTATTATCTATTATTTACTTCTATAAACTCAATCAATGAAATTTAAAATCCTTTTTGTTGCCTTAAACATGTTTTTTTTGAATTGCTTCGCTGTCTTTTCACAAGACTATCATGCCGCTTTTTTTAAAGAAAATGGCAAAAGCCTTCCGTATCGTATTTTACTTCCAGAGGATTATCAAAACAACCTAGATTATCCGCTACTTCTCTTCCTTCATGGATCTGGAGAACGAGGAAACGACAATAAGCTTCAGCTTTTTCATGGAAGTAAAATGTTTTTAGATGCGGACTTTAGAAAAAGAAATCCTGCCATTGTTGTTTTTCCTCAGTGTCCTAGTGAATCGTATTGGGCAACTGTTGAAAAGAACGCCTCTACTAAGTTTACCTATTTCGAAAAACCAAAAAACAATCCTACTTTAGATTTGGTTGAGGGAATGTTGAACGAAATTATTTCGAAATATGGTGTAGATCAAGAACGAATTTATGTTGGTGGTTTATCAATGGGTGGTATGGGTACATTTGAATTGGTGTATCGAAACCCCAATAAATTTGCTGCTGCTTTCGCTATTTGTGGTGGGGCAAATCCTAAAATTGCAAGAAAAATCAAAAACCCTGTTTGGCGGATAGATCATGGGGATGCTGATACTGTAGTTCCAATTGAATTTTCTAAAGCTATGGTAAACGCTTTGATTAAAAATAACGCTAAGGTTACCTACAATTGGTATTCTAATGTAGAACACAACAGTTGGAACAACGTCTTTGCTGATCCGGATTTTCTTCCTTGGCTTTTTTCACAAAAAAAATAAAATGAAAATCATAAGAACGGATCAAAATAATCTTGATTTTCAACTTTTGGTTCGTTCGCTCAACCAAGAATTATACATCCGAGATGGAAAAGACCATTCGTTTTACAGTCAATTTAACGGAATTGAAAACTTAAAACATGTTGTTGTTGCCTATGAAAATAATGTTCCTGTTGGCTGTGGAGCTTTTAAAACATTTGACAAAGACACTATGGAAATCAAACGCATGTATACACATCCTGAGTGGCGTCAAAAAAAAATTGCATCTGTAATTCTAAAAGAACTGGAGGCTTGGATGAAAGATTTAATGGTAATCAAATGTGTTCTGGAAACAGGAAAAAACTTGCCCGAAGCTGTTGCTCTTTACCACAAGTTTAATTATATCGTAATCCCAAATTATGACCCCTACCAAAATACCGCAAACAGTATTTGCTTCGAAAAAAAATTACTTTAGGCTTTAATTATAATATTAAACCTTAATAAGATTATGATGTCCTAAAATAAATTGTACTTATGAAAAATTATTTTTGCTTATTTAAAGTTTCCTTATTTTCTCTTCTTCATAATTTCTTGCAGCAAAAAAAAGATAACACTTAGATTGAAAATGGTGGTGTAATCTCCTTGGAAGTCCCTTCTGTATTTTCAAGCATTTACAACGCTTCTGACATTTACCTAGGGTGGACTTTTTGGTTATTAAGGTAAAAAGGTCCTGGATCATGACAGCCCTTTTTTTGATGAGGGAGATTCAAAAAATGATGCTTACGACGGGTCTATGCTAAATGAATAAAAATTATTCTCTTATTTGGTTTATATTATAAACTAGTTTATATTTGTGGTATAATCTTTAAACTTTACACCGTGAAAACAAATGTTTCTGACCCACAAGAGCAGCTTGAAATCATTTCTCAAACCATTGCAAAAGCAAAGGAAAACTTAAGCGAACACAGTTTTGCATTTATTTTTTGGGGTTGGCTTGTGAGCCTGACTGCGCTTTTTACCTATGTTCTTCTTGTTTATAGCTCACTGGGAAATTTAAGTTATTTAGCTTGGCCGATAACGACCCTTATGGGCTTTGCTGCAATGGTAATGTATTACAGAAAAAAAGAAAAAAAGAAAAAACATCAAACGCATGTTGAATATTTTCTTTCCAAGCTTTGGATTGTGATCGGCTGCGTACTCCTTTTTTTCAGTCTTACCTTCCCTTTTGTGAAATTTAACCCCTGGTTTTTCTTTCCCATAATCGTTGGAATCGGCACCGCAGTGACTGGAGCTGTTCTTAAGTTTAAACCTTTAGTTTTTGGCGGATTTGTCCTTCTTAGTTTCCCTTTGTACGGTGTTCTAGTTTCCAAACAGGCTTTGCTGGTCTTGTATGCAGGAGTAATTATTGTTTCTTATATAATCCCTGGATATCTCCTTAAAAATCATCAATCATGAATCCATTAGACCCATTGCTTACAACTCCTTTGCGTTTAGGGGCAATGTCTTTACTAATCAAATTAAAAGCTGCTTCTTTTGTTTACCTCAAAGAAGAGCTCAACGCAACTCAAGGCAACCTCAGTGTACAATTATATAAACTCAGAGATGCTGGATACATCAACATTGAAAAACGCTTTGAAAGAAACCATCCTCTAACTGAAATTAAAATTACCCCCAAAGGAATTCGAGCTTTTGAAGAACATGTAAAAAATCTTAAAGACTATTTGCACCTAACTTAGAATGATTATAAAGTTTTAAAGAAATTTAATGTAGTTTGATTCTCTTATCCTTCAATCTTTACAAAATGGCGATAAAAGATGCTAATGGAAATATTCTAACAGATGGGGATACCGTGAAACTAATCAAAGACCTTAAACTAAAAGTAACTTCAACAACAATCAAAAGGGGGTACTTCCATAAAGAACATTCGTTTAAAGGACAATATAGACGAAATTGATTGTAGAGTAAATAAAATGAATATCGTCTTGCGCACAGAGTTTTTTAATGTAAACTTTTACACAATACTGGAGGGTTGTTTTTTTTGAATTTATTTCTGTATATTTCATTAAAATGAACTTCGGTGCAAAAAATATCTTTTAATAAAATTTTAATTGGATTCGCTTTTTCTCCAAATCTTAAGGCAAATGTCTTTGAGGCTATTCGCCTAGCTGATTTTTTTGGGGCACATCTTTATTTTCTTCATGTTGGGTCTAAATCTGCTACAAAAAAACAAGCCCTTAACGATCTGCTTGAAGAGTCTCCAATTAAACTGAAAAAGGTCTCGTTTATTTGGCAAGAGGGAAAACCTGTTGAAACCATTATAGATCAATGTAAAAAAAATGGTGTTGATTTATTATTGCTCGGAGCTCTTCAGCGTGAAAACATGGTAAAATTTTATATGGGTTCTATTGCTCGAAAACTTACTCGTAAGGCGCCCTGTTCTGTACTTTTAATGATTAAACCCTCTGTAATAAGAAAACCTTCACAACATGTAGTAGTTAATGCTTTCGAAAGTCCTCAAACAAAAACAACAATTAATTCTGCGTTTTACTTCGCACAAGCATTGGGAATTCCAAAACTTACTTTAGTTGAAGAAATTGATCGCTCTAAAGTTGCAGCATTGGCTTACGATGATCGAAGTTTAAGAAAAGTAACCCTCCGAAAAGAAAAATTAAAACGTCGAGAGCTTTCCCGGGTTCGTGAAATATTACATCATATTCCTGGTATATTGAAAGAAAATATACAGGTTCATCTTCAAAACATTTTTGGTACTCGTGGATATTCTATTGGACATTATGCAAGGGTTGTACGTGCCGATTTGCTCATTATGAATGCTGCGGAAAATCGGAAGAGTTTTTTGGAGCGAATTTTTCCAAAAGACCTTGAACATATTTTGTCCGAACTTCCAACCGATGTTCTCATAATACAAAGTAAAGATAATGGGTAAAACAAATACATTCCAAAACTTCCTTAGAACGTTGCCTGCAAATATTTTTTCAGGCTTTGTTGTTTCTCTAGTCGCATTGCCCTTAGGTTTAGGTTTAGCTATTGCTTCCGAAGCCCCACCTATTGCAGGTATTCTTTCTGCTATTGTCGGTGGGGTCGTTGTTGCTGTTTTGGGAGGGTCTCAACTAACAATTGCTGGGCCGGGAAATGGTTTGGTTATTGTTTTACTATCATCCATTACCCTTTTAGGAAAAGGTGATCTTTACCAGGGATATCTATTTACATTAGCCGCAATAGTAATTTCGGGTGTCTTAATATATCTTTTTGGTCTTTTTCGTTTTGGTGCGTTAAGTGAGTTTTTTCCAGCTTCTGCTCTTCAAGGAATGTTAGCCGCTATTGGAATTGGCATTCTTTCAAAACAAATTCACGTAATGCTTGGAGTGACCACGGCTAGTGGTAGTCCCCTAGAATTACTTCTTCAGGTTCCAGATAGTGTTTTATACCTTATAGAAAACAGCTCCATAGAAGTCCTTATTGCTGCAGCAATGGGAGTAGGGAGTTTTTTAATTTTGATCTTGTATTCAAAAATTCAAAATCCTATTTTTCAATTAGTTCCTGCCCCTATGTGGGTTGTTCTATTAGCTATAGGATTGTCCTACTATTATGAGTATATCGCGGTTGTTCCATACCCTATGGGAAAAAATTTACTCATTACTCTTCCCGAAAATCTTTTGGGTAGCCTTCCTTTCCCTGATTTTGGAAAAATTAATAGTATTGAGTTTATCGGTATTGTCCTTTCACTAACCTTGATTTCTTGTATTGAATCATTATTAAGCATAAAAGCAGTTGACAAATTAGACCCTTTAAAAAGAAGATCAAACGTAAACAAAGACCTAAGAGCTCTAGGAATTGCTACCGCTATAAGTGGTTTTGTGGGTGGGCTTAATGTTGTAACTGTTATTGCCAGAAGTTCAGTAAACGTAAATAATGGAGGTTCAAATCGTTCTGCAAATTTATTTCATGCGCTATTTTTATTATTGTTTATTTTACTGTTTCAAGATCAAATTCAACGGATTGCATTACCTGCTTTAGCGGCGATATTAGTCTATACGGGCTATCGTTTAGCAGCACCTGAAAACCTAATTGTGTTATTTAAGATAGGTAAGGAGCAAGCTATTATTTTTATGGCTACTCTTGGGATGACTTTAGCCTATGGTTTAATTCCTGGAATAGCCTTTGGGGTTATCACAACTTTTTTTACTCATATAATAATAAATAA
The DNA here is from genome assembly GCA_030829155.1 of Flavobacteriaceae bacterium. Lineage (GTDB taxonomy): Bacteria > Bacteroidota > Bacteroidia > Flavobacteriales > Flavobacteriaceae > Arcticimaribacter. The sequence goes on from JAURBD010000048.1 coordinate 5,240, forward strand.
AAGTCTTTTCCTTTTTACTCGAAATTGGTTAAAACCCAATGTTTTGATGTTTCGAGAAGAGGATAGTGGCAACTATTTTGTTAGTGTAAAAAACTTCTGTAATTTTCTAAATTTCTATAAATTAAAAGCCATGCTGGATGAAATTCCTGAGACCGAACACGCCATAATTGATTTCTCTCTGTGTGAGTTTGTTGATCATACGGTTATGGAAGGTCTAAACGACTACAGAAGAAGTTTTAAAAATAAAAACGGTGTTTTCGAAATCATCGGTCTTGATGTTCACTTTTCGAACACTCAACATCCTTTTGCAATTCGAAAGGTGCTTCCATTACCCGATTTTTTAAGCTTAAATACCAACTTGACAAAAAGACAGCAATCTCTTAAGAAATTTGCTCAACGATTAAAATGGTCTTATCGTCCAGAGCTTTCATCTGAAGCAGCAGACATAGAACAATTTGAATATTTTAAAACAAAACAAATTAATTATCAATATAATTTACTTGCTGATGAATCCAAACGTTTTAAATTGTTTGATATCTCTTACAGTGAGGGGGCGTTTATCGCTAAAGAAGGTTTAAAGTCATCTTTTTTAATGATCGAGCTCGACCAAAATCTGCCCCAATTTATTTTAGACAAAGAGTATTTGCTAGTTGGTTTATATGAAGCTAGAGGATACAAGGATATTAACTTTAAAGAAGCCCCAGACTTTTCTAAACGCTTTTTTCTAACAGGAAAAAACAGAAAGGAAATTCAAAAATGGTTTACTCCTGAAATTATTTTCTTTTTTGAAAGCCACTCTTATTTCCATGTTGAGTCAAATGAAAACATTCTGTTAATCAAAGGAAGAAACAGGCTTTCTAGCATAGAAGAAATAAAAAAAATGCTCGCTTTCGGAAAAGAACTTACTCATTTATTAAACAATCGATAACACCATGAAAAAACCTATTCTTTCCATATTTACATTCTTTTTATTTTGGTCTGTTATAGGACAAAAAACCATTGGATCTGTTGAGCGTTTGGATGACGAAATCAATAACTTAATTCCTTCTAAAGCTGTAATAGAGGTTTTAGCAGATGGTTTTAACTGGGCGGAGGGACCTGTTTGGGTTCCTGAATTAAATGGACTCCTTTTTACTGATGTCCCTGAAAACAAAATGTACTTATGGAAAGAAGCCGAAGGGCTTTCTCTATACCTTAATCCAAGTGGATATACTGCATATGCTCCCAATGTAAAAAAGAGTGGGGCAAATGGCTTAATTCTGGACCCAAAAGGAAATCTCATTATTGCTCAACACGGTGATCGTAGAATCGCTTTAATTGAAAAACCTCTTAATAAACCTGGGGCTTTCAAAACAATAATCGATCGTTTTAAGGGAAAACGTTTTAACAGTCCCAACGATTTAATTCTTTCTAAAAATGGTGACCTCTACTTTACAGATCCTCCTTATGGTTTGTCTGGAGATGAAGATCCCTTAAAAGAAATTCAAACCAATGGTGTTTACAAGTTAGATGCCAAAGGAAATCTTTCTCAAATTTATTCTGATTTAAACCGTCCAAATGGTTTGGCTCTTTCTAAAGATGAGTGCATTTTATATGTGGCAAATTCTGACCCTAAAAAAAACTTATGGTTAGCTCTTTCACTAAAAAACGGGACCGTTTTAAATGAGCGAGTGTTTTTTGACGCAACAAATAAAAAGGGTATTGGCTTTGCTGATGGTATGAAAGTTCATAGCAAAGGATATGTGTTTGCAACAGGGCCAGGAGGAGTTTTAATTTTTACTCCTAAAGGGAAACATTTGGGAACAATAAGGACAAAGGTTGCTACTGCGAATTGTGCTTTTAACTTAGACGAAAGTATGTTATATATGACTTCTGATAATATTTTGGCTCGAATTCATTTAAAACAATAACCGCTTATGAAGTTATATGCAATTGAAACGGGAAATTTTATGCTTGACGGCGGAGCGATGTTCGGTGTTGTTCCTAAACCACTCTGGGAAAAAACCAATCCATCAGATGGTAAAAATAGAATTAAAATGGCCGCGAGGTCACTTCTGATAGAAAATGGAAATAAACTTATTTTGATTGATACGGGAATGGGTAATAAACAGTCTGAGAAATTCTATGGACATTATTCCCTTTGGGGTGACCATTCGCTTGATAAATCTCTAAAAAAAGTAGGGTTTCATCGAGAAGACATTACCGATGTTTTTTTAACCCACCTTCATTTTGACCACTGTGGTGGTGCAATTCATTACAATTCAAAAGGAAATTTAGAGCCTGCATTTAAAAATGCTAACTTTTGGTCACATCTAAATCATTGGGAATGGGCAACCAACCCAAACAGCAGAGAAAAAGCTTCATTTCTTCCTGAAAACATTCTTCCTATAAAAGAGAGTGGACAATTAAATCTTATAAAGGGATCTGATAGACAATTAAGCACACCTTTAGGTTTTGACGTGCTAGTGATGGATGGTCACACCGAAAAACAAATGTTGCCTCTAATTCAATATCAAGGAAAAACTATTGTTTTTGCTGCGGACCTAATTCCAACTGTTGGGCACTTACCCATTCCTTATATAATGGGTTATGATACACGTCCTTTGTTAACTTTGAAAGAAAAAGCTTCTTTTTTGAATCGAGCATTAAAAAACAATTATTTGCTCTTTTTGGAGCATGATGCCCAAAATGAACTTGTGGAGCTCGTGGAAACTAATAAAGGAGTTCGTTTTAAAGAAAGTTTTCTGATTAAAGACTATTTTATGTCTTAGTTTGTTAATTTTACCCCTGTCTCATCGTTAAACCATACTTATGAAACAAGTTATTTTAGTTCTCGTTGGCTTTTTATCAACTTCTATTTCTGCTCAATACTGGCAACAAGAAGTAGATTACACCATGTCTGTTCGTTTGGACACGGAAACGGCCATATATAAGGGAACTCAAAAATTGATTTATACCAACAATTCACCTGAAACTTTAAAAAAGATTTTCTATCACTTGTATTTTAATGCTTTTCAGCCAGAAAGCGACATGGCTATTCGACTTAAAAACGGAGGTGATAAAAACCGAAGATTCGAGATAAGTTTGGACACTTTATCCGCAGATCAAAGCGGGTACCTTAAGGTTTCTAATTTAAAGCAAGATGGAAAACCGGTTCAAACAAAAGAGTCTGGAACTATTTTAGAAGTTACCCTAAATGAACCGCTAACCTCAGGACAATCTACTGTTTTGGAATTGGAGTTTGAAGGTCATGTTCCTGATGTAATTCGCCGTGCCGGGAAAAACTCTAAAGAAGGGGTTGCTTTTTCTATGGCACAATGGTATCCCAAGCTTTCGGAATACGATGTTGACGGCTGGAATACAGACCCTTACACAGGTAGAGAGTTTTATGGTGTTTGGGGAAATTTTGATGTGAAAATTACTCTGAACAAAGACTTTACTGTTGGCGGTAGTGGTTATCTTCAAAATGCAGGTGAAATTGGAAAAGGATACAGTGATCGTAAACGGTCAAAATCTAAAAAAGGAGAAATCACTTGGCATTTCATAGCTCCAGGTGTCCACGACTTTACATTTGCTGCAGACCCGGATTACATTCATGACATTTATCCTGGTCCAAACAATGTTGATCTTCATTTTTTCTACAAAAACGACCCTGAAATCATTGAAAATTGGAAAAAACTTCAACCAATTACTGCTGAGTTAATGGAATATTTTAACGATAAAATTGGTCCCTATCCATACAAGCAATATTCTGTAATTCAAGGAGGTGATGGTGGTATGGAATATGCAATGTGCACGCTTATTACTGGTGGACGAAAATTTGGCTCATTAGTGGGTGTAACTGCACATGAGCTTGCTCATTCTTGGTTCCAATTTATCTTGGCAACAAACGAAACCAAACACGAGTGGATGGATGAAGGCTTTACAACCTTTATTTCCACCTTAGCAGAAGATGTTGTTTTAAAAGAAGATAAAATGTTTCCTCTTATGAATTCTTACAGCGGCTATTTGGCTCTTGCAAGCTCAGGGGAAGAACAGCCCCAAACCACAAATGCGAATCGATATCATTTTAACAACGCATATGAAAGCACAGCCTACAATAAAGGAGCGGTATTTCTTAGCCAACTGGGTTACATTATCGGAACCGATAAGCTGTTTAAAGCCTTAAAAGCTTACTACAACGAGTACAAATTTAAACATCCCGTTCCAAATGATATCAGAAGAATAGCTGAGCGCGTTTCTGGAATCCAGCTGCGGTGGTATTTGACTGATTGGACACAAACAACAAACAAAATTGATTATGCCTTGGAAAGCGTTGTTTCGCAAAAATCTGGCACACAAGTCAATTTAAAACGTATTGGTCTTATGCCAATGCCTTTGGATATTCTAGTCAAGTACAAAGACGGCTCACAAGAATTTTATTATATCCCCATTACCTTAATGCGTGGAGAAAAAGAAAACCCTTATGGTGCGCCTTGGAATGTAGAAAAAGATTGGTCGTGGTCTAATCCAAAATATTCTTTTTTAATAGATCGTGAAAAAGAAGACATTGATTTAATCATAATTGACCCTACCTACTATATGGCAGACGTTAACCGTGATAACAATACCTTTACCAATGAATAAAACGATTACCCTAAATCGACTAAAAGGAAAAGTAAAAATAAAGACACTTTTTCAAAAAGGCTCCATTCATCGAACTAAAAACTTGTTAATCAGTGTTCTTGAGGCTAATAAAAAAGACAACAGGCTCTATGTTGGTGTATCTGTGCCCAAAAGAAATTTCAAGCGGGCTGTTGATAGAAACCGTATCAAAAGACAGTTACGAATTGCACTAAAAACAGTCGAAAAAACAATCCCTTTTGATGGATCTTGTATGTTAATTTTTAACGGACGAAAATCGCCAACGACACATGAGCTTATCAACGAACTAAAAATGTTTTTAAAACCATAGTTAACTGGCTAAATTTATGCCTGCTGACTTTACAGTTCCTTATGGATCATGGCAATATGAGGAATACCGTCTTCTAAATAGTTCTCGCCTGTTGGTTTAAAATGATGTTCTTTGTAAAAATTTTCTAAATGCGCTTGAGCTGAAATTTTGATTGGTTTTTGGTCATACGCTTTTTGAGTTGTTTTGATAGAAAAGTCTACCAAACGATGGCCTGTTTTATTTCCTCTGTAAGATGGTGAAACAACAATTCTTCCAATAGAGGCATAATTAGGATAAGAAACCCCCCTGTCTAAAATTCTTGCGTAGGCTACTAATTTTTTGTTTTCGATTCCTAATACATGAATAGAATTTATATCTTTTCCATCTATATCTTGATAGACACAATTTTGTTCAACAACAAAAACTTCAGAACGAAGTGCATAAATATCATGTAACTCTTGAAGCGAAAGTTTATCAAACTTTTTTTGAAAGAATGATAACATTAAGCAAAGGGTATTTTATTTATTCGGTTTTGATGTCTACCGCCTTCAAACTCGGTGTTTATGTAAACTTCTACCATTGCAATTGCTTGAAAAATTGAAATGAAGCGAGCTGGTAAACTTAAAATATTAGCATTATTGTGTTGTCTAGCTAAAGCAACAATTTCTTTGTTCCAGCAAAGGGCAGAGCGAATATCTTGATGTTTATTTGCTGTTATAGAAGCACCGTTCCCACTTCCACAAATAATAATTCCAAGATTTGCTTTTTTTGATGATACGTCTTGAGCAACGGGATGAATAAAATCAGGATAATCTACACTTTCTTCACTATCTGTTCCATGATTAATTACCTTATATCTTTTACTCTCTA
>JAURBD010000144.1 GCA_030829155.1 Flavobacteriaceae bacterium
GTAAAAGAGTACGCAGAAAGGAGGTGTCTACTTCTTTTTGATTTTCAATGGACAAAAAAATGTGCATAATTTGCTTATTCCCAATAGGAAGTTCGAGACAACGGTTTGCAATTGAAATACTTCTGTTTTCAATCTGTGTTTTCGAAAGTCCTTCTCGAAGACTTTTATATTGCTTTCTTATTTGAGATTTATCCATTGTTAAAATTGTACTCACAAAGAAAATAATTATTTTCGTTAATGAACCTATGAATTATTAGGAACAAAATTCTCTTGAAATAAATGAAGAACTCGGCATTAAGCATACAAATTCAAACTTTACCAAAAGAACCTGGAGTGTATCAATATTTTGATAAAAACGATTTGATCATTTACATTGGAAAGGCAATTAATTTGAAGCGTCGAGTAAGTTCCTATTTCAACAAAACTCACGACAGTAACAAAACAAAGCTGTTGGTAAAAAATATTGTACGGATGGAGCATATCGTAGTTGAAAGTGAGATGGACGCTCTTTTGCTTGAAAATAACCTCATCAAAAAACACAAACCTCGATACAACATCCTGTTAAAAGACGATAAAACCTATCCGTGGATTTGCATCAAAAAAGAGCGCTTTCCAAGAATTTTTTCTACCCGAAGAGTAATCAAAGATGGATCCGATTATTATGGTCCTTACACCAATAAAAAAATGGTTTACATTTTATTGGATTTGATTCGTGGATTGTACCCCATTCGCAATTGTACTTTCGATTTATCCGAACAAAAAGTAGCTGCCAAAAAATATAAAGTTTGTTTGGAATACCACATGGGTAACTGTCTAGCTCCTTGTGAAAACAAAATGACTGAACAACAGTACAATGAAAATATTAAAGCAATTCGTTCCATACTCAAAGGAAATTTCAAAGAATCCTTACAAGGTTTTAAAACCCAAATGGAAGAACACGCCTTGAACATGGAATATGAAGAGGCTCAAAAGATAAAAGAAAAGTTAGAAATCCTAGAAAACTATCAGTCCAAATCTACCATTGTTAATCCAAAAATTAACAATGTTGATGTTTTTTCGATAGTCACAGACGATCAGTATGGCTATGTGAATTTTTTGCAGCTCTCCTTTGGATCTATCATTCGCTCTAATACGCTTGAGATTAAAAAAAAATTAGAAGAAACCCCAGAAGAAATTTTATCTCTTGCTGTAATAGAAATTCGTCAGCGATTCAATTCCCAATCTCCCGAAATTTACCTTCCATTTCCTTTAAATTTTGGAAAATCAATTCGAGTTACCGTACCTCAACTTGGAGATAAAAAAAAGATCCTAGAACTCTCCGAACGAAATGCTAAGTATTTCCGAATGGAGCGATTTAAACAAATCAAAATTGTTGACCCCGATCGTCATACCAATCGATTGATGAGTCAAATGAAACACGATCTTCGCCTTTCCTCAGAACCCAGACACATAGAATGTTTTGACAACTCTAACCTTCAAGGGTCAAATCCTGTAGCAGCTTGTGTTGTTTTTAAAAACGGAAAACCCACCAAAAAAGAATATCGACATTACAACATTAAAACTGTGGAAGGACCCGATGATTTTGCTTCGATGGAAGAAGTTGTTTTTCGAAGATACAAACGTTTGTTAGATGAAAAACAATCCTTACCTCAACTCATAATTGTGGATGGTGGTAAGGGGCAATTGTCATCCGCATTGAAAAGCATTGATCGTTTAGGGTTAAGAGGCAAAATTGCCATTGTTGGGATTGCAAAACGATTAGAAGAAATTTATTTTCCCGAAGATCCAATACCACTTTATCTAGATAAAAAATCAGAGAGCCTTAAAGTAATTCAATTTCTTAGGAATGAAGCCCATCGTTTTGGAATTACATTACATCGAAATAAAAGAAGTAAAAAAGCGATTCAATCCGGCTTGGATGTTTTCCCCGGAATTGGTCCCAAAACCAAAGAAACTTTATTGAAAAAGTTCAAGTCTTTCAAAAGAATAAAAGAAGCCAATAAAGATGATTTAATTCGTATTATTGGAAACTCCAAGGGGACTTTACTTTTCAATCAGCTCCAAAATAATTTTAGAAAAAAATAACATTTTGTTGACATTTTTTGGCTTTTATTTTTGTCTATTTTGCATATCTTGTTGATGAAATAATTAAAAAAGTGGGAAAACCAATCAATCTATTTCTTTTGAGCTTTTTTTTGGTTTCCAGTTTAACATGGGGGCAACAAAGTGTTGATTCTATAAAGACTCCTTTAGAGAAAAAACAAAATGCTTTTAAAAACGGAGAATGGTTTGAATTCCGAATTTACTACGGAATCTTTAATGCAAGTTATGTGACTCTTGAGTTAGAAAATGACACCATTGATGGTAATCCTGTTTTTCATGCCAAAGGATATGGGGCAACAACAGGATTAGCTCGAATTTTATTCAAAGTAGAAGACTATTATGACAGTTATTTCAGTCAAGAAACGGGTTTGCCGATATGGTTTATCAGAAACATCTATGAAGGTGGTTACACTAAAGACCTAGAAATCCGCTTTGATCACGAAAATGAAATTGCCAAAATAAATAATAAAAAAGAAAAAAAGTATCAAGAGATAAAAGTAAACCCAAATGCACAGGATCTTATTTCAGCTTTTTACTACTTGAGAAATGTTAAAAACACTTCTTCAATGAAGCCTGGAGAAAGTGTATCAATCAACATGTTTTTTGATTCCGAAAATTATCTTTTTAAACTCAAATATTTAGGAGTAGAAACACTCGACACAAAATTTGGAAAAATAGCCTGCAGAAAATATATTCCCTATGTACAAAGTGGGCGTGTGTTTAGAGAGGAAGAAAGTGTTACTATATGGGTAAGTAATGATGAAAATAAGATCCCTATTCGTCTTCAAGCA
>JAURBD010000013.1 GCA_030829155.1 Flavobacteriaceae bacterium
TCTATCTTTACCCATTAAAAATCAATTTATGGAAGAGCATTTGTCTATTTTATCTCACAATCGAGCCCTTTATTCACGCTTTTTGAATCACTTTAGTTTAGAACAACTCAACACCATTCCAAAAGGGTTTAATAATAACATCATTTGGAATGTAGCACATGCTTTGGTGACCCAACAATTGATTATGTATGAGCTGTCGGGAGTAACCCCGCTTGTTTCACAAGAATGGATTGATTCTTATAAAAAAGGAACCAAGCCAGAAACAGATATTTCAAAAGAGCAAGTTGACCAAATTGACAAGGCATTATTTAGCTCATTAGAACAACTAGAGGAAGACTTGGGTTCTGATCTTTTTAAAAACTTTAAGCCCTATGCAACTTCTACAAAGATGGAGCTAAAGTCTATCGAAACTGCTTTCCCATTTATTTTATTTCATGACGGGATTCATATTGGGTCTGTTCTAGCTTTGGCAAAATTAGTTTAGCAATTACTAATGGAGTTGATGATTTGTTTTGCATGAATTCTAGAGTTTTCAATAAACCATTTATTGGTCTTCAAACCTCCACAAACGACCCCAGCAAGATATACACCTTTCTGAGAAGACTCCATTGATTCCCTGTTGTATTTTGGAGTTTTATAATCATCTGAAAGAAATTCAACTCCTAAAGACTTTAGTAACGAAAAATCAGGCTGATACCCAGTCATTGCTAATACAAAATCATTGGGAATTTCGATATTTCCCTCAGGAGTTTGAACACGAACAATTTTAGATTCAATTTCAAGCATATTAGAATCAAAATAAGCAGTGATACTTCCTTCTTCTATTCTGTTTACAATATCGGGCCTTGCCCAGTACTTAACATTGGTTCCAATTTCTTTTTCACGAACAATCAAAGTTACACTCTTAGCACCTTTTCGGTATGTTTCTAAGGCCACATCGACTGCAGAATTTGCTGCTCCCACAATCACGAGGTCCATTCCAAAGTAAGGATGAGGTTCTTTGTAGTAGTGAGTAACTTTATCGAGTTCTTCTCCAGGAATATTTAATTTATAAGGTAAATCATAAAAGCCAGTTGCTAAAACAATGTTTTTTGCATGATAAACTCCCTTGGGAGTATAAACTTCGAAACCCTTGATTGATTTTTTAAAGCCTGTAATTTTTTCGTAAAGATTTATTTTAAGTTCCCATGCAGTAGCTACCCTGCGGTAATATTCTAGGGCTTCAGCTCGGGTAGGTTTGGGGTTATTTGAAATAAATGGGACTTCACCTATTTCTAAACGCTCAGAAGTTGAAAAAAAGGACATATTTTGGGGATAGTGATAAATGGAGTTTACCAAAACACCTTTTTCAATTATCGAATAATCCAATCCCTTCTTTTTTGCCTCAATACCACAGGCTAGACCAATCGGACCTGCTCCAACAATAATTAAATCTTTCATAAATCAAATATAAAACAAACTCTATGAAACCATTTGAGATGAAATAAATTTTTATATATAATTATTCCTTATGATTAATATCTTATTATTATTAAAATTGATATAATAAAGTAAATTCAACAATTTTCTCTGAATTTAGTTGTAAATAATAAAACAATATAGATTTTTATTATTTATTATTAAAAACTATAGAAAAAATCTCTTGCCTTATGTATAGGGCGATTAATGAACTTATAAAAAGGCATATTCCAATACCGATACTGTGGAAGTAAACTCCCAAAAAGAATAAAATTATCCACCAAATAATAAAAATTAAAAGACCAACAGAATATTTTACGGAGTTGTGAAATACAATATCTGGAAACAAACTCAATATTTTTTGAAGTATAATTAAAGGCAACAAATTCGGAAGGCTAAAGATTTTGACCCAAAATTTAAGCAGGTTGTTTTTTTCTTCAGTCTTTTTTAAACTTTTTGATAAAATAGTAAGTGACTTTTTGAACTCTGGAAATCCAAGTTTGGTGTTATGGAGGTTTATATATTTTTTCTTTTCTAAATAATGTTTATCATTTTCTGGAAGCCACAAGCATGATTTCATCCCAATCTCTAAAGCATCACGAAGTGAGTTTATTGCTTTAACATTGTTTTTCTGATAACGCTCTAAAAACTCATAAACTCTTATGGGTTTTCCATAAACCACGTGAACTTCTTGCCAAGGCAATTGATGATGACTGTAGTTGATTCCCACAGGAACGATATAAATTTTAGTATTTTTAGATTTCTCTTGAGCTTCTAATACTAAACGGCTACTCCCCTTGGATAGGTTTTGAAGGTAATATTCGTTGTGATGTCTTCCTTCGGAAAACATCATCATTTTTTTACCATCAGCTAACAATTCATAACATTTATCAAAAATCTGTTGGTTTTTTTTTAAGCTACTATATCCATCACGAATCCGATAAACAGGAAGCATATTTAGGGCATCTAAAAACCATTGAAACGGTCCTCCAAACACATCGCTTCTTGTCAAAGAAGTTACTTTATATCCACAAGTTGTTCCCACTATTAAGGGATCTAGAAATGCTCCCTGATGATTTGGTGAGAAAAGAACACCGCCTGATTTGGGAATATTTTCCAAGCCATAAACTCGAAATTTTTTAAAATAAAAATGGTTGTAGTTTTTAAATACTAGAAGAATTAAATTATAAAATTTTTTTTTCATGGGGAACTAGCCAATTCTATTAAAATAGTCAAAATAAATATACTCATCTAAATGATATACTTGTTCAAATAATTACCTTTTATTTCAAAAATAAAACAACAGAAATAAAATATATTATATTCAGTTTAAGATCTTTTGAAATCAATAAAATAGCAGATGTTTTTTTTTATTAAAAAGTTGGCTCTCAAAGTGATTCTTTTTGATGGAAACATTATATTTGCAAGCGAAATAAAAGACAAAAATTAACTCAATTTCAACATATGTCAGCGACTGCAGGAAAAGTTTCTCAAATCATAGGACCCGTAGTAGATGTTACCTTTTCAGGAACGGATATTAAACTACCTAAAATTTACGATTCATTAGAAATCAAAACCAAGTCAGGGGGACTTCTTGTACTAGAGGTTCAGTCTCATGTTGGAGAAAACACCGTAAGAACAATTTCAATGGATTCAACTGATGGATTGAGTAGAGGTGAAGAAGTTGTTGCTACAGGGAGTCCAATTCAAATGCCCATTGGAGACGATGTTTATGGGAGATTATTTAATGTAATTGGAGATGCAATTGATGGGATTGGAGATTTGCCAAAATCTGGTGAAAACGGATTGCCAATTCACCGTCAAGCACCAGCTTTTGATGAGTTATCAACTTCTACAGAAGTTCTTTTCACAGGGATTAAAGTTATTGACCTTATTGAGCCTTATGCAAAGGGAGGTAAAATTGGTCTTTTTGGTGGAGCGGGAGTAGGTAAAACCGTTCTGATACAAGAATTAATTAATAACATCGCTAAAGGGCACGGAGGATTATCTGTTTTTGCAGGTGTAGGGGAACGTACTCGTGAGGGTAATGACCTTCTTCGTGAAATGCTCGAATCAGGAATTATCAAATACGGCGACGACTTTTTACATTCTATGGAAGAAGGAGGCTGGGATTTGAGTAAAGTAGACAAATCTGCAATGAAAGATTCAAAAGCAACTTTTGTATTTGGACAAATGAATGAGCCACCAGGAGCTCGGGCTCGAGTAGCACTATCTGGTTTAACAATTGCTGAATATTTCCGTGATGGTGCCGGAGAGGCACAAGGGAAAGATGTACTTTTCTTTGTCGATAACATCTTCCGATTCACACAGGCAGGATCCGAGGTGTCTGCTCTTCTTGGACGTATGCCTTCGGCTGTAGGATATCAGCCAACTCTAGCTACTGAAATGGGAGCTATGCAAGAACGAATTACATCAACAAAAAGAGGATCTATTACATCGGTTCAAGCAGTATATGTACCAGCAGATGACCTTACAGATCCAGCTCCAGCGACTACGTTTGCTCACCTTGATGCAACAACTGTTTTGTCACGTAAAATAGCTGAGCTTGGAATATATCCAGCAGTGGACCCGCTGGATTCAACCTCACGAATTTTGACGGCTGAAATATTAGGAGACGATCATTATAATTGTGCTCAACGCGTTAAAGAATTATTACAACGATACAAAGAACTTCAAGACATCATTGCTATTTTAGGAATGGAAGAGCTTTCAGAAGAAGATAAATTGGCTGTGGGTAGAGCAAGGCGAGTTCAACGATTTTTATCTCAACCGTTCCACGTAGCAGAACAGTTTACTGGAATTCCTGGTGTTTTGGTTGATATCAAAGAAACCATCAAAGGATTCAATATGATTATGGATGGAGAATTAGATCATCTTCCTGAAGCAGCTTTTAACTTAAAAGGAAGTATAGAAGAAGCTATTGAAGCAGGTGAAAAAATGTTGTCTGAAGAATAATATATGTATTTAGAAATTATTTCTCCCGAGGCAACACTATATAGTGGTAATATAGATTCTTTATCTGTACCAGGAACAGATGGTTCTTTCCAGGTATTGGAAAATCATGCAGCTATTGTATCTACTTTAGTTAAAGGAAAAGTAACAATCAAGGGTACCTTTGACCCTTCAAAATCATTTGAAATGCCATTTAAAAAAATCGATTCAAATTCGATAGCCCTTGAAATTTCATCAGGAACAGTTGAGTTACAAGACAACAAATTAATCCTTCTAGTAGATTAATTTTTTAGCCTTCAAAAAAATCCCCAAAACCTAATGATAAAACAACTAAGTTTTTCGTTTATTCTGTTGTGCTCAACTAATCTTTTTTCACAAACAGAATCTTTAGAAGTTAAAACCAATAAGCTGGATGAAATTGTACTCAACACCAATAGAATCGACTTACCTCTTTCAGAATATTCCATAACTTTACAGATAATCAACGCTGATGAAATTCAAAAGAGTGGAGCAACAAATCTAGTTGTTTTGTTGCAACAAATATCAGGAATTGATATACGTCAAAGAGGTTTAGAAGGAATGCAAGCTGACTTGTATATTAGAGGTGGGAGTTTTGATCAGACACTACTTTTGGTTGATGGTATAAAATTAGATGATGCTCAAACAGGACATCATACTTTGAATTTGCTTCCTCCAATAGCTTTGATCGAGCGAGTAGAAATTTTAAAAGGCCCAGCAGCAAGGATTTTTGGACAGAATGCCTTTACTGGAGCAATCAATATCGTAACCAAAACTGCAGGTACCGGAGAGAATCAGATTTCCGCCCAGTTTGGCTCCTACGACCAAAAACATTATAAAGTAACCCTTCAGAATAACTCAGACCAATTGGGATTATTGGGACATTTTTCAGGTAACTGCTCAGACGGATATAGACATAATACCGATTTCAATAACACAAATTATTTCATTAAAGGTAATCTTATTTCAGATAATTTACCCATTCAATTTTTAGGATATTTTTCGGAAAGAAAATTTGGAGCAAACGGGTTTTATGCTACTCCTTCTGCGACTGAACAGTATGAGGAAACTCAGGGAAGCTTAGTAGCATTTTCTTCGATAATTAAGAAAGAAAAAGTCGTTTTTAAGCCCAGAATTTACTGGAGAAGAAATCAAGATATTTATGTTTATATAAGAGATAATCCCAGTGTTTATAGAAATCTTCACATATCCAATAAAATTGGTGCATCTTTAGACTACAGTCTTTTTTCTAGTATGGGTACGACTGGTCTTGGTGTTGACTTGTCTCGGGTGAGTATCATTAGTAATAACTTGGGAGAACACAATCGAATAATTACTAATATTTTTGCTGAACACCGTTTTTTGTTTTTGAATGACAAGTTGGACATAACCCCAGGAATTGCATTCAATAATTATACTGATTTTGGAATGCGGTTTTTTCCAGGGATTGATATAGGAATGGCCTTAAGATCTAGATTTAAAGCGTATGGAAACATTGGATCTACATACAGAATCCCAACTTATACAGATTTGTATTATAGTGATAGAACTACATTAGGCAATGAAAACTTGAAGCCCGAAAGTGCTCTTGCCTTCGAACTGGGCTTTCGTTTTTCAGGAGTAAAATCCTCTTTATCTGCTTCATATTTTAATCGTAATTCCAATAATTTAATTGATTATGTCAAAAACAAGGAGGAAGAATTATGGCAGGCAAATAATATTCAAAAGGTAACTACTAATGGTTTTGAGTTAGAATATAAACAGACCTATTCCCTTTTCGATTTTTCTCAAAACATTCAATTGGGTTATACCTATATTGATGATAAAGTGAAGGGTACAGCTGATTATGCTTTATCGCGTTATTCCATCAATTCATTAAAAAATCATTTTACAATACGCTCGTTCAATAAGTTGTCAAATAATTTGTCATCAAGTATAGTTGTTAAAAAAGCAGAACGATCAATCGGAGATCCATACACTGTGTTGGATATAAGTACTAAATGGATCTCAACTAATAAAAGATTTGAAGTGATTCTTCTTCTGAATAATATTTTTAATGAAGTTTACACAGAAACTAACCTAGTTCCAATGCCAAGAGGTAATGGAAGCATAGGAATTCAGTACAACATAATTTAAGAATATTCTCTTTTTTTTTGATTGATTGCTTCAAAAATGAGTTCGTTTTCCCATCCTCTATATTGAAGACGATCTACAACTTTTTTTTGACATAAAAAGAGATCTTTTTGTTTATATTGAACCCAAAATTTATTGAAGAGTTCATCGAAAGTTTTTAGGTATTCTTCATAAGGAATTTCCTCCATTGCTTTTTTGATGTTCCAAGGGCTTATTTGGCGTAATTTTAGTTGGCTTTGAATTCGAATTTTACCCCATTTCTTATGTCTAAATTTACCCCTAACATACGCTTGAGCAAAACGAGTTTCATTCAAGTAATTATTAGTAATTAATTCACTTATAATTTGGTCAATTGCTACGGGAATCATGTTCAATGATTTTAATTTTTGAACTACCTCTTGATGGGAACGTTCTTGATAGGCACAATAGCGTTCCAGTTTTTTTTGAGCTTCTTGAACTGTAAAAGAAGTTTGTTTTTGCATATTCAAAAATACACCATTCATTATGATTATTGACTATAAAAAAAGCGGTACTCTTTTGGAGTACCGCTTTTAAAGTTTTAAACACGAATCGATTTTTTATTACTAATAAAACGATAGTGTAAATAATTATAAGCATCTCTGGGTATAATTTTTACCCATTTTTTATGCTTAAATAACCATTGGGTTCGGATGGAAGGGAACCCTCGGTTCAAATAAGCAGCAATAAAAGGATGAATGTGCAATTCAATTTTCTTTTTTTGATGCTGTGCGTTGTTAACAATTTTGTTAAGGTCTGCGTTGATTTTATCAAGTAAAACAATTGGTGCCTCAACCTCTCCATTTAAATTAGGGTTGGGCTCTTTGGTTTTGATATTTATTTCTGGGCGTACTCGTTGACGAGTAATTTGAATAAGACCAAATTTACTGGGAGGTAGAATTTTGTGTTTGGTTCTATCGGTACTCATTTCTTTTTTTAAATGTTCAAATAGAACACGTCTATTTTCACTAGATCCAAGATCGATAAAGTCTACCACAATTATTCCTCCCATGTCTCGAAGACGCAATTGACGTGCAATTTCAGAAGCCGAAATCATATTGACTTCCATGGCTGTTTCTTCTTGATTTCTCGATTTATTTGATCGATTACCACTATTAACATCAATTACATGCAAAGCTTCTGTGTGTTCAATTACCAAATAAGCTCCTTTTTGCATGGAAACTGTTTTTCCAAAGGCTGTTTTGATTTGTCGTTCAACACTAAATTTTTCGAATATTGGAAGAGAGTCTTTGTAGTGTTTTACAATTTTAGCTTTCTTAGGAGCAATAGTTTTTAAGTATTCACTTATTTCACCATACAACTCTTGGTCGTCTACATATATTCCAGTAAAAGAATCATCAAATATATCACGAAGTATAGAAGAAGAGCGATCTATTTCGCTCAACACTTTAGTTGGATATTTACTTATTCTAGAAAGCCTTGAACACATATTCTTCCAACGCTGAACAAGTTGTTGTAGATCTGCATCAAGCTCGGCAACTTTTTTATCCTTAGCTACTGTTCTAATAATAACTCCAAATCCTTTTGGTCTGATGCTTTGAACAAGACGTTTGAGACGATTTTTCTCTTCTTTGCTTTCTATTTTCTGTGAAATTGAGATTCTTTCAGAAAATGGAACCAATACCATATAGCGTCCAGCTAATGAAAGCTCGGAACTAATTCTTGGTCCTTTGGTCGAAATAGGTTCTTTTACTACTTGAACCAATATTTGTTGGTTTGAGGCAATAGCATCACTGACCATTCCATTTTTTTCAATGTCATTTTCAAAACGAAAATTTTTTAATAAATAATCTTTTGTTTTACCTGTACTTACCTGTTTAATAAATTTCAATAAAGAAGGAAGTTTGGGACCAAGATCGTGATAGTGTAAAAAACCATCTTTTTCGTGACCTACATTTACAAATGCGGCATTTAGTCCACCAACAGATTTTCTAACTTTGGCAAAAAATATATCGCCAACAGAAAATTTGTTATCTTCTATTTCTTTATTGAGCTCAATTAGTTTTCCATCCTTGAGTAATGCGAAATCAACTGCAGAGGAATTCGATCGTATAATCAATTCTTTATTCACTCTGAGTAATATTATGTTTGTACAAATTAATTTGTGCAAACGGATTAAACAATAATTTTTCAGGATTTATCCTGTGAAGCTTAGTTTAGAAAACCTAGCTTCATTTCAAAGAACAATGAATTTTTTAAGTGTATTCTACACTATTTTTTCTTGTGACGGTTAGCTCTACGTCTTTTTTTACGTTTATGCGTAGCAACCTTATGTCTTTTACGTTTCTTACCGCTTGGCATAGTTTGTTTTATTGTTGATTAATAAATTATTTTATGGGAACCTTAGTTTTAATTCCTTCTATAAATATTTTAGCTGGTTTAAAAGCCGGAATGTTATGAGCCGGAATTTTTACAGCAGTATTTTTTGAAATATTTCTTCCGGTTTTTTCTGCTCTAGTTTTAACTATAAAACTTCCAAACCCTCTTAAGTAAACATTTTCATTTCCTTCTAAAGAAGATTTAACTTCTTCCATAAATTTTTCTACAGTTGCCTGTACATCACCCTTGTCGATTCCTAGTTGTTCCGAAATATTTGAAACGATTTCTGCTTTAGTCATAATAACTTTTAATTATAGTTTATCCTATTTTGAGGAATGCAAATATATAAATTTAAAATTCCTTAGCCTAATTCATTAATATTTACCTTTTTAAATTCAAATCGAAGCATTACTTTTATAATTTATGACTTGGAATACTCAATTAATGGCCTGGTACAAAGTACACAAAAGATCTTTTCCCTGGCGTAAAAGTACTGATCCATACAGCATCTGGCTTTCTGAGATTATTATGCAACAGACTCGAGTAGCTCAAGGAACACCCTATTACGAGAGTTTCATTAAAAATTTCCCTACAGTTAACGATTTAGCTGCTGCTGAAGAACAACAGGTCTTAAAATTATGGCAAGGTTTAGGGTATTATACCCGGGCGAGAAATCTGCATTACACAGCAAAAGAAATTGTATCCGAATATAATTCTGTTTTCCCTAAAACATTCAAAGAACTCTTGACTTTAAAAGGAATTGGAGATTATACCGCTAGTGCTATATCATCAATTTGTTATGACGAACCCCAAGCAGTTATTGACGGGAATGTTTATCGTGTTTTATCTCGCTTTTTCGGGAAAGATACTCCAATAGATGCATCTTATGCTTTAAAAGAGTTTAAGGAATTAGCAACTCAATTAATGGTTGGAGTAAGTCCAGGTGAATTTAATCAAGCTTTAATGGAATTTGGTGCACTTCAATGCACTCCGAAAAAACCAGCCTGTAATTCATGCCCTTTTCAAAATGATTGCAAAGCTTTCAACCAAAACTTAGTGAGTAAACTTCCACTCAAAAAAAATAAAATTAAGGTTTCCGATAGATATTTTAATTACTTAGTTTTTGAAACACCCAATAATAAAACTGTCCTTCAAAAAAGAACAACAAAAGGGATTTGGCAAAATTTGTATGAATTCCCTTTAGTAGATAGTTTAAATGTTTTGAATATTAGTGAAATTTCTGAGGCTTCCTTAATTTCAAAATACACTAAAATTAAAGACACTTCAATATCCATAATTAACGAAATTCCAATTAAATATAAATTATCTCATCAACAGTTGTATATTACATATTGGAAAGTAAAAACCAAAGCTCTTTTGGAAGGAGGAATGTTTGAAAATGAAATTCATAACTATCCAGTACCTAGGGTTTTAGATAAATTTATTAAAAATTTTTATCTTTAAAAACTAGAACTTTATTATATTTAAACATGTTTAATCCTTTAAATCTATCAGTATGAGTGGAAGCCTTAATAAAGTCATGTTAATTGGTCATCTTGGAGATGACATAAAAATGCACTATTTCGAAGGAGGAGGAGCAATCGGAAGATTTCCCTTAGCGACTAACGAAACCTACACTAAAAAAGCAACGGGTGAGAAAGTTACCAATACCGATTGGCACAATATAGTTATAAGAAATAAAGCTGCTGAAATCTGTGAAAAATACTTGAGTAAAGGAGATCGGGTATATGTTGAAGGAAAAATTAAAACAAGAAAATGGCAGGCAGAAGACGGAACTGATCGGTACTCTACCGAAATTAATGTGGATGAATTTACCTTTTTAAGCACCAAAAAAAGTGTTCCAGATGCTCCACCTCCAACCTCAACAAAACCACCTTCCAAAGAAGATGATTTACCTTTTTAATTTAAACCAAAACTAATTGGATCCTGAACCCTTAAGTATTTACATTCTCTTAATGTCAATTGAACCAATTGTAGGTTTAAAAATTATACTTTTGACATTTTTGCTTATTAGTTCAGCACTAATCTCGGGAGCAGAAGTTGCTTTTTTTTCTTTGACTCCATCTTTGATTGACGAACAAAAAGAAAAGTATCCTAAGCAAACGATTAGGATTGAAAGTTTATTAAAAAAACCTAAAAGATTATTAGCCACAATTCTTGTGGCTAATAATTTTATTAATATTGGGATTGTACTTTTATTTGCATCTTTAGGGGATTTACTTTTCGGAGGAATTTCTAATGATTTTGTCAAGCTTCTGATAGAAATCGGTTTGATAACTTTTGTAATCTTACTTTTTGGGGAGATTCTACCAAAAATTTATGCCAATAAGAACAGTATGGTCTTTTCAAGGGCAATGTCTGGAGTAATTTACCGTTTAGATCTGAACTTGTTATTTTTTGTAACTATTCCAATGAGTAAAATAACCTTGTTCTTGGAAGGTAAATTTGGACAACAATCCAACTCTTTTTCTGTTGATACCCTTTCTCAGGCTCTTGAATTTACTGAACAAAAAGACACTACTAAAGAAGAAGATCAAATTTTTCAGGGGATAATTAATTTTGGGGCCACAGATACTAAACAAGTGATGTGCCCTAGGATTGATGTTTTTGCTTTGGACAAGAAAATGTCTTTTGAAGAAATATTGCCCTTAATTATTGAGAAAGGATTTTCTAGGATTCCTGTATACAATGAAAAATTGGATCAAATTGATGGGATTTTATATGTTAAAGATTTAATGCCAAACATCACCACACCTGGGTTTAATTGGCAGAAGCTTTTAAGAAAACCTTACTATGTCCCTGAAAACAAAAAACTTGATGATTTATTGAATGAATTCAAAGTCAAGAAAATGCATATGGCTGTTGTAGTTGATGAATATGGCGGAACCTCAGGTATCGTTTCACTTGAAGACCTTATTGAAGAAATTGTAGGAGATATTTCTGATGAGTTTGATGAAGAGGAATTGGAATATTCTAAAATAGATGAAAATAACTTTGTTGTTAATGCAAAGATCAGCCTTAAAGATCTTTATAAAATACTTCAACTTGACGATTTTGAAGCTTTTGAAAAAGCAAAAGGAGATTCGGAAACATTAGCTGGTTTTATTTTAGAGATAGCACAGCAATTACCTGTTTTTGGACAAAAAATAGTATTTGAAAAAATACTTTTTACAATAGAGCTTGTAGATCAAAAAAGAATTAAACAAATCAAAGTAACATTACCATAAGATTTACATGAAGTATCTGTATATAATTAAAAATTTTTTGGCATTAGGGTTTTTAATTTTTGGTTCAGTTAGTTGTGAAGAGAATTCACTCCCAAAACCAAAAGCTTATTTAAGTTTGAATTATCCTGAACCTATTTATAAAAGTATGGTAGAGGATTGTACTTTTTCTTTTGATGTAAATCAGGTAGCAAAAGTTGTTTCACAAGATCATTGTTGGAACAAAATCATATACCCCAAAATGAAAGCAACAATTTATTTATCCTATATACCAATAGAAAAAAATCTAGATTCACTTCTTTATGACGCCTATCAAATGCCAAGTAAACATATTGTAAAAGCAGAAGAGATTCCCGAGAGAGTTTTTCAAAACCCGGAAAAGAGAGTTTATGGCACTCTATTCAGAGTTGTAGGAGATGCTGCTTCTCAGGCACAATTTTTTTTGACAGATAGTATCAATCATTTTTTAGTGGGGTCATTGTATTTTTTTACAAGGCCTCATTATGATTCATTAATGCCTGCAGCACAGTATATTGAAAATGACATGATGCAATTAATGGAATCTTTTGAGTGGAAAAAAGCATCTAAAAAATAAGGTTACTTTAAAATACTAAAAGAATCAACTCTTTTGTTATCAGTAACTTTATAGGCAGAACCAACCTCTTGAATAACTGTGCTTAATTCTTGGTCTTTTATCCAGGTGGGATCAAAAACTACTTGAGCAATAGCATTTTCGAAATCTACTTTAGCAGATTGAACTCCTGGAGTTTTATTTAATTTTTTTTCAATGGATGCAGCACATCCAATTGCACAGGTCATTCCTGTAATTTTCAACTCACCTTTGATTAGGTTATCAGAATTCAAAACAACTTTTTGAGATTTTATATCCTCAATTGTTTTTACTTGAGGAGTAGCTTGTTTACAGCTAATAGAAATAACTAAAGTTAATAGAAGTGTTAAAATTATTTTCATTATTATTTTTTGCAAAAATACTAATTTAATAATAATGAGTTTCCTTAAAAAGGACGATTTTTACATAAAATTAGGTGTATGACAATAATATTTAGGAAGTGGGTATACCTCATTTCCCTATCTATCATCTGGGGGAGTTCTTATATTCTTATTAAAAAAGGACTTATAGGTTTAACACCTCTTCAATTAGGATCATTTAGAATACTTTTTACCACGATTATCCTTCTTTTCTTTGGGGCGAATTCTTTAAGAGGAATAAGCCGAAAAGAATGGAACTGGATTTTACAGACGGGTTTTTATGGAACTTTTTTTCCTACTTTTTTGTTTTCATATGCAGAGACTGAGGTTGATAGTTCTGTTGCAGCTGTTCTAAACGGATTGACTCCATTGTTTACCCTTGTTTTTGCATATTTTTTGTTTCGTGTTAAAATCCTCAGAAGACAACTTTTGGGAGTTTTAGTAGGCTTTTTGGGAACACTTTTATTAGTGGCTCAAGAATTTTCATTTAATACAAATGGCGATCCAAAATATTCCTTATTGATTGTTTGTGCCTCTGTTTTTTATGGTGTTAATGTTAATATCCTAAAAAATAAACTTTCCGAGGTATCACCGATTGCAATTGCACTAGGGAACTTTTTGATGATTACTCCACCAGCAATATTAATTTTATTATTTTCTGATTTTAATTGGTCTGGATTTTATAATCAAGAGGTTGTTTTAAAATCTATTGGATATATTTTTATTCTTGCTTTATTTGGAACTGCTATTGCAAAAGTTATGTTCAATCAATTGTTAGCTATATCATCAGCGGTTTTTGCAATTTCAATTACTTATTTGTTACCAATTGTTGCTATTGGTTGGGGGATATTCGATGGAGAGAGTTTTAGTAAATTTCAATGGTTAGCTACATTTTTAATTATTTCTGGAGTTTATTTGGGGCAAAAAAAAACTTCTAAGTAAGACGCACTTTAAACATATATTTTCTTTAAAGCATTTTCAAGTTCATCTCCTCTTAATCCAATACTTTGTTCCTATGTTTCCAAACATCCTTTGTCTTTATGTACAATCGATTTCTTCATTAAACTCCGTATTATACTGATGGTTGAATAGAATTGATGATGGTATTGCATTCCCTGCGAAGTTCTCTGAGCCACTTCGCTTTTTGAAGTAACGCTCTCGAATTTATCAAGGCCTTCGATAACTTTAATGAAATTGTTTAAAATAGAAGCAGCTGAAAAACTATCAGGTAATTTATTCTAAATAATCAGGCCGTTTGATAGGAGTACCATATTTATTATAATAAGAAACTTTTAATTTTTCCCCAAAAGGAGCCACATTTTCAAGATTTTTTAAAACATCGCTACCCTTTCCCGTTACAAAAACCCTAGCATTATCCAGTTTTATATGTTTTTCTGCAGTCCTTAAAATGTCTGAAACAGTAACTTTGTTTATTTTTTGAAGAAAGGTTTTATAAAAATCAGCAGGTAGGTTTTCTGATTGAATACTCATGGCATATCGCGCAATTGTCTCAGGCTTTTCAATAGCCAAAACATAAGTTCCTAAATATTTTGCTTTTGCAGCATTCAATTCTTTTAATGTTACTTTTTCTGTTCTAATTTTTTCTAATTCTCTTACCAATTCAACTACGGCACTGTCTGTAACTGAACTTCGAACACTTGCAAAGGCGCTCAGTTTTGCACGAGAATATTTATTGGATTGGAACCTTGAATAAGAGCCGTAAGTAAATGCTTTATCTTCTCTGAGGTTTTGAAATAAACGACCTTGACTTCCACCTCCTAAAATGCTGTTGATTAGAAGCATAGAAAAATAATCTGGATGTTTTTTATTAATTTCATTTGTAAATATTACAGAAACTTCTGACTGACTTGCATTGTTCATTTCAATGAAATGAATATCCAATGCTGAACTGTTTTTTGCGGCATCGAATTGATAAGCCATAGGAGCTTTACCTTTCCAATTCTTGAATAAAGCTGAAACCTGTTTTTTAACGGTTTTAAAATCAACATCACCGACAACAACTAAATAAGCATTTTCTGGATTATAATTTGAGGCGTAATATTTTTTTATATCTGAAATATTAAGCTTAGAAACACTTTCAATTGAGGTAAATTCTCCATAGGGGTGTTTCTCGCCGAATGTAATTAAATTACCCACTCTACGTGCAGCAGCTTGAACATCTTTATCTGAGGATCGAATCAATTCGATTAGTTTTTCCTTTTCCTTTTCAAATTCGTCATCTAAAAAATTAGGATTTAAAGCAGCATCAGCCATAAGCTCTAGAACTCTTGGAAAATATCGTGAAAGAGACGAGGCGAATGCCCCAGAAGAACCAAAACTCAAGGTGGCTCCCATAAAATCAACTTCTTCTTCGAAGGTGTTTTTTTCGATATTTAAAGAACCTTTGCCCAACATGCTTCCTAATAAACTATTTGCGCCGGTTAATTTTCCTTCAAAAACTGGAGGGTTGTCAATACTTAAACTAATAGATACTTTTGGAAGTTTATGATTTTCTACCACCAAAATGGTCAGACCATTTTTTAGGATAAAACTTTGAGGCTCATCTAACTGAATTAAAGGAGCGGGTGCAGATTTAGGCTGAATACTTCGGTCGATTTGAGCAGAGATACCTGATAGACTAGAGAGTGCAATAAAAAAAAATTGTAATTTTTTCATTTCAAAGTGGTATTATTTAGTAGATTCTGGTAAATAACGGAGCACCAAACGTTGATTGGGCTTCAGGTATTTTTGAGCAACCTGTTGAATTTCCTCTCTGCTAATTGAACGATATATTTTGATTTCTGAGTTGATCAGATTAGTATCCTTATAAAATGCATAGTACTCTGCTAAGGAATTAGCAATTCCTTCAACTGAAGAATTTGAGTTTACAAAATTAGTTTCAATCATATTTTGTAGTTTTTGATAATCTTTTAAAGAAATTAATTCTTCTTGAATTTTGATGATCTCTTCATCAAAGTCTTTTGTGATTTTTTCGAGAGAGGTATCTCCTAAGGGCAACCCGTAAATGATATACATACTATAATCTTCTTGACCTATATTGAAGGCACCAATTTCTATAGCATTTTTTTTTTCATCAACCATTTTACGATACAATTTAGATGATTTTCCATCACTTAAATAACTAGAAATCATGTCCAATACCTTTGAATCTCTATTTTTTATTGAGGGTGTTCTATAGGCAGTGACAAGCATAGGTATTTCGATATTTGTATCGTATGCAGTTGCTTCAAGAGTTTCTAAAATCGGCTTTTCTTTTATTTTTTTACGATCGATTACTTTTCCCTTTGGAATAGGGCCAAAATAATTATCAATCATTTTTTTAGTAGCATCAATTTGAATATCTCCAGCAACCACTAAAATGGCATTATTGGGCACGTAATACTTTTTATTAAATTCCAGAAACTCTTCTAGTTTTGCTGCGTCAAGATGGGCTGTCTCTCCAATAACAGTTCTTTTGTATGGATGATTAACAAATAAGTTATCCTTGACTACACCCAGAACTTTTCCATAGGGGCTTTCTTCATCAACCTTTTTTTCTTCTTTAATTACTTCGTTTTGGGTGTCAACACCAATTTTATTAATGATTGGGTGAAGCATTCTTTCTGATTCTAACCACAAACCTAACTCAAGATTATTTGACGGAAAGACCTCGTAATAATAGGTATAATCACTGCTGGTGTAGGCGTTGTTTTCTCCGCCATTAGCAGAAACGATATTAAACCATTTTCCTCGTTCTATGTTTTTAGTTCCTTCAAATAAAAGATGCTCAAAGAAATGAGCAAAACCTGTTCTGTCTTCTTTTTCATCTTTAGATCCTACATGATATAAAACGGAGGTTGTTACTACGGGAGCTGTATTGTCTTGATGTAAAATAACATGAAGACCATTGCTCAAGTTATAATCTATAAAACTTACTTCTTGTGCTTGAAGATGAACAAAAATCAGACTTAGAACAAGGTAAAAAAAGTACTCTTTCATGACATAAACTTTAAGACTATTCCATAATAAGTTCGGAAAGTATTGAAAAGTTATTAAAAATTAAAATTAATTACATTTATATTTGTTCAACTACAATTTTGTCGGAATTCTGATTTTTTTAATTCAGTATACCATTTCCCTATGAAGTTTATTGAACAATTTAACAGATCTTTTCCTTTTTTAGTAATGAGTTGTGCCCTCCTTTCATTAGTATATCCACAAGGGTTTATTTGGTTTTCTGGACCTTGGATTACTTTTGGCTTGGGAGGAATTATGCTGGGTATGGGTCTTACTCTTCAATGGAGCGATTTTGAACAAGTATTTAAAACACCTCTTTGGGTTGGCTTTGGACTTTTATTACAATTTACCATTATGCCATTTCTTGGCTGGGGTTTAGCAATTCTTTTTGAATTGCCACCATTTTTCGCTGTTGGGCTTATTTTGGTAGCCAGTTGTCCTGGAGGCACTGCATCAAATGTTATTGCTTATTTAGCAGATGCAAATTTAGCTTTATCGGTAACGATGACCACAATTTCAACTGTAGCTGCCATCATAATGACACCGCTTCTGACCAGCTATCTGTCGGGAAGTTATTTAGAAGTTGATGCAATAAGTTTGTTTTACAGTACTTTGAAAGTTGTTTTATTTCCATTGACATCTGGAGTTTTATTAAACCGATTTTTACCAAGATTAACCAAAAAAATAATTCCTTTTGCACCACCAGTAGCAGTTCTATTGATTACGTTTATTGTGGCAAGTATTATTGGTCAAGGCAAAGAAATAATTTTAACTTCAGGGTTTCGACTAATAGCAGCAATTATGACATTACACTTATTAGGTTTTTTACTTGGGTATTTTATTTCTTATAATATTTTTAAAAATAAAGGCGTGAGTCGAACTATATCAATTGAAGTAGGAATGCAAAATTCAGGACTAGGGGCTGTTTTGGCTCGTGAAAACTTTACAAATCCTGCGACTGCAATTCCTTCAGCCCTATCCAGTTTGGTGCACTCTATTTATGGAAGTATATTTGCTTCAATAGTTAAAAGGATTAACGAAAGAAATTAGCTTATGGAATTAAATCAAGTTGTAATTGTATCTGCAAAAAGAACCCCGTTGGGTAAATTTATGGGAGGACTATCAACAGTACCTGCTCCTAGATTAGGAGCAATAGCGATTCAAGGAGCCATAGATGCTATAGGTCTGGATGTTTCTGAAATTGATGAAGTGTTTATGGGAAATGTTTTACAAGCAGGGGTGGGTCAGTCACCTGCGCGTCAGGCTGCAATATTTTCAGGAATTCCTGATACTGTTCCATGTACTACTGTAAATAAAGTTTGCTCATCTGGGATGAAAACTATTATGATGGCTGCTCAGGCTATCGCTCTTGGAGATGCCGAAGTGGTGATTGCTGGTGGAATGGAGAGTATGAGCTTAGCCCCCCATATTGTTCGAACGCGAGCAGGCATAAAATTTGGTGGGACTCAAATGGAAGACGTTATTCAAAAAGACGGCTTGAAAGATGCCTTTGATCAAGTTGCAATGGGAACTTATGCAGACGCAACTGCAATAAAATATTCAATAAGTAGACAAGAACAAGATGCCTTTGCAGCTGAATCTTATCGAAGAAGTGCAGCAGCATGGGAAAGCGGAATCCTAAAAGGTGAGGTGGTTCCAGTAATAGTGAAACAACGAAAAGGAGATGATAAAATTATTGCTAAGGATGAAGAATTTACTAATGTTATGTTGGATAAAATACCAAAACTAAAACCAGCGTTTACAAAAGATGGAACTGTTACTGCTGCAAACGCATCAACAATCAATGATGGAGCAGCAGCTTTGATAATGATGTCCCAAAAGAAAGCAAAAGCATTAGGCCTAGCACCCCTTGCTACTGTGCTTGGTTATGCAGATGCGGCTCATGAACCTCAATGGTTTACTACTGCTCCTGCTAAGGCTTTACCAAAAGCACTGGCAAAAGCAAATGTTAAGTTAGATGAAGTAGAGTTATTTGAATTTAATGAAGCATTTTCTGTAGTTGGTATAGTAAACATAAGACTCTTAGAATTAGATCCTGAAAAAGTA
Source organism: Flavobacteriaceae bacterium (assembly GCA_030829155.1). Taxonomy (GTDB): domain Bacteria; phylum Bacteroidota; class Bacteroidia; order Flavobacteriales; family Flavobacteriaceae; genus Arcticimaribacter. The sequence continues at coordinate 19,260 of JAURBD010000013.1, forward strand.
AACGTTCATGGGGGAGCTGTTTCTCTAGGCCATCCACTTGGATGTTCTGGGGCCCGAATCCTAGTCAGTCTAATTCATGCCATGAAACACAGAAGTACAAAGCTTGGAGCAGCAGCGATTTGCAATGGTGGTGGTGGTGCTTCAGCAATGGTTTTAACCAGAAGATAATCAGAATAAATTATAAAATATTTTTTTCTATATCAAGGTGTTTACTGTCCAAAACAGGTATAACGTGAGTCAGTATTTTAGCAAGAATTCTCGCTGATAACATAATTCCAAATAAAGGTGTAAGACTGTTGTTGAACACAGTCCCCGAAATCAATCCTAAATACTCCCAGAAGTAAAAATACTAAAAAGACATCATAGCAGAGACAGCACCTGCATTTTTCGAAAAAAACTGATGAACATTGCCGATGCTGAACTAGTAATTAAAAAAGACTTAATTACAAAAATAATGAGCCCAAAAGCGCCAATTTTTTTTGCCCTATTTGATCTGATAATGGACCTCCAAAGAATTGACCTATACCTTAACTTACTAAAAAATAGTTCAACGTATTGTTAACAGAAATGATTGAGGTATTCTCATTTCTTTTCAATAGACGGGATTGCAGATAAGTAAGCATCCATCACTAAAGGTCCAATTGTTAAAATTGCACCAAAAAAAAAGAAGCGTATTTTTTGATTCACTTAACAGTTTAATTTTATCCAAAAGCGTATTTTTGACTAGGGCGCTAAAGGAATAATAAAAAGAGTGTTAAAAAGGCCCTCAAACTAGTAATTAATTTTAAATCTCAAATGAAGCAAATTGTATTTTTAATCGTTTTATTTAGTACCTTTTCTTATGGACAATTTACTTTTTTCCAACCCTATAAATTAGAAATCACTTCTGACATTCCATATGAACCCTTAAGAACAGAAATAGATGAAATGCGTTTGGGCCTTGAAGCTCAAGAATGGTCAGTTGAGATTTTAAAGTATTGGATGTCTGAAATGCAAAAAGCCCCATTTATTTCTGGAGATCATAGAGTTATCTTCATCATATACGATAGCTCAAAAAGTAGAAAAATAACTATTCCAATTTTTGTAAGAGAAAAAACGATTAAGGCTTTTAAAACTGAGGAGGGTTTTCAAAATCAATACATGGAATTCATCTCCAATACTTACGAATGGATTTTGAGAAATTTATAAAAACTGTGCCGCTTATTTACTCTGAACAATATTCTTGTCCAATTGAGAATTTATCAAAATCAGCGCTGCTTACTTCACCACTTACAGAGTTGTCAGGGATGTAAGAATTATTATCATTATTGTTGGTGTTAAAAATGTCGCTATTAACATCAAAAATAAAATAGTATTTCCCATTAATAATTTGCTTGTCAATGATATTTCCACACCGGCTGTCATCAGAAGAGCAACTGATGATACCTAACCCAATTAAGAAAAAAAAGATTTTTTTTGTGTACACTTACAATATAATTTTAAAGAAAAATACACACAAACTTAATCTTTTTAAATTAAAAAAGTTTGTGTTTTAAAAATCATAACCAAGAAATATTCTGAAGTACTCTCTTTTCTCTATTGTTAATGAACTATTAGAGTATTTTTTTTTGATTTGCAAATTAAGGTTTTCTAATTTCATCAATCATTAATTGTACTTTCTTTGGAGGGATTTGAGTCTGAGAGGCAACTATAATTGCAACCAAAATATTGGCACACATAGCAAGAGTTCCAAATCCTTCGGGTGAAACACCGAACCACCAATCTTCATTACTACCCCCACCAAAGAAACCAAGTTTGAATTTCATCATATAAAAAAGCATTGAAGAAATCCCTACAACCATGCCACTAATTACTCCTTCTTTATTCATTCGTTTACTGAAAATTCCCATAACAATTGCTGGAAAAAAAGAAGCTGCAGCCAAACCAAAAGCCAAAGCAACCGTTGCAGCAACAAAGTCAGGAGGATTAATCCCAAAATATCCAGCTAATATTACAGCAAAAAGGGCAGCAATTCTAGCAGCAATAAGTTCTCCTTTTTCAGAGATTGAAGGATAAACAATTTTTTTAAGTAAATCATGGGATACCGAAGAAGAAATCACTAATAATAAACCTGCAGCGGTTGATAATGCAGCAGCTAATGCTCCAGCTGCCATAAGACCAATTACCCAATTTGGAAGATTTGCAATTTCTGGGTTTGCCATAACAATAATGTCTTTGTCTATGACAAGTTCATTTATCTTAGGATCTGCAACATATTGAACCAACCCATCTTGATTTTTATCAGTAAATTTTAAAAGACCCGTACTTTCCCAATTAGAAAACCATTCAGGTAAGGTTTCATAAGATTTATTACTTACCGTTTGAATAAGGTTTGTCCTAGCAAAAACTGCAATAGCTGGTGCAGTAGTGTAGAGGATTGCAATGAATAACAAAGCCCATCCAGCAGATTTTCGAGCATCGCGAACTTTTTTAACCGTAAAGAACCTCACAATCACGTGGGGAAGTCCTGCAGTTCCCAACATCAATGCAGCTGTAATCAAGAAAACATCGAGTTTAGATTTTGAACCAGAGGTATATTGATGAAAACCTAGTTCCTTATGAAGCCCATCTAATTTTTCTAATAGATGAATTCCATCAGCTGCTTTTGAACCCATTCCTAATTGGGGAATTGGCATACCGGTCATAATCATTGAAATAAAAATTGCGGGAACCAAAAAGGCAAAAATCAAAACGCAATATTGTGCAACTTGAGTATAGGTAATACCCTTCATACCACCTAAAACAGCATAAAAAAGAACGATCCCCATGCCAATTAGAACACCAGTATTTATATCAACGGTAAGGTATCTTGAAAAGACCAAACCTACACCACGCATTTGACCCGCAATATAGGTAAAGGAAACAATTAATGCGCAAAAGACCGCTACGGCCCTTGCAGTATTCGAATAGTAACGATCCCCGATAAAATCTGGTACTGTAAATTTTCCAAATTTCCTGAGGTATGGAGCTAATAGAAGTGCCAAAAGAACATAACCTCCTGTCCATCCCATAAGGTATACCGATCCATCATATCCTGCGAAAGAAATGATTCCTGCCATAGAAATAAAAGATGCTGCGGACATCCAGTCTGCAGCGGTAGCCATTCCGTTGGCTAAGGGTGAAACACCTTCACCTGCTACATAAAATTCTTTTGTCGAGGATGCATGGGACCATATTGCAATTCCAATGTAAATTGCAAAGGAAACACCCACCATTATCCAAATCCATAATTGTTGCTCCATAATTATTCGCCTGTTTTATCGTCTAAACGATTCATTAAAAATACATACACAAAAATTAGCACAACAAAAATATAAATAGAGCCTTGCTGAGCAAACCAGAAACCTAACTTAAAACCACCAATTTGAATTTGATTTAACAAGTCTACTAGTAATATTCCAAATCCAAAAGAGACCGTGAACCAAAGGGTTAAAAGAATAAATAAGTATTTGAGATTTGTTTTCCAGTAATTGTTTACAGGTTTATTCATAACAAATTTTTATATTACGTTGTAATTTAGATAGAATTTAATCAATATACCTTTAATTTATACTAATACGAAGATTATGTCGATAAACCCTACCTTTTTCATAATGTTTTTTTTAATGAGTATAAATCTCACCGCACAAGTGTTTACTTTTACTTCTAATCATCAGGGCCAAGAAATAATTCATAAAGTTTTAATGGATTCGGACTACCTTATTGAAACAAGGTATAATTCTGATTCCAATGTTTTTGTGGGCACACGAGGAGGTTTTTATCAAAAAAAGGATGAAGGCTTTAATGTTCGTTTGGAGTTTAATTCGAATTTTGCAAAGGATAGCTTAAAAAGGATAGTGCTTCTACCTAGAGGATGGAAGAATAGCTCTCTTGACAAACAAATTCATCACGGAAAATGGCTTATGGCTGGCCGTGTTCGACCCGAAGGTGAAAAGAGAAGGAATATAAATGGCCCCCGTAAAACATTAAAATTTCTTTTGGATGGTCATTTTCAGTGGACAGCATTCAATACTGAATCATTTAAGTTTTTTGGTTCAGGGGGAGGAACATACTCTGCTAAGAATGGTGATTATACAGAGTCAATTATTTATTTCTCAAGAGATAATTCTAAAAGCGGAGCTGTTTTACCTTTCGTTTATGAATTGAAAGGATTGGATTGGTATCACAAAGGGTTGAATAGTAGAGGGGAACCTATGCATGAAATTTGGACTAAGAGAAAAAATTAAATTTGGATTTTGTTTCCTGCATCATCAACAGCTACAAAAACAATATCGCAAGCACAGTTTTGTTTTTTAATTTTTTCAACCAAACTTTCACTAGAAACATTGACATGAATACGTAAGGAAGTATTACCAATTTTAATGATTTCGGCATCTAAAATTACTAAATCACCAATATGAACAGCTTCCAAAAATTCAATATCATCTACAAATTTGGTAACGCAATATTTACCAGAATATTGAACAGACAAAGCGTAGCCGACTTCATCAATCCATTTCATCACTTTACCCCCATGAACATTTCCACGATAATTAGCATCAGACGGTTCCGCCAGAAAAGACATTTTAAGCTTCATTTTCGACATATTTAAAGGTACATAATTTTATTAAATTAATTTTTTGGGGTCAAAAAAGGATGAAAACTATAAAAAATCAGCTGTGTTTAATATCTTTATTGAAGATGAAATATTATATATTTTTATTTTTCCCACTATTACTTATGGCACAAACAGAGGAACAATCGTACCAAATAATTCAAACTAAAGCGGACTTTGAAATACGGTATTATCCTCCAGTAATGATGGCATCCTATCTATCAGAGAGCAATAATTCATCTGGATTTCGTTATCTTTTTCGATATATTTCTGGGGCTAATGAGTCTCAAACAAAAATATCAATGACTACTCCAGTTCATATGGAAAAGACTCTAAAAGGAAATTCCATGGCATTTGTTTTGCCGAGAAAATTCCAGCCTGAAACTACACCTTCTCCCCAAGAATCAAAAGTTCAAATACATCAGTCTGAAGAAGGTTATTTTGCAGCGATTCGCTATTCGGGATATACCAACGTAACAAAGGAGAAGAAATTTACGGAGCAATTAGAAAAAAGCCTAAAAAGCGAAGGAATTAAAATAATGGGTAGACCAGTAGTTCTTGTTTACAATAGTCCTTATAATTTCATCAATCGACGAAACGAAATTTGTATTCCAATAGAATGGAAGGATTGAGCTAAATTTTTTCTTGTTTGGTTTGTGTCAATTTATTTTTAACAGTTCCTGTGTGTTTTGTTGATCTTGGTTCAAAAAGCATTAACCAAACTTCTTCTTCAGCAACTGGCTTATGTTCAATTCCACGAGGAACAATCAAAATTTCTCCTTCATTCAAAACAACCGTTTCTTTTTCTTTAAACTCAATACGTAAACTCCCTTTGATGATCATAAATAATTCATCTTCATTTGCATGATCGTGCCATACAAACTCACCTTTAACCTTTGCAACCTTTATCAGTTGTCCATTCAGTTCTGCAATGATTTTTGGACTCCAGTGGTCTTCGAATAGCAAAAACTTTTCTTTTAAATTAATTTTTTTCATATGAATTTACGGGTTCAAAATCTTAATGGAATTATTTTCAATCATGGATATCAGTTCCAGCTTTCCTTTACTGTACAACCTGGGCAATTCATCCAGTCGGGTGTTTTTGGGAGCACTGTAATTTTCATAATCTTGGAAGATTACTCCATCAATAGTTCTTTTATTTACTGCTACTCGAAAACGAACTCCACCATTATTTGTATAATACCTATAAGCCAAGTAGTCTAGTGTTTTTGTTTTTTTATTAAACCAATATAGAAAATTATCTTGATGATCAACCCCTCCATTTTCCTCGGTAAAATTCACTTTTATTTTTTGATAAGTTACCCCTTTTATTTTTTCAATTTTCATAAGAGTTTTGATGGCTCCTTTATCTTTGAGGACATAGGGTAATCTAAAAAAATAGAGTACCGAATTCAAA
>JAURBD010000020.1 GCA_030829155.1 Flavobacteriaceae bacterium
TGGAAAACGTAACTTCTATTTGATGATATTTGGACCTTTTGTATTTTTGTTGTTGTTTACTATTTGGTTTAAAACAAAATCAACAAGAAAGATTGACCCTGAAACTGAACGTCAAAAAACAGCTAATCGACTGGTTAAAAAATACTTGAGTTCTGCCAAGAAAGCCCTCAGAAAAAAAGAAGCATTTTACGAATCTTTAGAACGAGCTTTACATAACTATTTAAAAGCAAAATTGCGTATTGTAACTTCGGAATTTAGTAAAGACCGAATTACAAGCTTATTGAAAGGCAAGAAAGTGGAAATTAATCTTATTAAAGAATTTGTTGCTTTACTCTCTGATTGTGAGGCTGCTCGGTATGCTCCAACAACTTCGGTTCGTATGCAAGAAGATTTTGATCGTGCTTCAAAACTAATTTCTAGAATGGACAAACAATTATGAAAACAAAAAATTTGTTTATCGGATTTCTTTTTTTTAGTACATTTTTGTTGTCTCAATCACCTAATTTACTTTTTGATGAAGGAAACAAGGTATACAATCTTGGAGATTATAATGAAGCAGTTGCTCAATATCAAGAGGTTTTAAAAACAGGACTTCACAGCTCAGAATTGTACTTTAATTTAGCCAATGCATACTATCGTTTGGGAAATGTTGGGGAAAGCATTTTTTATTATGAAAAAGCCAAACAGTTGGATCCAAAAAACAATGAAATTACTACAAACCTCAAGTTTGCTCAAAACATGACACTTGATGCTATTGAAGTTTTGCCAGAATCAATTTTTAATCAGGTTAATAATAAAATTTTATCCTGGTTTACAATGACTCAATGGGCAAAAATACTCATATGTATTGCTTGGATTATGGCATTATTGTTTGTTTTTTATTTGTGGAACACCAATGGACTTTGGAAACGAATCTACTTTAGTTCTTTTTGGATAGTCACCCTTTTTTTTGTGTCTATATTCATCTTAACTTATACCCGAAATATAGAACTTGAAAATGAATTATCAGGAATTGTTTTTGAATCTAAAATTAATATTTGGGGGGAACCAAATGATAGATCAGAGGTTTTGTTTGTTCTTCATGAAGGAACCAAAGTTGAGGTCCTGGATGAGTTAGCTCAATGGAAGAAAATAAAAATTGCTAACGGTTCAGAGGGATGGGTTTTAGCATCATCACTAAGAATGCTAAACTAGTTTTTTGGGTAGTAATTCTTTTTTATCAAGAAACCATTCAAACACATACTTTCCAATCGATTTCACAGGCTCATAGAATTGAGAATTTTCTATTATATCTTCATTCATCATGAAAAATAAAAATTGAAATTGGTCCATTATTATGAAAATAGTACTAATAATCAACACAAACTTTAGTCCTCCGAAGACAGCTCCTAAAATCCTATTGACACCACCTAAGGCTGCCATTTTAAGAACTCTAGTTAAGAATTTAGCAAGGAAATTTATTCCAATAATTATTGCAATAAATATAAGTGCAAAAAGAACACCTGCTGGAGGAATATGATCGTTGTCAAGAAAGCTTTCTAAAAGTATTCCTAAAGAAGAAGAAAATAATAAGGCTCCAATAAGACCTAAAATTAAGGCAATTAGTGAAGCAACTTCAACGATGAAGCCTTTAGAAAAGCCTTTAAAAGCACCAAAAAAGACTAAACCTATAATTGCGATATCAATATAATTCATTAAACGAATATAAAGATTTTTTAAACATTGTATTCTCTCTTTTGTGAAATGACATATCTTTGTTTTATGCACAAAGTACCATCCAGAAACCAAGAATTAAAAGAGCGTTGGCAAACACTTGTCTCTTTATTGACTGAACGTTTTTCTGAAACAGAAACAATTGATATTGAGGGGATTTTATATTTGATAGGTATTCAAGAATTGGGTCAAATTCACAATAGTTTCAAAAAGGACGATAATGTTGATATCATTCACATAGGTATTTGTTCTGTTTTAGAACCTTTTGGGTATTATGAGTTCGATTACTTCGATGATGAAGGTTGGCCACATTTTAAACTTGTTGAAGAATTACCTCCATTAAAGCCGGGAGAACAAAGTGTTTTGATGAAAGATGCAGTAGTGCATTACTTTATTGGAAAAGGACTAATTCAATAGTATATTAGTATTTTTGTATTATGATCGAAACCGTAAAAGAACACTTAGAGAAAGTAGCTCAATTCCAAGCTAAAGGAGCAGAAGAAATAGAACAGTTTAGAATATCTTATTCTGGTAAAAAGGGAATTTTGAATCAACTCTTTGCAGTATTTAGAGAAGTTCCTAATCAGGAAAAGAAAGAATTTGGTCAAATTTTAAATCAATTAAAATCTGCAGTTTCAGATAAAATAAAAATTTTAAAGTTAGGTCTCAATTCAAATTTAAGTTCTGGGATTTATGGTGATTTGTCTCGCCCAGCCTTTCCATCTTCTTTGGGGAGTCAACACCCACTAACAGTTGTGAGAAACCGCATTGTTGATATTTTTTCTCAAATTGGGTTTAACATTTCAGAAGGACCAGAGATAGAAGATGACTGGCATAACTTTACTGCATTAAACTTACCTGAGTACCATCCTGCTCGTGATATGCAGGACACCTTTTTTATTCAAACGGATCCAGATATTTTATTGCGAACACATACATCTTCTGTGCAAGTTCGGTATATGGAAAACAACCAACCACCTATTCGGACTATATCACCGGGAAGAGTTTTTCGTAACGAAGCAATATCAGCTAGAGCACATTGTATCTTTCATCAGGTTGAAGGTTTATATATTAATAAACAAGTTTCTTTTGCTGACTTGAAACAAATCTTGAGTTATTTTACAAATAGCTTATTTGGAAAATCAAAGATTCGATTACGACCCTCTTATTTTCCTTTTACTGAACCCAGTGCTGAGGTTGATATTTATTGGGGATTAGAAACAGAGGTTGACTATCGAATAACAAAAGGCACAGGATGGCTCGAAATTATGGGTTGTGGAATGGTTGATCCTAATGTTCTTAAAAACTGTGGTATTGACCCCGAGGAGTATTCAGGCTATGCATTTGGAATGGGAATTGAGCGCATTGCGATGTTATTATATCAAGTGAATGATATAAGAATGTTTTTTGAAAATGATATTCGTTTTTTAAAACAATTTAAGCCAACACTTTAGTCAAGCTTTTTTATCAATTTATCAAATATTTTTTGAGCATTTTTCCTCTCATAAAGAATCAAATAGACAGCTTCAATGATTGGTGTTTGTGTTCTGAATTCAGAGTTAATGATCCGTGCAGATTTAGAGGCAAAATAACCTTCGGCAATCATACTCATTTCTAACTGAGCAGCTTTAACAGTATATCCTTTTCCAATCATATTTCCAAAGGTTCTGTTTCTACTAAAAACAGAATAACCAGTTACCAATAAATCTCCTAGATAGGCTGAATTATTAATGTTTCTTTTCATTTTATGTACATCCTTTATAAAACGTTTTGTTTCACGAATAGCATTACTCATTAAAACACTTTGAAAATTATCTCCATAGCCAAGACCATGAGCTATTCCAGCTGCTATTGCATATATGTTTTTTAGCATTGCTGCATATTCAGTACCAATTATATCATTTGAAACCTTGGTTCTTATATACTTTGTTTTGAGCATAGCTGCAATACATTTGGCAAAAGTCTGATTTTGGGAAGCGACAGTTAAATAAGAAAGTTTTTCCATGGCAACTTCTTCAGCATGACAAGGACCACAAATAACTCCTATTCTGTCGAGTGGGACCTCAAAGTCTTCATGAAAAAAAGTACACGGAATTTTCATGTTTTCTGGAATAACTCCCTTTACTGCAGAAACAACAATTTTGTTTTTTAAAGAAATTTGAAGTTTTGAAAACTCCTCTTTGATGAATGCAGAAGGAATGGCAACAATAATAATGTCTGCTCTTTTGACTACAAAATTAATATCCGTGCTTATTTTTAGTCGTTTGGTATTGAGATTTGTTGAGGTTAAGTAAGCAGGGTTATGATGGTTTCGTTCAATGAATTCTTTGTTTTTTTTACTACGCATATACCATCCTATATTGCGTTTATTAATCATAAGGATTTTGATTAATGCGGTTGCCCAACTTCCTCCCCCAAGAACAGCTACTTTAAGCTTATTCTTCAAGATGATGTGCTTGAATTCTGGTTTTTTGGATGTGATCATAAAAACTCAGTATCCTATAAATGATTATCAACAAATATATTTACAACCAAGTATTCCATGGAATTCTTGATAACAATAGTAAGAGTCCTAGAAAATAGAATATTCCAATTCTTGAAAACTTCTTAACATCTAATGATTGTCTTTTGTGCATCGACCAACCCATGGTAATCAGCACAATTGCTATTAAATTGGTTATGGGATGTTCTACAAGATACAAGCGTGCTTGAGAATCTTTCATTACTCCCATGCCTAGTGCACTCCATTTCCCGAACCAAGGCGAAACAAAATAAAGTATTAATCCAATCAAGAATTGAATATGAGAGCTTATCAGAACAAACAATGAGCGTCTAAAGTCAGAGGAATCAAAAGTTTTCTTTTTTACAATGCCGATAAAAGCGTTAGTAATAGCAAAAAATAAAAGTATTAAAACTGCGAAAGCCCAATAGGAATGAGCGGTTTTTAAAAGAGTATACATGCTTCTTGTTTTATGATGTAAATATAATGAAACTAAAGCTACAAATCGAATTTTATTCCTTGAGCAAGGGGAAGCTCATCTGAATAATTTATTGTGTTCGTCTGCCGTCTCATGTAGATTTTCCATGCATCTGATCCACTTTCTCTTCCACCACCTGTATCTTTTTCTCCTCCAAATGCTCCTCCAATTTCCGCTCCAGATGTTCCGATATTAATATTTGCAATTCCACAGTCACTGCCCCAATGGGACAAAAACACTTCAGCTTCTTGCAGATTTCGAGTCATAATTGCAGAGGAAAGCCCTTGGTTTACATCATTTTGAATGTTAATAGCATTTTTGATAGATCCAGAATATTCCATGAGATATAATATAGGTGCAAAAGTTTCTTTTTGAGCCATTGCACTGTCTTTTTTTACTTTTGCAATTGCTGGTTTCACATAACATCCACTTGGGTATTTTTCTCCATTCAAGACACCTCCCTCGACCAACCATTCTGCACCTTCGTCAGAAATATTTTTAAGGGCTTTTTTGTATTGATTTACAGAATCTTGATCAATCAAAGGGCCAACGTGATTTTTAGAATCTAATGGGTTTCCAATATTCAATTGTTTGTAAGCAGTTATAAGTTTTTCTTGTACCTGTTGCATTACAGATTCATGAACAATTAACCTACGAGTAGAAGTACATCTTTGTCCTGCAGTTCCAACAGCTCCAAAAACAGCAGCTAAAAGTGTGGTTTTTAAATCGGCATGAGGACTTACAATAAGTGCATTATTCCCTCCCAATTCTAATAAGCATTTACCTAGTCGTGCACCCACTTTTTGAGCTACTTTTTTCCCCATTGCAGTAGATCCAGTAGCAGAAAGCAAGGGTATTCTTTTATCTTCGCTCATCCATTGGCCTACTTTATACCCACCATTTACAAGTGATGAAATACCTTCAGGCATATTGTTTTCTTGTAAAATAGTTCCAATTATTTTTTGACAGGCAATTGAACAGAGTGGAGTTTTTTCGCTGGGTTTCCAAACGGTAACATCCCCGCAGATCCATGCTAAAGCCGTATTCCATGCCCAAACAGCAACAGGAAAATTGAATGCAGAAATAATTCCTACTATTCCTAAAGGATGGTACTGTTCATACATTCTATGATTAGGTCTTTCAGAATGTATCGTAGTTCCTTGTAGTTGTCTAGATAGTCCAACTGCAAAGTCACAGATATCAATCATTTCCTGAACTTCACCTAAACCTTCTTGTAGTGATTTTCCCATTTCCCATGAAACTAATTGACCTAGAAGTTCTTTTTTATTGCGAAGTGCATTTCCAAACTGACGAACCAAGTCTCCTCTTTTTGGAGCAGGAATTTTTCTAAAGGAAATAAACGCCTCTTCTGCAGTCTCAAGTACTTGTTCAAAGTCTTCAAAAGTAGAAGCTTGTATTTGACCAATTTCTTTTCCATCTACAGGAGAAAAACTTGTAATCATTTCTCCTTTAGCAAACCATTCAATCCCAGAAGAGCACCCCAATTGATTTTTAGAAATGCTCAGCTTATTTAATAATATTTCTAAAGACTTATTCATGAATTTGTTTTATAAATAATTTCTTAAATGTAAAACTATTTCTAAAATCACAAAGATTATTGATTCATAATAAAAGGATTTTCTATATTTAATAATTAAGAAATATTAAACCATACCCTGTGAAACATATTTTAACCCTAGTAGTAATGTTGTTATTCTTTAGTTGTTCTTCTGAAAAAGAAAAAAAACAACCCACCTTTGGAATTGTTATCCATGGTGGAGCGGGTACTATTTTAAAAGAAAACATGTCGGATGAAATGGAGAAAGCTTACATTGAGAAATTGACTGAGGCAATCACTTTAGGACATGCAATTTTAAAATCAGGAGGAACAAGTCAGGATGCCGTTGAAAAAACCATTCATGTGATGGAAAATTCTCCACTTTTTAATTCAGGAAAAGGAGCAGTTTTGACTGAGAATGAATCTATTGCTTTGGATGCTTCTTTTATGGATGGAAAAACCTTGAATTCTGGAGCAATTGCAGGAGTAAAACATATAAAGAATCCGATAAGCGCTGCAATTAAAGTAATGCATAATTCACCTCATGTTTTACTCTCGGGTGCAGGAGCAGATCGATTTGCAGTAGAACAAAACTTGGATACGGTTCCTGAATCATATTTCATAACAGCTAGACGTTTAAGAGATTTAAAAAGTGTTCAACAGTTAGAAACCGATAAAAAATTAATTCTTAATAGTTCTGAACATCTTTATTTCAAGAATCAACGATACGGAACAGTAGGATGTGTTGCATTAGATCTAAATGGTAATCTAGCTGCTGGTACTTCAACTGGTGGAATGACGAATAAAAAATGGGGCCGAATTGGTGATGCACCAATTATTGGAGCTGGAACTTATGCTAATAACTTAAGTTGTGGTGTTTCAGCTACTGGATGGGGTGAGTTTTTTATAAGATCAGTTGTAGCCCACGATATTGCAGCATTAGTTGAGTACAAAAAACTAAGTGTAAAAGAGGCATCAAAACAAGTACTTCAAAAAGTTGAAGATTTGGGAGGAGATGGTGGAGTAGTTGTTATGGATACTCATGGAAATGTAGCAATGGAATTCAACACCCCTGGAATGTATAGAGCTCATATGAATTCCGAGGGAAAACTTAACGTTCGGATATATGGAGACAATTAAAACCAAATAGATTGAATCCCAATAAAATAAATCACCAATAAAATAGTGTAAATAACTGAACTTTATTGGTTAAGAAACATTTGTACCTTGAAGAGTCTAAAAAGAGTTCTTGACATACATAATGTGAGAATAGATATTTTTTTTAATTCTTTATTCTGAATTGGATAAAACAGCATTATAATACTTTTTATTCCCAGTGACTTCCTTTCCAATCCAATCGGGTAGTTTAATTTCTGTTTGAACAGAATCCAGTTCAACTTCAGCAACAATTAGACCTTGGTGAACTCCTTCAAATTCGTCTACTTCAAAAAGAACACCTTTATAGTAAACCTCATAACGCGATTTCTCTATAATTGTAGGGAGACAAATTGAAATAAGTTCCTTTGCTTCTGAAAAAAAAATTTCTTTTTCCCATTCATAACGGCTCAAACCATCTTGAGAAGAAATTCCTTTAATAGTAATATATCCTTTGTCATCACTAATTCTTATCCGAACAGTTCTTTTAGGATCTTTAGATAAATATCCTTGGATAATTTTAATGGTTTTATGTGCTTTATTTTTGTAATCATTTGAATTGACCAAGAATTTTCGTTCGATTTCGATCATTTAATAGTATAATTTTGTTACTCTTTAAAGATATGTAATTTAGCATATGGAACATGAAAATCAAGTGCGAAAAATCATACATGTTGATATGGATGCTTTTTATGCTTCAGTAGAACAACTTGACGATCCATCGCTATTAAATCAACCAATTGCTGTTGGTGGTGGTGGAAAAAGAGGCGTGGTAGCTGCGGCAAGTTATGAAGCCAGAAAGTTTGGAGTTAGAAGTGCAATGAGCGGAATAGTTGCAAAACGTAATTGTCCAGAATTAATTTTTGTAAAACCTAGATTTGATCGTTACAAAGAGATTTCTAATCAGATAAGAACTATTTTTTATGACTACACAAATTTGGTAGAACCACTATCATTAGACGAAGCTTACTTGGATGTTACTGTTAATAAAAAGAATGGACTTTCTGCAACCCTATTGGCTACCGAAATTAGAAACAAAATTCTAGAGACAACAGGTTTAAACGCCTCGGCAGGGATTTCAATAAATAAATTTGTTGCTAAAATTGCGAGTGATTTCAACAAGCCAAACGGTCAAAAGACAGTTCCTCCCGAGGAGGTTCAATCCTTTTTAGAGTCTTTAGAAATAAGAAAATTTCATGGCGTAGGAAAAGTTACTGCAAAGCGTATGTATCATTTAGGTATTTTCACAGGAAACGATTTAAAATTAAAATCTGAAGATTTTTTAAGCAGGAACTTTGGTAAATCTGGAAGCTATTATTATAAGGTTATTCGAGGAATTCATAATAGCCCCGTAGTCTCTAGTCGTATTCCCAAGACGATTGGAGCTGAGCGAACTTTTCATGAAAATTTGACTAGTGAAATTTTTCTTTCAGAAAAGATTAAAACAATCGCTGAAGAACTCGGTAAGCGGATTCAAAGTCATCAACTTTCAGGAAAAACCATTACCTTAAAAATTAAATATTCTGATTTTGTCCAACAAACAAGAAGCAAGACATTACCCCTTTATATCTCTGAAAAAAGTTTAATTGTAGAGCACACTCTAAATTTGTTATACCAAGAAAAGATTCAAAATTCTGTTAGGCTTTTAGGAATTACGATCTCCAATCTTAATACCATTGATAAAAATCCAAAACTTACCAAAGAGAGAAAAGAATTACAACTAAGCTTGCCTTTCTAGATCAAAGAAACTCGAAGTGTATTGACCATTCCTTTTTTAACAATTGGCATAGCTGCAAGATTAATCATCATATCTCCTTTTTCCACAAAACCCTCTTTAAAAGCAATTTTATTCACCTCTTCAACAGTATTGTCCGTACTTTCAAAACGATCATAATAAAACGCTTTAACGCCCCAAAGAAGATTAAGTTGTGATAAAATTCTTTTATTCGAGGTAAACACTAACACTGCTGCTGAGGGTCTCCATGCAGAAATCTGAAAAGCAGTGTAACCACTATTGGTTAGGGTACAAATAGCTTTTGCATTTATTTCATTAGCGATATGAGCCGCATGATAACAAACCGACTTGGTTATGAATCGTGGAGTTCTTATTTTTGGGGGGTTTTGGGGAACACTAATCAAAGAAGAGTCCTCTACACTTTTGAGAATTGAAGTCATTGTTTCTATAACTTGAACAGGATAATCTCCAACTGAAGTTTCACCAGAAAGCATCACTGCATCAGCTCCATCCATCACTGAATTTGCAACATCGTTTACTTCAGCTCTTGTAGGGGTTAAGCTATCAATCATGGTTTCCATCATTTGTGTAGCTATAATAACAGGAATTCTTGCTTTTTTTGCTTT
Source organism: Flavobacteriaceae bacterium (assembly GCA_030829155.1). Taxonomy (GTDB): domain Bacteria; phylum Bacteroidota; class Bacteroidia; order Flavobacteriales; family Flavobacteriaceae; genus Arcticimaribacter. The sequence goes on from JAURBD010000020.1 coordinate 9,766, forward strand.
TAAAACCAAGTTTTTTTGAATGATAGGGACTTCTGCTGCTGGTACTTCTACTCCAAGATCTCCACGCGCTACCATTAACCCATCACAGTAAGCAATTATCTTATCAATATTTTCAATAGCTTCTGGCTTCTCAATCTTTGCTATGATTGGAATTTTATATTCAGAATGTTTTTTAATCAAATCTTGTAGTTGAATTAAATCTTGACTGTTACGAACGAATGAAAGCGCAATCCAATCAACTTGTTGATCAATTGCAAAAATTGCATCTTCAATATCTTTTTTTGTCAAAGCAGGAAGTGATACCCTAGTGTTTGGAAGATTCACACCTTTTTTTGATTTGAATGCTCCTCCCTGGATAACTTTGGCTATAACTGATTCTTTTTTGTCGCTGGAAACAACTTCAAAGATTAATTTCCCATCATCTAATAAAATTTGTTCTCCTGGATTTACATCCATCGGAAATTGCTTGTAAGTCATGTAAGCTGATTTTGCATTTCCTTCAAAAGGTTTTGCAGTATTGAATTCAACTAAATCGCCTGGGTTCACAACAGCTCCATCTTCGATTACTCCAACTCTTAGCTTTGGACCCTGAAGATCTCCTAGTATGGATATATGTAAATTTAATTCTTGACTTATTTCTCGAATAATTTGAATTCGTTCTGCTACATCAGAATGATCAGCATGTGAAAAATTAATTCTAAAAACATTGGTACCAGCAAGCATCATTTTTTTTATAACTTCTTCGCTTTCTGACGCAGGTCCAAGGGTTGCAACAATTTTTGTTTTTTTAAGTAATGGCATTTAGTTAAAGATTAAATTTTTTGATGACTTTATGGAGTCTTCGTGAATACTGTAGGCAGTTTGTATTTCCGCAAGTTCTTTTATTTTTTTTAGATAAAAATCATTGTTGTTGTAATTTGGGATTTTTATAAAATAATCAACCTGTTTGAATTCTGGAAGAATATATAAATCCATGTGTATTTCATTTTCAAATAATAAATCAGGATTATTTTTTTTTATTTTTTTTAAAGCATCATATCTATTAGGGAATAAATACCAAAATGTTTCTTCATCCCAACTATTTTCCCAGACCAATGCAATGATTTCTTTTTTTAAATGACTTGAAAAAAGATGATGCGTTCTTTTAAATTGTGTATTACAATTTTTATTAATGAAATAAGCCAATTGAAAATCTTCAATTGAAGTATGAATGGCTATCAACGAAAAAGATTCTTCCTCTATCGATTTTCCAAGATTAAGTTTTTTATAATTCATTAACGAACAAAGATAGTCATTTACATAAATAAGGATTACAGTTTGATGTTAATAGAAGGTTAAACTACTATGAAAAGCTTATAGTTAATCACTATTCCTTAAGAAGATGAACTGCTCTTTTAGCCGCTTTTTCTTCTGCCTTTTTTTTGGAGACATCTCGAGATTTAGCCTTCACTTTGTTGTCGAGTAGTATTTTACAATAGAAATTAATATTGGGATCTTTACCATTATCTATATCGGTCTCAAAAATTAGATTTTTTTTGTTTTTCTGACTCCACTCGATCAAAAGACCTTTATAGGAAACCACTGTATTTGCTATTGACTTTAAATCAATATAGGGTTCAAAAAACACACCTATCAATATTTTTTTACAGCTTTCATAACCTTTATCAATAAAGATTGCACCAATCAAAGCTTCCAGAATATTTCCATGAATGTCATCTCCAAAACTTTCTTTTTTTCCACTACAAGTCAATAAGTCGAGAAGCTGCATCTCTTTTCCTATAAAGTTAAGTTTTTCTCTACTTACGATTTTAGATTTCATTCGAGTTAACTTTCCTTCATTTGCTTTGGGTAATTTTTCAAATAAATAACGTGAAACAATTGTACTTAAAACAGAATCTCCCAAATATTCGAGACGTTCATAGTTCAAAGGCATGCCATTATCATTTTTTATGTTCATTGAACGATGTGTAAATGCTGCCCTGTAGAGATGCTTATTTTTTGGGTTATAACCTAAAAGATTTTTGAGTTTAAGAAAAAGGAGATGGTCTACATTTTTTTTTGACCATATTTTTGAAATAAATTTCACATTCTAAATTAAGAAATTTCTTTGAATATAACACAAGCGTTATGTCCTCCAAAACCAAAAGTATTAGAAAGAGCAACTTTCACATCTCTTTTTTGAGCTTTTCCAAAAGTAAAATTGATTTTTGGATCAATTTCTTCATCTGCAGTTTGATGATTGATAGTAGGAGGAACGATATTCTTTTGGATACTCATAATAGATGCAATTGCTTCTATAGCTCCAGCAGCCCCCAATAAATGACCAGTCATTGACTTTGTTGAGTTTATGTTCATAGAATACAAATGATCTCCAAAAACTTCTTTGATAGCTTTAGATTCAGCAATGTCACCCAATCCTGTTGAAGTTCCATGCATATTGATAATATCAATATCTTCTGGCTTTAAATTTGCATCACGTAAACAATTCAACATTACGTTTCTAGCTCCAATTCCCTCTGGGTGTGGAGCAGTCATATGATGTGCATCCGCTGAAAGTCCACCTCCAACCAGTTCGGCATATATTGTTGCACCTCTAGCCTTAGCGTGTTCATATTCTTCCAGGATTAGACTACCAGCTCCTTCTCCAAGAACAAATCCATCACGATCTTTATCAAAGGGTCGAGAAGCGGTTTTGGGATCATCGTTTCTAGTAGATAATGCATGCATTGCATTGAAACCTCCAATTCCAGCATAGGAAACACAAGCTTCTGATCCTCCTGCAACTATAATGTCCGCATGATTGAGTCGAATATAATTTAAAGAATCAATAAGGGCATTTGCTGAAGAAGCACAAGCTGACACAGTTGCAAAGTTTGGCCCCCTGAATCCATACTTTATTGAGATTAAACCTGGAGCAATATCGGTAATCATTTTGGGAATAAAAAACGGGTTAAAACGTGGTTTTTTATCATTTTCAGCAAAATTCAACACTTCATTTTGAAAAGTCTCTAAACCTCCAATTCCAGCACCCCAAATTACACCAACTCTGTTTTTATCAATACTTTCAAGATCTAAATTAGAATCTTCAATTGCTTCTTGAGTTGAAACAACAGCGTACTGAGTAAATCGATCTTGTTTTCTGGCCTCTTTGCGATCCATGAAATCAAGAACATTGAAATTTTTGAGTTCACAAGCAAATTTAGTTTTGAACTCAGAGGCATCAAAATAGGTAATAGGGGCCGCACCGCTTTTTCCAGAAACAAGACCCTCCCAATATTCAGGGAGGGTGTTTCCAATTGGTGTTAATGCTCCCAATCCGGTAACAACTACTCGTCTTGGAGTCATAAATAATGATTTTAGCTTGCTTGTTCGATGTATTGGATAGCTTGACCTACAGTTGCAATATTTTCTGCTTGGTCGTCTGGTATTTGAATATCAAATTCTTTTTCAAATTCCATAATAAGCTCTACTGTGTCTAAAGAATCTGCACCTAAATCATTAGTAAAGCTTGCTTCAGTAACTACTTCGTTTTCGTCAACGCCTAATTTATCTACAATTATAGCTTTAACTCTTGATGAAATGTCTGACATAATGTAATTGGTTTTAGTTTTGTTTCAGTGGCAAAAATAAAAAACTTTAGAGGATTACGTCATTTAAGAGCACTAAATTGATTTTTTTTTAACTGTTTTTTAAGGTAGTCTCTTATTTTCTTTTATGATTAGGGGATTATCCGTTATTTTGTTTTTTTAAACCAATGCAAAAAAAAATAGTAATTCTTGCTTCAGGGGGCGGTTCTAATGCTGAAAAAATCATAGATCGACTTCATTCTTCTTCTGAAATTGATGTCTTAAGTGTGATATCTAATAACCGACAGGCAGGTGTTTTTGATCGAGTTAAGCCTTATGGGGTTCCTTGTTTGTGGATTGATAAAAAATTTTATCAATCCGACCAGTTCTTATTCCTCATTTCTAATCTCAATCCTGATTTAATTGTCCTAGCAGGATTTTTATGGAAAATCCCGAAAGCTCTAGTTCAAAACTTCCCTCAAAAAATTATTAACATTCATCCTTCTCTACTTCCAAAATATGGAGGGAAAGGGATGTATGGTGCAAACGTTCATCAAGCAGTAAAAGAATCAGGAGATGATTTTACAGGAATTACGATTCACTATGTGAATGAATTTTATGACCAAGGAGCCATAATATTTCAGAATCAAGTAAAAATAAACGCCACAGACAATGTTAGTACTATTGCACAGAAAGTGCAGCAACTGGAACACAAATATTTCCCTGAGGTTATCGAAAAAATTCTCAAAAATTAAAGCTGATTATTTGTGACTCAAGTCAATATTTATACAGACGGCTCTGCACTAGGCAATCCTGGCCCGGGGGGTTATGGAATTATCATGGAGTTGGTGGGCAAGAGGTATGAGAAGGAATTTTCACAAGGATATAAATACACCACAAACAATAGAATGGAACTGCTTGCAGTAATTATAGCTTTAGAAAATTTAAAAAAACATCCTATGGATGTTGTCATTTATTCGGATTCGAAATACGTAATTGATTCAGTTGAAAAAAAATGGGTTTTTGGATGGAAAATAAAGAATTTTAAAGGGAAAAAAAATTCCGATTTATGGAAACGATTTCTCAAAGTTTATGACCTCCATAAAGTTCGTTTTCAATGGATCAAAGGACACAATGATCATCCCCAAAATGAGCGGTGTGATCAACTAGCAGTTGAGGCAGCAAAAAATGGAGCTAAAATAAAAGATGAGTTTTTTGAAAAAGAACGGAAGAAATAACACTAAAGTCTTTTTAACACTATATAAGCTAAAAAGAAGTTTTATCTTTGCAGTATGAAAAATAAATTACTTGTAGTTGGGACTATGGCATACGATGCCATAGAAACACCCAATGACAAGGTAGATCGAATTCTTGGTGGAGCAGCTACTTATATTGCTTTGGCAAGTTCAAAATTTGACGTTGACTGTGGACTGGTTTCAGTTATTGGTGATGATTTTGAAGATAATGATCTTAAAATCTTAACAGACTTAGAGATTGATATTGAGGGAGTTGAACAGGTTGCTGGAGAGAAATCCTTTTTTTGGAGTGGAAAATATCATGACGACATGAACGGAAGAACTACACTTGAAACACAGTTAAATGTTCTTGAAAACTTTTCCCCTAATGTACCTAATTCTTATCGAAATGCTGAAGTAATGATGATAGGAAATCTTCACCCTGGAGTTCAGTTGACTGCATTAAACCAGATGAACAGAAAGTCTAAGTTTGTTATATTAGACACTATGAACTTTTGGATGGATCATTTTAGGGAAACTCTTGACAAGGTAATTGGTAGAGTTGATCTAATAACGATAAATGATGAAGAAGCTCGACAACTTTCCGAAGAACATTCTTTGGTAAAGGCAGCTGAAAAGATTCATGCTATGGGTCCAAAATATGTAATTATTAAGAAAGGCGAGCATGGAGCCATGCTTTTTGGTGAAGGAAAAGTTTTTATAACTCCAGCATTTCCAATCAATCATGTAGTTGACCCAACAGGAGCTGGGGATAGTTTTGCAGGTGGAATTTCAGGAATCCTCGCAAACACAAACCGTATTGATTTTGAAACCTTAAAAAAAGGAATCATATATGGAACGGTATTGGCCTCGTTTACTGTAGAACAATTTGGAACCAAAGCACTTTTAGAGGTAACATCAGATTCTATAAAGAACAGAATTAAGCAATTTAGAAATTCAACAAGTTTTGATTGGACTAAAAAACAAAAGAGCATATGAGTGACGCCATCAAACACGAATGTGGAATAGCACTGTTACGACTTAAAAAACCACTTTCTTATTACGAAGAAAAATATGGTTCTGCATTGTTTGGAATCAATAAGATGTATCTGATGATGGAAAAACAGCACAATCGGGGTCAAGATGGAGCCGGTTTTGCAAGTATTAAGTTTGACATGGAACCAGGTGAGCGTTACATCAGCAGAGTTCGTTCCTGTGAAAAACAACCTATTCAAGACATTTTTAATCAAATCAGCTCTCGAATACAAACAGCCATAGATTTAAATCCTGAAATTCAAAAGGACACAACTTTTCTTAAGCAAAAAGTTCCTTATGTTGGAGAGTTAATGCTGGGACATGTTCGCTATGGAACTTTTGGGAAAAACGGTATCGAAAGTGTTCATCCTTTTCTTAGACAGAATAATTGGATGCACAGAAATCTTATTGTTGCTGGAAACTTCAATATGACTAATGTAAATGAGCTTTTTGACAACCTTATTTCATTGGGTCAACATCCTAAAGAAAGAGCAGATACCATAACGGTAATGGAAAAAATCGGGCACTTTTTAGATGATGCTGTTGCAAAAATTTATAAAAAACTTAGAAAAGAGGGATACAACAAATGTCAAGCATCTCCTTTGATAGCAGAGCGACTGAAAATAGCTAAAATTCTACGAAAGGCAGCAAAGAACTGGGATGGAGGTTATGCTATGGCTGGAATGTTTGGACACGGAGATGCATTCGTTTTAAGAGATCCAGCTGGAATAAGACCTGTTTTTTATTATGAAGACCATGAAATCGTGGTCGTAACCTCTGAACGCCCCGTAATTCAAACAGTCTTTAATGTGCCTTTTGAAGAAATCAAAGAACTTACACCTGGAGGTGCAATTGTAATTAAAAAAAATGGAGGAGTATCTATTCAAGAAGTTTTGGAACCTTTAGAAAAAAGATCTTGTTCTTTTGAACGTATTTATTTTTCAAGAGGGAGTGATGCAGATATTTACAAAGAACGAAAACAACTGGGTAAATTACTTTTCCCTAAAATTTTAGAAAGTATTAATCACGATATCGAAAATACAGTTTTTTCATTTATACCCAATACCGCAGAAACTTCTTTTTATGGATTGATTGGAGAGGCTCAGAATCACTTAAAAAAGCAAATTTCAAAAGAAATTAATAAAACTTCAATTGATAGAGATAAAATTATTGAGTTATTGAAGCTGAACCCTAGAATCGAAAAAATAGCAATAAAGGACGCAAAACTTAGAACATTCATAACATCAGATTCTAGTAGAGACGATCTGGTGGCACATGTATACGACATTACTTATGGAGTAGTCAAACCATCGGATAATCTTGTTATTATTGATGACAGTATTGTAAGAGGAACGACTTTAAAACAAAGTATTTTGACGATGCTCGATCGATTGGGTCCAAAAAAGATAATTGTAGTTTCAAGTGCTCCACAAATTCGTTATCCAGATTGTTATGGGATTGACATGGCTAAATTAGAGGATTTTGTTGCTTTTCAAGCCGCGTTAGCTTTACATAAAGATCAAGGAACTTTGAAAGAAACGTTGGAGAACATTTATCAAAATTGTATTGCCTCAACAGAGTCATATGGTTCTGAGGTGTCAAATCATGTTAGAGCCTTGTATCAACCTTTTAGTGTAGAAAAAATTTCAGATAAAATCGCCTTTTTATTATCTGAGTCAAACTTAAAAACAGAAGTTAAAATTATCTATCAGGGGATTGATAATTTACATGAAGCTTCTCCTGGAAGTAAAGGAGATTGGTATTTTACGGGTAATTACCCAACACCTGGTGGAAATAGAGTTGTAAATCGTGCTTTTATGAATTTTTATGAGGGTAAGTCTGAGCGAGCATATTGACAGATAAACCGATAAATATGTATTTAGTCGATTTTATTATAGTGGTTTAAAAGAAAATCGCACATTTACAAAACCAGAACATAAGTAGGTTAAGTTCATGGTAAGATTTGGGGCAAAAAAGGAGGAATTTATTCCTCCTTTTTTATTTAAACCCACTCCTTAAGCATTGAATTTATTGATTTTTTAAACAAATAAAGGGAGCCACGGCTCCCTTTATTTGTTTAAAAATAGTTATTATACTACATGTTTTTTTGGTACAATTCACTGACCGTGTTCCAATCAACAACATTAAAAAAAGCTTGAATGTAGTCAGGTCTTCTATTTTGGTAATTCAAGTAGTAGGCATGCTCCCAAACATCAATTGCAAGAATCGGAAATCCTTTGCATCCAACATCAGGCATCAAAGGGTTGTCTTGGTTAGCAGTTGAACAAACTTCAACAGCCCCTCCAGGAATTACACAGAGCCACGCCCATCCCGAGCCAAATCGGGTAGCTGCAGTTTTGGCAAAAGTATCTTTAAATGCCTCGAATGATCCAAAAGCAGTATTTATGGCGTCAGAAAGTGCTCCCGTAGGTTTTCCACCTCCATTTGGACTCATAACACTCCAAAATAAACGATGGTTGTAGAACCCACCACCATTATTTCTAACAACAGCATTATTCATATCTAATGACTCAAGTATAGATTCAATACTTTGTCCATCCAAGTCAGAACCCGAAATTGCATTGTTCAGGTTAGTTGTATAACCATTATGGTGCTTACCATGATGAATTTGCATGGTTCTTGCGTCGATATGAGGTTCTAATGCATCATAGGCATAAGTTAACTTTGGTAATTCAAAAGCCATATATTTATTTTTTTAAGATTAGTATACAAACTTAAAGAATCTTTACATTTATAGCATAATCTTATGAAACAGAATCTCAATTCCATTCAAATAATTAGTGCTTCTGCAGGTTCTGGTAAAACCTATACTCTAGTTTTCTACTTCTTAAAAACACTTCTATCTACAACAAGTCGAGAAATGTATCGCAAAATGATTGCGCTTACTTTTACAAATAAGGCAGTTTTTGAGATAAAATCAAGAATTTTGAATACGTTAAAGAGTTTTTCTTCATTAAAACAAGAAAATGATGTTTCGCAAATGATTGTTGATCTTTGTGAAGCATTGAAACTATCTCATGAAGAATTAGCTTACAGGTCTCAACAAGCCTTAAAATCTATTTTACACGATTATGCAGCTTTTGAAGTGGTAACTTTAGATCGATTTACACACAGAGTTATTCGAAGTTTTGCCAGAGATTTGGGCTTATCACTTTCTTTTGACGTTGAAATACAACAGGAACAAATGTTGACTCAGGTAGTTGATCGAGTTATTGAAAAGGTAGGTCATGACAAAGAAATAACCCAACTTTTGCAACAGTTTACTTCGCAGAAAATGGACGATGAACTCAGCTGGGATGTCAGTCAAAATTTATACGATATTGCAAAACTACTCTTGAGTGAAAATGATCGAATTCCTTTAGATTCTTTTCTTTCGCAAGATCGCTTTGTATTTAATAACCAACATAAATTTTTAAAATCACACAAAAAAAATCTTAAAGAAAAAATCAGTTTGTTGGGAAAACAAACCATAGAACTAATATTGGAGAATGACTTAGCTGAGAACGATTTCAGTAGAGGCACTCTTTTTAAACATTTCTTAAAACTTCAAAACCTAGATTTTATAAGACTTTACGAAAATAAGCTTGAAGAAAATTTTCAACTTGAAAAGAATATACACAACAAGACTTTAGACCCTGAAAAAGCAAATCGTATTGATTTTATTTTAAATGATCTTAGAGCAGCATTTCATCTAGGAAAAAAATTGTATTATCAATTCTCTTTAGCGAATGACATTATCAAACAATGGATTCCTTTGAGCCTGATAAAAATTCTCGATGAAGAACTTGAAGTTTATCAACAAGAAAGTAATAAAATACTTTTAGGAACTTTTAATAATAGGATCTCCAAAGAGATACTTCATCAGCCGACTCCCTATATCTACGAGCGTCTTGGCCAAAATTACAGGCATTATTTTTTGGATGAATTTCAAGACACATCCCTTTTGCAATGGTCGAATTTAATTCCATTGATAAAAGAGCCTCTCGAAGGATTGGATGATCAAGGAGCTGTTGGTTCCTTATTAGTTGTTGGAGACCCAAAACAATCCATTTATCGTTGGAGGGGAGGACATGTAAAACAATTTCTCAAACTACTTAACAATAAAACTCCCTTTCAACAAGAAACTAACATTAGTTCACTTCAAACTAATTACAGGAGTTTTGATACCATTATTAACTTTAATAATGCTTTTTTTAAAAGCATCCTCCCTCTAATTAACAACACGAAAAATCATTCTATATTCAAAGAAAATTGTCAACAAAAAACGAATACTTCTTCTGGAGGATATGTTGAAATAGATCAATTTTATAAAAAGGGTAATAAGTCTGATACAACAAAAATTCACGTTGAGAAAACCTATAAAGCGATTGTATCCGCATTGGATCAGAATTTCACTTACAATGAAATCACAGTACTAGTTAGGACAAAAGATCAGGCAAATGCAGTAAGTGAATTTTTGGCATTTAATGAAATCCCGTTTTTATCCTCGGAGTCTTTAAATCTATCGCATTCAAAACAAGTTCAATTTCTAACTGCAATGCTGCGTTTAGCAATCAATGAAAATTTTTTGGAATTCAAGTTGGTTGTTTTAGAGTTTTTGAAAAAAAAATACGGAAAAGATCGAGATTATCATGATTTTGTTTCCTCCTATTTGAATACACCCCTTCAAGTTATTTTTGAAGAGTTTGAAATCCATTTTAATTTTTTAAAGTTTAAGTCATCACCTATTTATGAAGCTGTTGAAATGGCATTTTACGGTTTTGAAATGAGTGGTATTTTCGATGCACATTTACAATCTTTTCTTGATCATGTTTTTGAATACAGTCAACAAAAGCAAAATGACTTTTTGAGTTTTATATCGAATTGGGATCAACAAGGAGCATCATTATATGTGGCAACTCCCAGAGGAATAGATGCGGTTCAGATACTTACCATTCATAAATCAAAAGGACTTGAATTCCCAGTAGTTATTGTTCCATTTTTAGATGACCCAGTTCAATCAAAGCATAAAAATCAAGTATGGTTGGATACCAAAGAAATGTTTGGAGAAACTTTAGAGAAAAGCTGGATTTCTTTTTCAAATAAAGTTCAAAACTACGGGAGTGCTGGAATAAAATTGTCTGATCAAATTCGATATGCAAATGAATTGGATGCTCTAAATGTCCTTTATGTTGCTTTGACAAGATCAATTGAGCAATTGATTTTAATTTCTAATGGTGCTGCTTCAAAAAAAAATTCTTATCCAGAAATGATTCAAAACTATTTGAAACAAAAAAACGTTAAAGAATCTGAAATTTTTACTTTAGGTCAAAAACGACAAATAACTGAAAAAAGAAAAATAAAAGAAAAGCCAAGAGTTTTTTCAATCGAACAAAAAGCAAACCCATGGCAAAATAAAATAAAAACTTTGGCATTCACTCGAGCAGACTCTGAGGTAATCAGAGCAAAAGTATGGGGAGTTTTGATTCATGAATTATTTTCAAAAATAGAAGTAGCTGAGGATGTAGAATGGGTGATTGAAGATGCTTTTGTTGCCGGTAAAATTGATTTAAAAGACAAAAATATATTTCATAAAATTCTACTGAATGTTGTTGAGCACCCCAAATTAAAACGTTTTTATATCAATGAATTCAGGGTATGGAATGAACGTGATATTTTAGTGCCTAATGGACAAAATATCAGGCCAGACAGGCTTATGGAAAGAAACCAAGAACTGATCTTGTTAGACTACAAAACAGGCGCACAGAAAAAAGAAGATGAAGAACAGATGCTAAACTATAAAAATATTGTAAATCAGGTTTTTACTGACAAAAAAATAAAATGTTACTTGATTTATATCCAAAAAAAAGGGAGTTTGAAAATCAAGACTTTTTGAAGTTTTATTAAAAAACCATTTTTTAAATTATAATTTCCATCCAAAACTTAAAATCTCTACGATTTTTTTTGTATATTCAAGAAGATACAGTTATTTTTGGAGTATACTGAAGGTAATGTAAACTAA
>JAURBD010000119.1 GCA_030829155.1 Flavobacteriaceae bacterium
AAAGGTTATACTGACTCCATCAATGTCCAACTGATATTCAATTACAATGGGATTGGGGGTTTGTGGTTTTCCGATCCAATCTTTATTTTCGATTGCAAAGGTTCCCAAACTTCCTTTCTTCAGAAGCCAGTAGGGAGTGCTTAGCGAATGGTTTAAAGTAACATCTAAAGAATGAGTAAAACGACTGTTGTTGTTTAGTACTTGATCTAATTTTTTTAGTCCCTCTGCAGTTTTTATGTTTTTGAGTTTTACAACTTGTGAACTCTGTTGTACTGCATTGAGATTGATGCTCAACGGCTCTTCACCAATACCATAAGGTCGCTCTGCATTGAATTGCATTTGAACACCCAAGCAATCCAAAATTAGTTGTTTTGTTTCGTCAAGCTTTCTTTTTTTCCACAGTGAGGTTGGAAGTTTTTCAATTTCTTGATGAATTTTGACTAAAGTCTTGACGCTTTTTTCTGGCTGTTTGAAGTCGAAAGATAGGAGTGCAGCTTCAACCAATTTCCCAACAGATTCTCCACCCTTTAGTCTGGACCAAGTGGTGTTGATTCCCTCAAAAGGGTCATTAGATTCTGGTCGTTCACCTCCAATAATTTCGATGTATTCTGTTCTTTTACCTAAACTTGGTGCACTACCAAACCCCTGTGATTTATGGGAACTGCGACTGGCAGCTGCAATTGCACTGTTCGAAGTACCCGTTAGGGGGTCAAAAACACCAATTTCAAGAGTCAAAAGATTGGTTTTATCTGCTTTCTTAAAGTTTTCTCTACTTCCATAAAACCACCAAGAGGTGTTAAAAAACAAACGTTTGGGTTGCCAAACTTGACTGTTGGTTAGTTGCTCGGGATAGGATTTCGGGTCATTACTCAAAGCAAAAGCCTCTTTGCTTAACAAGGCCGAGGAGGTATGGTGACCGTGGGTTCTTCCGGGCGTTCTGTGGTCAAAACGATTAACTATGATGTCGGGTTGAAAAGTACGAATACGACTTATCACCTCTCCCAAAATTTGTTTTTTATCCCATATTTTTAGTGTTTCGTTAGGATGTTTTGAATACCCAAAATCAATTGCTGAGGTAAAGTATTGGTTTCCATTATCAATACTTCGGGCTTTCATGAGTTCCTCTGTACGAATTACACCCAAAGCCTCTCTGAGTTCGGTTCCTATTCGGTTTTGACCTCCATCTCCACGTGTCATTGACAAATACGCTGTGTGTGCATTTACATGATTGGATAGATATGAAATTAGTGCTGTGTTTTCGTCATCGGGATGTGCAGCGATGTACAAAGCTGATCCTAAAAAGTTTAACTTTTCAAGTTGTTTGTAAATTTCTGTGCTCGATTGTTGTCCAAAATTTAGATTAAAAACGAAAAAGATAAAGAGTAAGGAAGTGAAGATTTTGTTTTTCAAATCAATCGAGTTTAAAAAGGTTGCGTAATTTTTCTGAGACATTTTTATTTTCGTTCCAATACTTTCTTCTTTCGGTATGGATTCGTTTGGCAGTGGAGTTAAATTCTTTCCCGTTTTTGATGGTTTGTTCAACCCACCCTTCGATTGTATGCGGAAAAGCAGTCAAAAACTTAATACTTAAATATCGTTTCAGTAGGGGGTATGCTATGGTGTAGATTGTGTATTTTTCGTTTACTTCTACTGATGCATTTGCTGGGTATGCCTCAATTTTTTTGTGATTCATTCTGCTGCTTTCTAAACTTGGAATCAGCATTAATTTTCCCTGTGGGAGTAAATGGGGTCTAAGGCGAATTAAATTCCAAAGTTCATCCTCTGTCAAATTATGTTCTATTGTAAACTTTTGGTCTGCCTCACCCTCAAAATAGGAGTGCGAAACAATATTGAGTCCCGTTTCTTTGTTATTCATTTGTAAATAACTTTGACCACACCATTCTTGTATGGAAGTATTATTTTTGATTATTGCTTGAGGGCTTCTAAGCTGGCTAAAAGAGCTGTTCATAATGGAGTAAGGGTAGATGCCTGTTAGAAATTTTTTTGTTCGGTTTAATTTTAATACCGGTACAGTTTCTTTTGATTTTTGATTGGCTTTTACCTGTTCTTTTTTCAAAAAATCTTCGGTAACATAAATTAATACAACAGAGCCTTCTCGGTTTTCACCGTAACGAGATTGACTTAAGGCGTATGAACTGATTTCTGCATAACCATCAAACCAATGAGCTTTGAATTGTTCAGAAATCCTTTGTGCATTGGTGTTCATTAGTCCCAAAAAAAAGATAAGTGTGGAGAGCGTTGAGGTATGTTTGTTCATTTGATTAATTTGAAGTGAGTTCGTCTAAGGACTGCAATATTTGTGCCATTGGTAATCCAACTATGTTGGTGTAACTCCCTTTGATATTTTCAATCCCGATGGTTCCTATCCATTCCTGAATACCATAGGCCCCAGCTTTATCCAAAGGATTAAATTCATTAACATAATATTCGATTTCTGAATTTGAAAGTTTCTTAAAAGTAACTGAACTGATTTCATGAATTATCTTTTGTTGATTTTTTTGGGTAAAAGCAACTGAAGTAATTACTTGATGGCTTTTATTTGATAGTTGGGATAACATTTTTTTGGCCTCAACCTTGTTTTTGGGTTTTCCAAAATAATGTTCATCACTCCAAACAATAGTATCAGCAGTAATTACAATTTGGTTTGGTTTGAGATGCTCCAAAAATGGTTCAGCTTTTAGTTTTACTAAATAATCTGAGATTTCTACGCCTTTCAGTTTAGAGTCAAAAATTTCATCTATCTCAAAAGTTTTTATGGTAAATGGAATCCCTGCTTCTTTAAAAAATTGTTTTCTACGCGGTGAATTTGAAGCTAAAATGATTTCAAAGGGATTGAATTTTTCAGCGTACATCTCAATCGATTTTTGCCCCAAGGTTGGTTCTCCATTTCCCTTGTACCCTAAGTACCTGCTCTATGATGTCGCGAACACAACCTTCCCCACCTTTTTTATGAGAAACATAATCCGAAACGTCTTTTACGTCGCTTACAGCATCTTGTGGACATGAAGCTATTCCAACTTTGGTCATTACTTCGATGTCTGGGGCATCATCTCCCATGTAAACTATTTCTTCAGGTTTTAGGTCGTAACTATAAATAAAATCTTCGAAAGGTTCTATTTTGTGGTGTGCTCCTAAATACACACTGTCAACACCCAAAGCTTTAAGTCTGCTACGGACTCCTTCGTTTGTTCCTCCCGAAATTATTGCAATTCTAAAACCTTGTTCCAGTGCGCATTTCATGGCATACCCATCTTTGGTATTCATTTCACGATACATTTCTCCGGTGGTAGTTATTAGAACATTGCCATTGGTTAAAACACCATCAACATCAAAAATAAAAGCTTTGACGTGGTTTAGATTTTCTTTGTAATTTACTTTATTCATTGTTTTTTTGAATCGATTCTGTAAGGTATAAATATAAGTTTTTAATGTCGGGATTGAATAATTGATCTTGATGTTTTTGAAGGGTATTCTTATCGTTTCTCAATGCAGGTCCCGTTTGCGCATCTTTTGGAGTCATTGTTTCAATTTTTGCAGCGGTCTCTTTGATTAGGGGTTTAAGTAAACTGAAGGAAATGTTATACTCTTGACATATTGCATCACCTAATTGATACAAATGATTGGTAAAGTTGTTTACAAATACTGCTGCTGTGTGTAATCCCAGCCTTTGTTCTGAATTAACTTTGTTGATATTATTTCCAAGAGTAGAAGCTAATTTAAAAAGAGTTTGATAACAACTTTCATTACTTGCTTCTAGACAAATCGGGATGTTTTTAAAATCAGTATCTCTATTTTTTGAAAAGGTTTGAAGGGGATAAAAGACTCCATAATTATTCGATTCATTTAAAATTGACATGGGTACACATCCGGCTGTGTGTGCAATTATTCCATTTAAATGTTTCAGTTGTTTTGCCATCTCTGGGATTACATCATCACTGAGAGCCAAAAGATATACATCTGCTTCTTTTAAGTCCATAATTTGGTTTGTAACTGCGACCTCTTTCTTGTATTTGTTAATTGAATCTAGAGAACGATTGTACCATTGAACTACTTTGGTTTTTTTAGAATTATTTAAGTTTCGAAATAAATGAGTGCCTACATTTCCAGCACCTAGAATAATAATTTTAATCATATGATAAATGTAAAACAATATTTAATTAAACTTGAGAACCTAAATCTTATTAATCATGACTTTGTACTACAAACTTCGCACAATTTATTTATCCTATTATTTGTTGGCTATTGCCTCTTCTATTATTTTAATTTCCGTTCTTGGTTCCATCAATATTATGTACATCAAAATGGATGGAAATGATGGCACTGTAATCCTTGAAATGGCTTTAGTTTCTGCTGCTTCCATCAGTTTTTTATTTACTGTTCTTGCCCAAAGAAAGCCAACTTATGTATTCAGTTTTTTTGTTTTGGGAACGCTTTTTCAAATTATTTTTATGATTTTTAAAATCTCTTAAAATTTTTAAAAAAATAGATGGCAAAACTATTTCCGTATGAAAAGAGAAATTAAAAATAGGTTAGA
>JAURBD010000024.1 GCA_030829155.1 Flavobacteriaceae bacterium
ATCGCATAGAAAAAGATACCTTGGGAGATGTTAAAGTTCCAAAAGACGTTTACTGGGGAGCACAGACAGAACGTTCACGTTCTAATTTTAAGATCGGCCCATCGGCCTCTATGCCTATTGAAATTGTTTATGGATTTGCATACCTCAAAAAATCTGCTGCATTTGCAAATCATGAATTGGGTGTCTTGGACATCACAAAGCGAGATTTAATAGCTCAAGTATGTGATGAAATACTTGAAGGGAAACTCGACGATCAATTTCCTTTGGTAATTTGGCAAACTGGATCGGGAACTCAAAGCAACATGAATGTCAATGAAGTGATTGCCAATCGTGCTCATGTACTGGCAGGAAATAAATTGGGAGAGGGAGATAAAACTTTAACGCCCAATGATGATGTAAATAAATCTCAGTCCTCAAACGACACTTTCCCTACGGGAATGCATATTGCAGCTTACAAGAAAATCGTGGAAATAACAATTCCAGGAATTGACCAACTTCGTGAGGCATTAGATAAAAAAGCAAAGGCATTTTCGAAGGTTGTTAAAATTGGGCGAACCCATTTGATGGACGCTACCCCTTTGACTTTAGGTCAAGAGTTTTCGGGATATGTTTCTCAGTTGGACCACGGATTGAAAGCATTAAATTTTACTTTGACCCACCTATCAGAAATTGCTCTTGGTGGCACAGCAGTAGGAACAGGAATAAACACTCCCAAGGGTTACTCCAAAAGAGTTGCTGAGTATATTGCAGAATTTACCAAACTACCCTTCATAAGTGCTCACAATAAGTTTGAGGCTTTGGCTGCTCATGATGCTATTGTTGAAACCCATGGAGCATTAAAACAATTGGCAGTTTCTTTAAATAAAATTGCAAACGACATACGTATGCTTTCCTCTGGCCCTCGTTCTGGGATTGGAGAGATAATAATTCCAGCGAATGAACCCGGAAGTTCAATTATGCCCGGAAAGGTAAACCCTACCCAATGTGAAGCTATCACAATGGTCTGTGCTCAAGTCATGGGAAATGATGTAACCATTTCGGTAGCTGGAACACAAGGACACTATGAGTTGAATGTTTTTAAACCCGTAATGGCAGCTAACATCATACAGTCCGCTCAATTGATTGGGGATGCTTGTGTAAGTTTTACTGAAAATTGTGTAAATGGGATAAAACCAAATCAAAAACGCATTGATGAATTGGTCTCCAACTCGCTTATGCTAATAACCGCACTGAACACAAAAATAGGGTATTACAAAGCTGCAGAGATTGCCAACAAAGCTCACGAAGAAGGAATTACGCTAAAAGAAGCTGCTTTGGATCTCGGTTATGTAAGTTCGGAAGAATTTGATGCTTGGGTAAAACCCGAAAAGATGACTGGAGAAAAATAAATGGTATGGAAATCATTCCTTATGAATCTCGATATGCAAAGGATTTTCGTCTTCTCAATGAAGCTTGGCTTGAAAAATATTTTGTTGTAGAGCCTTATGATTCTGAACTTCTGAGTCAATGCGAAGATATTATCCTAAAACCTGGAGGGTTTATCTTCTTCATCAGAATTGATAACAAAATAGTAGGAACAGCAGCTTACATTTTTAAATCAAAAGGAGTTTATGAACTCGGAAAAATGGCAGTTGATCCAGTATTTCAAGGGCAAAAACTAGGACAAAAATTGATGTTCTTTATGCTTGAATTTGCTCAAAAGCACCATTGGAGCAAAATCATACTCTATTCCAGTACTAAACTAAAAAACGCGCTTTACATTTATCAAAAGAACGGTTTTATTGAGGTTCCTCTAGAGCCAAATCTGCCCTATGACCGATCAGATATTAAAATGGAGCTGAATTTAAAATAAAATCATGGCAGTTAAACGATTCAATCCGCTCTTATTCCTTTTGTTTTTATTCTTCGGAACTTTTGTTCAAGCACAGACAAAAAAACAAATTCCAAAATCTACTTTGGTTATTCCACCCAAACAAATTGTACGAATTGATTACCCCTACATGAAAGGTTTTAGTGTAAAACTCTGGAATAAATCAAAGTTTGAACTTGGTGTTTCGGCAAGAGAACATCAATCGGACTCTCTTTACAAAGGTTTTGGAATTGATAACAATGCTTTCGCTACTCTTTCGGTTGAAGAAAATCAATATTTACAACTAGAAAATAGATTTATTGCCCCCCTGAAAGTAGAATATAAATTATTTAAATCTGGCTCAGGAATTAAAAAACGAACTGTAGCAACCCGGACTGTTGCTTTTTATTTAGTAAACAGTACTGCCCAAACCCTACCGATACTGATCCCCGGAATCATGAACCCAAAACTTACTCCCTTTTCCCAAAGTGGTGTTGAGCTTCCGTGGGGGCAAAAGATTTACTTAAAAACACCCAGAGAAAAATTGCTCTTATTAACAGTAACAGATAGCATTTCAAAAGGAGCAGGAATTGATGTGGCTGATTTGATTGATGCTGCACTGAATCCATACGATTAAATTTTCACTCTATAACTTTGAACATTGAAAATTTAAATTAAAACAATACTCTTTTTTACACTTCAAGCTGAATTCTTTCTTTTCTTGGAGATTTGTTTTTTGAGGTCCTTTAAAAAACGGTGAAAATCTACAGTGATGGTATGCCTCGAACTGTCTATTTGTTTTATGTGGGGATGGGTAACTTCGCGCTTACATAAAACTTTCATATTCTTGGGGCGTTTCCATTTACCCGTTAATGCTAATGCCGCAAGTTTACTCTGCTGCTCTGCACCAGGCCAAATACATCCCAAGGGTTGAAACATTCCAATAAAGTACAGGTTCTCATAAGCTTCGTGAAACATTTTTAAATATAAAGGAACTGGACCAGAACTATAATCAATAAATTTTTGATCAAAAAAAGGATGGCTTAAAACATAACCAGTACAAGCAATGATAGTATCGAACTCCTCGCTTGACCCGTCTTTAAAATGAACTTTAGCTCCATCGAAATGATGGATATCTCCTTTTGGATGAACCTTTCCATGTCGAATCTTGTAAAGTAACTCACTATTAAGTGTAGGATGCGTTGCTCCCATTTTGTGAGTTACCTTGGGAAGGCCATAAAAACGGTTTGGACCAACAATAAGTTTTGCAATCAAACCAGATAATGAATTTCGTATCGCAGTAGGTATGAAAGCTATTTTAGATGCAAAAACGTCTGAAGGTTTACCAAAAATAAATTTAGGAACAATACGGTATCCTCTCCTCCAACTTATCGACGTTTTTTTACTTATTCGGCTTGTCTCTACTGCCACATCACATGCTGAATTTCCCCCACCAATAACCAAAACTTTTTTACCAGCAAAAGGAGCCGCTTTTTTGAATTGATGTGAATGAATTATCTCACCATTGAAAACACCTGGGTAAGTTGGTTGTTTGGGTTTCCAATGATGACCATTACAAACAACAAGATCTGTAAATTCTTCGGTTCTTTCTATGCCATTTTGTTTGATTGTTACTTCCCATTTAGAAGCATCAATGCGTTTACAGTGTTGAACCATGGTGTTAAATTTTATTGAACGATACAAATCAAACAGTTTAGCATAGGATTGAAAATAAGTGTATAATTCTTGATGTGAGGGATAATCTGCTACACTTGAATCAAATGGAAAATCTTCGTATTGCGATAAAGTTTTTGAGCTAATTATGTGGGTGGTTTCAAAAACACTTGAATGGCTACTCTTTTCATTGTAAATCCAATTCCCTCCAACATCTTGATTGGCATCATAGGCAACAACATCAACCCCCTCTTCCCTTATGTTTTTTACGGCTGCTATTCCAGAAGGTCCAGCACCAATTACACACACTCTTTTTTTCATCAATGAAATCAAAAATTAAAACTAATAAAAAGTGTTGTCTTTTAAAAGTAATTGAGTTTAAATCTAATCCCGAGAAAGCTTTCTGTATTGTATTCTTTTGGGCATTATGTCTTGACCCAATCGTTTCTTTTTATTTTCTTCATAATCTGAGTACGATCCTTCATAAAAATACACTTGAGAATCACCCTCAAATGCAAGAATATGAGTACAAATACGATCTAAGAACCAACGGTCGTGTGAAATTATAACAGCACAGCCAGCAAAATTCTCTAAACCTTCTTCTAAAGACCTTAAAGTATTAATGTCTAGGTCATTAGTTGGCTCGTCTAGAAGTAATACATTACCCTCTTCCTTAAGGGTCATTGCCAAATGAAGTCGGTTTCGTTCTCCACCCGAAAGGGTAGATACTTTTTTGTTTTGCTCACTTCCACTAAAATTGAAACGGCTTAAAAATGCTCTTGAATTGACTTGTTTTCCTCCCAACATGATTAAATCTTGCTCATCACTGAAGTTAGACCATATGGATTTATCAGGATCAATATTTGAATGGGACTGATCTACATAAGCTAATTTTACGGTTTCTCCTACGGCAAAGCTTCCATCGTCGGAGGTTTCTTCTCCCATAATCATTCTGAATACTGTAGATTTACCAGCACCATTGGGGCCAATTACTCCAACAATTCCAGCCTGAGGTAGGTTGAACGATAGATTGTCGTACAAAAGTTTATCATCATAAGCTTTTTTGACACTTTTTGCTTCAATAACGTTTGTTCCTAGTCTTGGTCCATTTGGAATAAAAATCTCCAAATTTTCCTGTATCTTATTTTGGTCTTGACTTACCAGTTTCTCGTAATTGGATAAACGAGCTTTTTGTTTGGTTTGCCTTCCCTTTGGAGCCATTCGAACCCATTCCAATTCTCGTTCTAGTGTTTTTTGGCGTTTAGAAGCTGTTTTTTGTTCCTGTGCCAAGCGGGTAGATTTTTGATCCAACCAAGAGGAATAGTTTCCTTTCCAAGGAATACCCTCTCCCCGATCCAACTCCAAAATCCATCCAGCTACATTGTCCAAAAAGTAACGGTCGTGAGTAACAGCTATCACTGTTCCTTTGTATTGTGCCAAATGATGTTCTAACCAGTGAACAGATTCTGCATCCAAGTGGTTTGTAGGCTCATCGAGTAAAAGAATTTCAGGTTTTTGCAACAACAAACGGCAAAGGGCTACTCTTCTGCGCTCCCCTCCTGATAATACACCAACTTTTTGATCTCCAGGGGGTGTTCTTAAAGCATCCATTGCAATTTCCAATTGGTTGTCTAGTTCCCAAGCATTGGAGGCATCAATTTCATCCTGCAAAACAGCCTGACGGTCCATGAGCTGCTGCATTTTATTTGCGTTCTCATAAACCTCTGGTAATCCAAATTGATCGTTTATCTTATTGTACTCATCAAGAATGGAAACGGTTTCAGCAACTCCTTCTTTAACAACTTCAAGTACTGTTTTTTCTTCATCCATCAAAGGTTCCTGTTCAAGATAACCCACCTTGTATCCGGCAGAAAATGAAACATCTCCTTGGTAATTTTTTTCAACTCCTGCTATGATTTTGAGTAATGTGGATTTTCCAGAACCGTTGAGACCTAAAATCCCAATTTTGGCACCGTAGAAAAAACTTAAATAAATATCTTTAAGTACGAGTTTGTTTCCAGTTGGGTAAGTTTTTGAAACCCCCGACATGGAAAAAATTATTTTTTTATCGTCTGACATTTTTTTAAATTCTTCCTTTTAAAGCATTGAAGGCCCATGCTACAGAGTAAAATCCGACACCTGCTACACAAAATCCAATGGAATATTCAGGGTATTTAATTAGTCCTAAGGCTATTAAAGCAGTTCCCAGAATTAACATTGCCAGGGCTGCATAACCAAAGATTTTATTTTTGTTTAAACTCATGTTTGTAGTTTTTCATCTTCAAGACAAATATCGCTTATTTATTTTAAATTAAATAAATTATTGTGGTCAACCTAACAAACAAACCCTATGATATTAAACCAAGGAACCTTTAAAATTTTGTAATTTTAAATCAAATTTTACAAATGAACCTAAGCTTCAATAAAAACGAGGATCACAATAAATTGTTGTGGTCTTCGATTCGACAAAAATTTGTTACCATAACTTTTGGTGGTGGAAAAAAACAACTGCAAAAAATAAGAGATCAGGGGAAGATGACTGCCCGTGAACGGGTAAAATACCTCATTGACTCAGATACTGAGGCTCTCGAGATTGGAGCTTTTGCAGCCGAAGGTATGTACGAAAAATACAAGGGATGCCCCGCCGCTGGAGTTGTAGTTGTTTTGGGGTATATCCAAAAACGCTTGTGTGTTATTGTTGCAAATGATGCCTCAGTTAAAGCTGGTGCTTGGTTCCCTATGACTGGAAAAAAGAACTTGAGAGCGCAAGAAATTGCACTAGAGAATAGACTCCCAATAATTTATCTTGTAGATAGTGCTGGAGTTTTTCTTCCGCTACAAGACGAAATTTTTCCTGATAAAGAACATTTCGGAAGGATTTTTAGAAATAACGCTAAAATGAGCAGTAAGGGAATCCTTCAAATTTCAGCAATTATGGGAAGTTGTGTCGCTGGTGGTGCTTATCTACCCATTATGTCCGATGAATCTTTGATTGTTGACAAAACTGGAAGTATCTTTTTAGCTGGAAGCTATTTGGTGAAAGCTGCCATTGGAGAATCCATTGATAATGAAACTCTGGGTGGAGCTACAACCCATACAGAAATTAGTGGTGTAGTAGATTACAAAGTAAAAGACGATGCTGCTGCCCTAAATCATATTCGAGCTCTTATACATAAGGTTGGTGCACCAAAAACAGCAGGGTTTAATCGAATAGAACCCGTTGAGCCAAAAAGGGATGAAAGTGAATTGTATGGTTTACTACCTTACTCTAGAAATCAACCCTACGACACCTACCCTATTTTGGAATGCTTGGTTGATAATTCT
Source organism: Flavobacteriaceae bacterium (assembly GCA_030829155.1). Taxonomy (GTDB): domain Bacteria; phylum Bacteroidota; class Bacteroidia; order Flavobacteriales; family Flavobacteriaceae; genus Arcticimaribacter. Next base: position 6,848 of record JAURBD010000024.1, read on the forward strand.
GAGCTTCAAGAGTACAAAAAAGGATATGGTAAAACAATTATTACTGTCTATGCTCGAATTGATGGATGGTCGGTAGGTATTTTGGCAAATCAACGGAAGGTTGTAAAATCTGCTCAAGGCGAAATGCAATTGGGTGGAGTAATTTATGGTGATGCGGCAGATAAGGCCACTCGTTTTATTGCCAATTGTAATCAGAAAAAAATTCCACTTTTATTTTTACAAGATGTAACAGGTTTTATTGTAGGTAGCAAAGCTGAACACTCCGGAATTATCAAAGACGGTGCGAAGATGGTTAATGCATTGTCCAATTCTGTTGTTCCTAAATTTACTGTAATCATGGGGAATTCCTATGGGGCAGGAAATTATGCTATGTGTGGTAAGGCTTTTGACCCAAGACTCATCGTTGCATGGCCCAGTGCTGAAATGGCTGTTATGGGAGGATCACAAGCTGCAAAAGTTTTGATGCAAATTGAAGCTTCTGCGAGAAAGAAAAAAGGGGAATTGATTGATGAAGCTCAACAAGAAAAACTATACCAAAAGATAAAAGAAGGATACGATAAACAAACCTCTCCCATTTATGCTGCTTCTCGTTTGTGGACAGATGCAATAATTGATCCCATAACTACCCGTCAATGGATCAGCAGAGGGATTGAAGCTGCAAATCAAGCTCCGATTGAAGAGACCTTTAATATGGGGGTTTTACAAGTTTAAATACGCTTTATTTTCGATCGAAAAGCAGCTCAAGGGTTTTACTTCTCATCAACTTCCCGTTTTCTGTGTATGTGAAAGATTTCATGTAAAATACTTTTTTGGGTATTTCATAGGAATTGAGAATATTCCTTTCTTTGATTTGTTGAATTAGGTCTTCTTTATTTTTCTGTGATTCCACAACTAAAATCACTTTTTGTCCCAATTGTTTGTCAGGTTGGCTTCCAATAAAAAAGTTGGTGCTCATAAATGAGCTTATTTTTTGTTCTACTACTTCTGGAATTATCTTAACGCCTCCAGAGTTAATTACTGAATCCACTCGACCTAAAAGCTTAAAACTTGAATTACTCTCTAAGGTTACCAAATCATTGGTTATAATGGTGTCTTTGTTTAAATAAGGAACATTAATACATAAGCACTTTCGCTCATCAACTGAGATTTGAACATCCGCCAAAGTTGTAAAAAAACTCTTTTCGGAAGGAATGGGCATAGAAGCTATGTGGGTCAAGGTTTCTGTCATTCCATAGGTAATAAAGCATTTGGTCTTTTTAGTTTTTAGCTTCTGAATCAATTGAGTTGAAGTTGCTGCCCCACCGATGAGTAAGGTTCCAATTTGATTTAGATTGGAAAGACTATTCTCTACTTGTAAGGGAACCATAGCAGCAAAATCGTATGTATGGGTGTTGTAAGCTAGGACATTTCCATGGGGTTGAACAACATCCAGTTCAAGTCCCAAAATCATTGCACGCACCAGCATCATCTTTCCTGCGATGTATTTTGCAGGAAGACAATTCAATGCTTTGCTCCCAATCTTAATGTTAAAATGATTTCCGGTTGCTAATGCAGAGTTTACCATGGCTTGCTTTGGGAAACGGGCTGTTTTGGGTGTTCCAGTAGATCCTGAAGTTTGAAGTACAATGTCTTCTTTCGAATCGATCCAATCCAACAAAAAATTTCCAATTTCTTTTTGATGTGGCTCACCATCTTTTATGTAACTGATAGCCACTTCTAGAAGATCATCAAATGAATAGGAGTTTCCATTCAGTTTGAATCGATTATGAACATTTCTGTAGCTCGGTTTATGATTCATTAATAGTTGCGGTTAGTTTGTGTTTCCAGTTCGACCAACCATATTTTCGAGCAAGCACAAATAAACATATTGGGTACATCAAAAATAAAGCTGCAATGAGTTGGGGCCATAAGGAAGGTTCAGAAATATCTTTTAAAATAGAGTTGGTTTGAAATACCGTCCAATCAGCAGTAACCAAAAGCGCAGTCAGTAAGTTATTTGCTACATGAAAACCCACTGCCAATTCTATCCCTTCATCCATTAAGGTCATGATGCCAAAAAAGAATCCTGTGCCAATGTAATAGAACAAAATTCCCATTCCTAATTTTTCAACTTCAGGATTAAAAATATGTAACGAACCAAAAATAATAGATGTTAACACAAGAGGCATCCAACGATTTTTTGTCAGTTTAGCAAAACCTTGCATCAAATATCCCCTAAATAAATACTCCTCTAGACCCGATTGAATTGGAATAAAAATGACAGAAATAGCAAACATGATCAAAAATGGGGTCAATTGAAAGGTTATTTCATAATCCTGAGGAAAAATAAAATAATCAACTAAAACTGTTAAAATAACGACACCTCCCCAAAAAATGAACCCAAAGAAAAAACGTTTGATATCTATTGAGGTCCGTGCAGTAGTTACGCTAATAAAACTCTGCCTGTGCATTTTTTTGAGTACAATCAAAAACCCAAGAAAGGCAATAAAAAAGGAAAAAAGTATTAAGAACAAAAGTAAGTTCGCATCTAAGTGAGTAAACATACTCATTGGATTTTTGGGATCCATTGTAGCAGTAGATTCCTCAGATGTAAAAAAAAGCATTGGGAATTGACCTATAAAACTGAAAATGATGACGATCATTGACCCTAAAAGATACCAAGCAAAAGGCAGCCTTCTATTCAAATCATATTCTAAAAACCGGTTTATTTTATTCTGCTCCATATTTTTGTGTTGTTATAAACAATAAATCCATTTTTTACCTCCAAAGGTGAGTCTAAATTGTTTGTAAACAAACTTCCTGTTCCCAGACCTTGAGGTCCGTTTGTGTTTAAAGTGTAGGTCCATTGGCTTATTGCATTTAAACCTACATTACTTTCCAAAGCACTGGTAATCCACCAGCCAATATTTTGTTTCTTAGCCAAATTAATCCATTCCTGAGATCCTTTAAAACCACCAATAAAACTGGGTTTTAAGACAATAAACTGGGGGTTTATGGAGTCTAGTAAACGCTTTTTTTGATCCGAATCAAATATTCCAATAAGTTCTTCATCCAATGCAATAGGAAGGGGTGTATTTTTACATAAAAATGCCATATCCTCCCATTGCCCCGGTTTTATGGGTTGCTCGATAGAATGAATTTCAAATACTGCCAAATCTTTGAGTCTTGATAGCGCTTCTTTTGGAGTAAAGGCTCCATTGGCATCAACTCTCAGTGTAATTTCATTTTTAGAAAACCGCTGTCGTATTGATTTTAAAACAGCAAGTTCCTTTTTAAAGTCTATGGCTCCAACCTTCATCTTGATGCACCTAAAACCAGAGGCTAACTTTTGCTCGAGTTGATCCATCATAAAAGACTGATCCCCCATCCATATGAGTCCATTGATTGGTAGTGTATCTTCAGATTCTGTAAACTTTGAAGGAAATAATTTGAAAGGGTCTTCTGAAATTAAAGAAAGAAATGCAGTTTCTATCCCCATTTGAATGGATGGAAATGCTCTCATTTCCTCATGCAAAGCGGCTTTTCCTAAATGAATGTGCTCACAAACCCATTTCAATTTATCTTCATAATCGGGTAGATCATCACAGCTCAAGCCCTTCAATAAGCCACACTCTCCTATTCCCCATTGCTTGTTTTTATTTAATTTTAAAAACCAAGTTTCTTTTTGCCTTAGGACACCACGGGAAGTTCCACTAGGCTCTTTAAAATTTAGTATGTATTTAGAATAGCTTGCTTTCATTTCAAAGAAATTGGCCAGCAGAAAACAATGTGGCAAATAAAAATGTGCAAAGAGCGAGTCGCTTCAACTCGGGATCAAAATCTTTGGGATCTTCGTAGCTCAAAACCCGTTTTAAGTGATACATCATTGGCAATACGGCAATCATAAAAAGATAGGATGGTTGAGGCTTTAATTTTACAAAAAATACCGCTGACAAAACCGCAGCAAACAATAAAAAGGCATGGTAAATTTTAGATTTTTTTGCTCCCAAAAGAATAGCTATCGTTGTTTTGTTTGCTTGCTTGTCGGTATCGATATCACGCATATTGTTAAGATTTAATACTCCAACGCTCAAAAGTCCAATAGCAGCCGCTGGTAATAGTAATGTTGTATTGAGTGTTTGTGTTTGTAAAAAAAACGATCCTAAAACACTTACACCTCCGAAGAAAACAAAAACAAAAAGATCACCCATTGCTCTGTATCCATATGCGTTTGAACCAACAGTGTATTTTATTGCAGCAACAATTGAAACAATTCCCAGGAGTGTAAAAATCAGTGTGTATTTCAGTTCAAAAATTCCAAATGCAAGGATAATTAAGGATAATGCCAAAATTAAAGCTACCGCTGTACATATTTGAATTCCTTTTTTAAGTTCTTTCCTAGTGAGTAATCCTTGTTGTAACACACGTGGTGGTCCAATCCGCGACTCGTTATCAGTTCCCTTTACTCCGTCTCCATAATCATTAGCAAAATTCGATAGTACCTGAAAAGCTATTGTTGTTGCTAGTGCAAAGACAAATACTACCCATGAAAATTTATCAGCATCATAGGCTAAGCTGTTGCCAACGATTATTCCAGAAAGCGATAATGGGAGTGTTCTGAGGCGGGCAGCTTTAAACCAAATTTTAGTCTTAGAATTCATTTAATCATTTAAAATTATGCGTTTATCATTTTCATAAGCCACAACCAAACGCATCTTTAATTCCTAATTTAATAACCTTTTTTTTAAGCTTCTGCTTCTTCTTTAGTTTTAAAATTTCCTAGTGAATAAAGATTATATTCTTTACTTTTTGTCTTTTTGAAATTCACTAAATCTTTTGAAAACAAAAAAAAGGGATCATTTTTGGTTGCGGCAATTTGCAAGGGATAAATACTTTTAATCCGAGAGTTTTCATTCAGCTCAGCGGGGTTGATGTCACTATTTTTATTGAGGTTAGTAATACTAGTGGTATTATTAACTTTAGGGGTAATAACTTTTTCTGAGCTAGATTCATATATCCAACCGGTTATAACAACAAGAAGAGTTAAAAAAAGAAATATCGAAAGGTTTTTATGAATTTTCTTTTTAGACTTTAAATAAAAGTATTGAAAGTATTTAGAAGAATTTCTTAAATCATCCACTTCTTTGTAAAGTTCAGCTATTTTATTTTCATCAATAAAGGGCATATAATATTAATTTAAGGGAATTTAGGGTATTGTTTAAAGTTAGGATCTCTTCGCTCCAAAAAAGCATTTTTACCTTCTTGTGCTTCGTCCATAAGATAATACATCAAGGTTGCATCACCTGCCAGTTGCATGAGTCCATGTTGACCATCTAACTCAGCATTCAAACACCTTTTTACCATACGTAATGCCAATGGACTTCTTTTTTGCATGATTTGACACCATTCTATTACAGTAGATTCAAGTTCTTCGAGGGGAACTACTTTATTGACCATGCCCATTTCTTCAGCTTCCTTAGCAGAATATTGCTGACATAAAAACCAAATTTCACGAGCTTTCTTTTGACCAACATGACGAGCTAAATAAGACGACCCAAAACCACCATCGAAGCTACCTACCTTGGGTCCTGTTTGACCAAATATCGCATTTTCGCTAGCAATAGTCAAATCACAAACAACATGCAGAACATGTCCACCTCCGATTGCATATCCATTTACCATTGCGATAACTGGCTTGGGGATTTCACGTATTTTCTTATGTAAATCAAGGACATTTAAGCGAGGAACTCCATCCTCACCAACGTAACCTCCAACACCTTTTACATTTTGATCCCCTCCACTACAAAAGGCTTTATCACCCATTCCTGTAAATACAATAACATCGATGTCATTGCGTTCTCGACAGATGTCCATAGCTTCAAGCATCTGATTATTGGTTTCTGGACGAAATGCATTGTAAACATCGGGTCGATTAATTGTTATTTTAGCGATGCCTTTATAGATTTCAAATAATATATCCGAATATTCTTTCAAAGGTTCCCAAACGACTGTTTTCATAAATAAATTTTAATCCTTTTTTCTGTTAATGTGGAATTATTTTTTAAAAATACAAGTTTTTAGTACATGGCTTTAAAGTAATTCAACAAAATTTGATCGTTACTTTTCCTCGGGGTAAATATTTCCATTACTCGTGGTTTATTTGAAGTTTTAAAAAAAGATTTTAAGTTTCTTTTTAAGCGTCTTCCTGAATGAATGCTGGTGTAATCAAGATTATAAGATTTACAGAGATATTTAGCGTTTCTGTGATGAATCGTTTCATAATATTGATCATAGATTGGAGTATCTTTTTGGCCCGGTAAAATTCGAAAAATACCTCCTCCTTGATTGTTGATGATGATGACTCTAAAATCAGGCTTCCAATAGTTATTCCACAAGGCATTGATGTCATAAAAAAAACTCAAATCTCCAGTAATCAATAAGGTGGGGTTATTTGATAGATAAGCTGCTCCTATTGCTGTAGAACTGCTGCCATCTATACCACTAGTTCCTCGATTACAAAAAACACTAACTGTTTTGGGTAAATCAAACAATTGTGCATATCGGATGGTTGAACTATTGGCTAACTGAAGTTGAATCAAATCAGGAATATATTTAAAGATAATCTCAAAAGCTTTTAAATCTGAAAACGAAATTTGTTTGAGATAGTCTGAACCTTTCAATTGGTTTTGCTTGTACAACGATAATACATTTTTTGCATAGGAACTTTCTGCAAAATTTATGGTATTATTTTGAAGGTATTCAAAAAATCTTTGAGGATTCATTTTAATGTGATCGGTCAATACATAAAAAGTATTATATGCTTTTTTGGGATGAATGTGCCAATGTTGTTTAGGAGGGTGTTTTCGAATGTAATTTTTTATTTTTTTTGAAACAATCATCCCTCCTATTGAAACCAATAAGTCGGGTTGAAGTTGTTCTAATATATCATCATTCTTATTTTCTATAGGTGCAATTAAAGAATCAATTGCATCAATAAAATTGGGATGTTTTAAGTTTGAAGTTTTTTCGGTTAATACAACAATGGAGGAGTCATTTGCCCAATATTGCTGAATTTCATCAGAGATTGAATTAGGAGCCAATACACCCACCAATATTATTTTTTTCTTTGAAGAGTTCCAAGTGTCAACTAATACCGTCGGGGGTTTAAAAATTTTTGTAGAATCAAACGAACTTATATTTTTCGGTACAATTTCAATATCAGTGGTGCCGTACAAGGGTTCTTCTAGGGGTACGTTTAGGTGAACTGGACCTGAGTTACTAATAGAATTATTCAGTACCTCATTTAGCAGTTTTTCGTTTGTAATTTGAATTTCCTCTTGTTTGATTTTTAGGTCACTTTGAGTTGCATTCTTTGACACTAGTTTCTGCATCGGATTTTGTAACAAGGTATCTGTTGCATGGCTTACATCTGGAATGAGATATGCTGAAGCCTCTAAGTGAGGTTCAAAAACTTCGGGCTGACGTATGGTTTGTCCGTCACCAATATCAATTTGGTGGGGCAATCGATCAGCTGAGATAACCACCAAAGGAATATCACTATAAAAAGCTTCTGAAACTGCAGGATAATAATTGAGTAGTGCTGAGCCTGAAGTACAAACAACTGCGACAGGATGTCCTAACTGTTGAGCTAAGCCCAAAGCAAAAAAGGCTGCCGAACGTTCATCAACAATGCTGTAGGTTCTAAAATAATTGTTTCGAGTAAATCCTTGGGTCAAGGGGGCATTCCGGGAACCCGGTGATATAACAATATGTTGAATTTTCTTTAGGACACAAAAATTGACAACGGTCTGAGCTAGAGGGATTTCAGAATAAAGCTGCTTTGTTATATCTTTCATTGTTTTACAAAAATACAAAAGCACGAAGATTGCATAAAGTTTATTACGTATTTATTCAAAGAGCTTTACAAAAAGTGTTTGCTTTTCGCTGGGTTTCGTTCCATTCCGATTCTGGATTACTTTTTGAGGTAATCCCTGCCCCCACATAAACGTTGTATCCTGTGGGAGTTAATTCTGCACAGCGCAGATTGACAAACAAATCAGCTTGTTTGTTTGTTTCAAAAGGACCTAAAAAACCAGTGTAAAACTTTCGGTCGTATTCTTCATTTTTGTGAATGAATTTTATGCTCAAATCTTTAGGAACACCACCAACTGCTGGAGTTGGATGGAGTGCCTTTACAATGTTTAGTAGTTTTAGATTTGGATGCTTTGTTTTGATGTCTGTTTTTAGGTGCCACAACGCACCTGCGCGGGTAGATTTTAAAGTTCCGACGTCAATCTTTAGTTCGGGCAACATTTGAATTAATGAGGCTTTTATGTCATCCGTAACCAGTTGCTGTTCTTCAATTTCTTTATCGGTCCATTTAGCTTTTTTTCCATCCTCAACTTGAGTGGTTCCTGCCAATGCGGTAGTCTTTAAAACACCTTTGTTTAGGTTGATGAAACGCTCTGGAGTTGCTCCCATCCATGAACCGGTTTGAGGATGATGCCAGAGATACACAAAAGCATTTGAGTACAATTTAAGTAGATTTTGAAAAGTTTGCAGTAGATTTTCGTTGGGTACTTTGTGGTTTATTACCCTTGAGATTACTACTTTTTGTAATTCTGTTTGATCTAGCTTTTGTTTTGCTTTATGTACTAAGTCAATAAAAAGTTCTTTGTTTTCCTCCTTGTGAATCCCTTTGTTGTCAAAATTAAACTCCTCTGGAGCAATTGTAAACGAATCCTGGCGGGTATTGGGTATGAAGCTGTAAAAATCTGTTTCGGCAAATGGGGCCATCAAAAAACCAGCTTCTGAAAAATCAAAGGTTAGGTGAAGCTCATCATTTTTTTGGTAAAAAAGCTTTACTTCATTTGAGTTTGGAAGTTTGTAAACTGCAAAAGCAACCTTTTTTTCTTGTAACGCTTTTAAGTGATTAAGCATTTATTTTTTGGGTAAAGTGATTGTAGTGAGTTTACAACTTGAAATTAAGTCCCCAGCCTTGTTGGTTACCTTTATTTCCCATACTTGAGTGGTTCTGCCATTGTGTAATGCTTGTGCTTTGGCATACACATAACCCTCACTTATTCCTTTCAAGTGATTTCCAGACATCTCAATTCCTCTGACCATGGGGCTTTGAGTTTTGTTAAACAAATAAGCAGCAGCGCTTCCAACACTCTCTGCCAATGCAAAAGTGGCTCCGCCGTGCAAAACACCGTCGGGTTGATGGACTTTTGGAGTTACTGGCATCCGAGCCGTTAAAAAATCATCACCTACATCAACAAATTCGAAATCTAAGGTTTTCATTAAAGAGTCTTTTTCTGACCCATTCATCATTTCAAGTAATTTCTTTTTTCCCATGTGTGCAAAGTTACGAAATCTTAAAAAATGGATGCTCCTTTTGTCTTATTAAATAGGAAATGTCAACTTAAAAAAAACCTTTTAGTTTACCACTTTTTTTGTCCCAATAATTTTTTACCCAGCTCTGACAAATCGGCTTTTTCGTAATGTGTTTGTTCTTTTTTTCTTGGGTCGCCTGGAAATGCATGACCCTCTGGTGCAATTCTATTTTTCCAGGAGTTGATCCTCCAACTTACCAAATCCAATTCTTCTTCTTGAGCAGGCATCATTGATAAGTATTGAGCAATCCTTACCTTATCCTTGGAATTATTCGGTCGAATTCCATGTGGTTGCGAACTATTAAAAATCAACAAATCTCCGGCTTCCATCCTTACTTTTACCAGCTTATCTTCTAAACCAGAAATATCTGGTTTGAAGCGATCACGATCTTTTGGCTGAGTCAATTTCCAGCTGTCGTAGTTTTTGTAAAGCCATGGAATACACTGAAAACCTCCCATTTGATTGTCTGTTTGATCTGCCAATGCCAAAACGCCTTGAACATTTTGGGGCTTGGTTTCGGGATCGTAATCCCAATGAATAAATCCTTTGTACTCAAATCCTGGTCGAATAGGAAAATTTAGATTAGCTCGATCTATAGAGACCCATAAACGCTCAGTGCCCCATATGTCGACAAATGCATTGTAAACTTTTTGGGTTTGTCGGTTATTCCATAAATGTTGATTGTTGTAAACCTCTACCATTCCTGTACCTGCCAATTCTTTCATTTGAATTTCAGCTCTGGGAGCGGTGTACCAAGTAGATTTATCTTCTGACTTTTTATCTTCAAACTCCCAAAGAAAATCTGCAGTTTGCTTTGCTTGATTTGCGGGTACTGCATTTTTAATTACAACATATCCCTGCTCTCTCCAAAATTTCCATTGCTCCATTGTCAAAACTCTTAAAGTTTCTGGTGTAGCTTCTGCTCTCAAGGATATTGAGCTGCTTTTTGCAACTGAAGGGTTTCCTGGGATGTCTTTATGTTCATTAACTAATGAATCATTGGCGGTTGAATAGGGAGTTTTTTGTTTCATCTGAATGTAAATTAATGTGGTTAGACTTTACAAAGTTGGTCAATTATCCTACTTAGTTTTTTCATTAACTTGGCTAATATTTGTACAATATTGACTATTTTTAAGTATCTAATATTAATTTCTAAAAAAACATGAAAATCCAGCTTGAGGCAATTAGTAGTAAAGACAGTTCATTCAGCCTGATGTTTAATCCACGGCTGAGTGATTTGTTTTATTGGCACTTCCATCCTGAATATGAGCTGGTTTACATTGAGGCTACTGAAGGTACGAGACATATCGGGGATCACATTTCAACTTATGAAAAGTCTGATTTAACGTTGATTGGTTCCAATATTCCTCACTTGAACTTTGACTATGGGATTAAAACTGATTATCAAAAGGTAGTGGTTCATTTTAAAAAAGATTTCTTTGAAGCTCATTTTCAGAATACTCCAGAATTGTCTTCATTGGCTAAATTATTTGAACAATCTAAACATGGAATTGCTTTTGGTGTGAAAATCAAAGCTGATGTTGGGAAAAAATTATTTCAACTAAAAAAGCTTAAACCTTTTGATCAATACATTCAAATTCTCGAGATACTTCAGATTTTGGCGGATAGCAATGATCAAAATTTATTGCACAAACAACCCTACAGAAATAAGTACAGTGAGCGTGATCAGGGGAGACTTCGAGAGATTTATGCCTTTGTAGATAAAAACTATCATCAAAAAATAACCCTTGATCAAGTTGCTGCAATTAGCAACCTATCCAAAGAGGCATTTTGTCGGTATTTTAAAAAAGCTAGTCAATACACCTTTGTTGAATTCCTCAATCGTTACAGGATAAGCCAATCCAAAAGATTATTGATGTTGGGTCAAAGTGTGGGTGATGCTTGTCTCAAATCTGGTTTTGAGAGCCTGTCTTATTTCAATCGAATTTTTAAAAAAATTAGCCAAGAAAATCCGAGTGATTTTAGAAACCGATATTTGTAAATGGCTAATAGAACAGTATGTTTATTTTAAAAATGAATTTAAAACCCCTAACTTAGTTTTTTTAAAGTAGCCGTGAAAAAACCTTCTTTTTACTTTTCTTTTATTTGCCTGTTTTTAGTTTCGTGTTCAGAATATGAAAAGCTAAACAATACCCAAGGGGTTTCTTTGGATTTGGCTCAATATCGTGTAAAGCAGCTTTCGGATGTGAATTATCAGTTGAGTTTTTTGATTCCCCCGAAAAAAGAGGATCCTATTTTTTCTAAATTGAGCCTTAGGGTTTCTGTTCACGACCTTACAAACCCACTTTACCTCGATTTTAAAGAAGACTCCTCGCATTTAAAATACCTGAATGTAAATGATCAAGCAATAAACATTATTCATGAAAAGGAGCACCTTATTATTTCTCAAGAATTTTTAAAATTGGGAGTAAATGTTATTGATATTGAATTTGAAGCCGGAGATTTATCCTTGAATCGAAATGATGATTATCTCTACACTTTATTGGTTCCTGATCGGGCAAGAACCTTGTTTCCCTGTTTAGACCAACCCAACCTAAAGGCGACTTACACCCTTAGTGTTAAAGTTCCTAAAGATTGGAATGTTCTGGCGAGTTCTCATTTAGAATTATTGGTTAAAGATGGGGTTTATACAAACTATAAGTTTAAAGAAAGTGATTTTATGAGCACCTACCTTTTTTCATTTATTGCTGGTGAATTTAATTTCCAATTGGATCAGGTATCCCCTTATAATATGGATTTTCGTTATCGAGAAACAGATGTTAATAAAACAAGCATCAGCATACCTGAAATCTTCCGTTTACACAACGCCTCGCTGAATTATTTACAAAACTACACTGGGAAACCCTTTCCTTTTCAAAAGATTGATTTTGCTGCTATCCCCGGTTTTCAATACGGAGGTATGGAACATACAGGGGCAATTCAATACAGAGAATCAACCTTG
>JAURBD010000051.1 GCA_030829155.1 Flavobacteriaceae bacterium
GAACGAAATACCAAACGGCCAATTCGACCGAATCCATTAATTCCAATTTTTAAGGACATAATTTATTTATTATTATTATTATTTAAATTGATTATTGTTTAAATTGACAAGATATCGGAAACCTTTATCAAATTAGTGTTAATTTCACACTTACCTTTGATTGCTTTTTCTAAGGGGGTCAATACCATTTGATCATCTATAACACCTACCATTACTTTGGACTTTCCTTCCAATAAAGTTTCTACTGCAAAGACGCCCATGCGAGATGCCAAAACACGGTCAAAACAACTTGGGGTACCTCCTCTTTGCATATGGCCTAGTACAGAGACTCTTACTTCATAATAGGGTAAGTTTTTTTCAACATATGAAGCGATTTCAAAAACATTTTTTCCAGTTTTATCACCTTCGGCTATTACTACTATACTTGATGATTTTCCTGATTTCTCGCTTTTCTTTAAAGAGTCCAACAAACGTTCGAGTCCCAAATTTTCTTCTGGGATTAGAATTTCTTCTGCCCCTGCTCCAATTCCTGAATTTAATGCAATATGCCCAGCATCTCTTCCCATTACTTCAACAAAGAAAAGCCGGTTATGTGAACTTGCAGTATCTCTAATTTTGTCAATAGCTTCAACCACTGTATTGATAGCGGTATCATAACCTAGGGTGTAACGAGTGCCAAAAATATCATTGTCTATGGTTCCTGGAATTCCGACAACAGGGAAATTGTGTTCTTCTTGAAAAATCATAGCTCCTGTAAAAGAACCATCTCCTCCTATAACTACCAAAGCGTCAATTTCAGATTTTTTTAGGTTTTCATATGCAAGCTTTCTTCCCTCAGGAGTTCTAAACTCTAGACAACGAGCGGACTTTATAATTGTCCCTCCTTTGTTAATTATGTTATTTACACTTCGGGCATTCATCAAATCGAATTCATTATCAATAAGTCCCTGATAACCTTGTTGAATCGCGTAGCATTCAACTCCATAAAAAACACTAGTTCTGACAACTGCTCGCAATGCAGCATTCATTCCTGGTGCATCACCACCAGATGTTAGAACAGCTATTTTTTTTGGTTTATTTTTCATTTAATCTTATGAAGATGTAAATTTAAACAAAAGCTGTCATATATTCGATTTTGTTTACTCTACATTATAATTTCTTAACAAAATCGATTTAGTTTTTGGTTTTATTGAGTATTTCTAAAGAATTTTTGTTCTGCAATTCAACTGATTGAAGCTTATCATTTGTTCTTTTTTTGGCAATTATTTTTTGAATCAAGTCCTCAAAAGTTTTAAAATCAACTTGATAAGAAAGACCGACTCCTTGAGTATAACCCAAATCATCACTAATATAGCGAAATTCACTTTCACGGTTAAATACTTTGGCTTTTAGGGTTCCCTCATCATTTAATATAAAATCAATTTGTACATCACCAACAATTAGCGTTTCTTCAACTCCACCAACAGGAACACCAATTTTTCCATTCAAAAGAACTTTATCGCTAATTTGTGTTACAAAAGTAACTCCAATCCTATCTTGAGACTGAATATCAAGATCGGGACGTTCATCTCCTTTCAAGTAGTTTAATCCGACGTTTAATTTTCCATCGGTCTCACCCATCAACGAACTGAATACATCTGATGCTTTTTCATATAAATTATTTGCAATTCCTTGAGTTGAGAATGAAACATCACTGACAAAAATACCCTGTGACAAAAGTGAAATTGCTTGAAGCTGTCTTCTTTGCTGGTCTGCAAGGCGGTAATTTATTTCAGAAGCTACTATGCCACTTGTGTTTGGGAAATTTATTTCAAACAAAGGATTATCAGGTTTAAGTAGGCTTCCTTGAAGCTTTATGAGTACATCAGTTGGAATTTTTTTATTAAAATTAGGATTATCTACCAACAAGGCAGGGTTTGCTCCACCCGGAACTTGATAAACTGCCTCTATGTCCATTTGAGCTTCGAAGGGATCACCCTCCCAAACAATAGTTCCTCCTTGATTTACTTTGAATTTTTTATCTATTAGTCCTAGATTTTTAAAATTATACACACCATCGTATGCAATAAAATCTCCCCAGATATTAAACTTGCCGTCTGTATTTGTTTCCATTAAAATATTACCTGAACCTCTTCCGGTAAGTGTACTACCAGACAATTGATCAACAACAATCTCAACTTTTGCATTATTATTTACGTCAAGATCAAAAATCATTTCAAAACCTCGAGCGATTTTTATTTCCCTGAGGGAATTCTTATCTAAATCATTCGATTCATTTAAAGAAGTCTTAGAAACAAAATCAATGAACGAAACATCTGCAAGTCCATTGCTCTCCTCCCAAGGAATTTTTATGGAAGTACCTTCAGCTGTTGCTCCTTCTAGATCCATATTCAAATTTTTTGTAGATCCAAAAAGATGAATTTCACCGTCTAAATACCCAGTTCCAAAAAACAAAGCTCCTTTTTCATTTTTGCGGTTCAACATCAACAAACGATCAGAATTTATTTCAAAATCTACATCCCATTCTTTAAAATTGTGATGAGAAAACGTTCCTTTCAATTGGCCAAAAGTCTCAAGGGTTTGGTCAAAAATAGTAGTTTCTTCAAATTTAATAACCTGATCATATAATGTTAGTTTTGAAGAATCAGTTAGGCCGTATGAGGTATTTATAAAAGGAATTGAAATATTGAAACGATCCAGCAAAAGATTCCCTGTATGTGATAAATTGTCCAAGGGACCCCAAAGACTAAAATCTCCTGTTAAAGATGAACTCATATTGGTTAACTTCCCTTTTCCTAGTGCTGATATAAAAGACATATCAAATGAATTAAAATTTATATCTAAATCCAAGCTCGTACGATCATTTAGTATCAACGTAATACCTGATAAATCTAACTTCGTTGACCCATTTTTGATAAGATTAAGATTGTTTCTGTATGAATTCAATGCAGTATTCCCTAGGGTATTGAAAGTTAAATCTCCCATTTCTATATTGTTCACATATAAATCTAAAAGCTTAAATTTAAAGGATGCATCGTTATTATTTGGAGTTTTATTAAAACTAATGGTTGAATTTAAATCTGCTTCAATTTGAAAGTTTTTAATTGGTGGCAAGATATTTTGTAAAGCAACATGACTTAAATTAAGTTCAAAATTAAAGTCATCCTTTTTTTTGTATTCTCCAGACAACTCAATACGTTGATTATCGTTATGGATAATTAAAGGTTCAATCTTATACTTGTTGTCATTAGAATCATAAATTAACTTTCCTTTTTTGTCTTGCTGAATCTTCCATAGTACACTTTTATAATTAACATTAAACAAATCTATATTGACAAAGGTGTTTTGTTTTGAGTAATCATAACTAAAATTTGTTTCAAAAGTGTTTGATTCATCATTACCCAAAACACCTTCTAAACGAATTTTATTTTTTTGGTTTTTAAATGATGAAATCATGAATATGTTTGAGGCTGCTATTTTACCCATATGTATTTGATCTACAGATAAGAAGCTGTTATAAACAGTGTTATTAGAGTCTATTTCAAAATGTAAGTTTTGAAACTTGTATTTTTTAAATAATAGGATGGGTAAATCAAATACTACTGCAGTTTCTTTCTTCTTTGAACTAATCAATCCCGACAAGAAAAAATCATCAGGTATAGAGAGCTTTGGAAAAAGGGCTTCTGTTAATTTTGACTTCATATGAATATCAAAATTGAAGAATTGAGATGTCTTTTCAGAATTTGAAGGTGTAATCAATAAAAAATCATTGAATATCCCTGTCAATAATTTTGAAACATTACTATACTCAAAATCTCCCTCAAGAAATAAACTAATTGCGTCAGAGTTTTCAATTGAAATTGATTTAATAGTCCCTTTTGATTTTGCATTTAATTCAATATTTTTAAAGGTATTCAATTTTCCATTACTCAGAATTGAGGGGGAATTCAGCTGAAAAGTAAGGATCTCTTCAGAAAAATCTTCCAAATTTTTTTCAACAACAATCTGGGAAGATAAGATTACATTGCTAGCTGAATCAGCAATTCCAAAACTAGAAAGATTAATGGTGTCAAAATAACCCTTTAAAAGAAATGAGCCTTTGGAGTGATTTATTAATGTATTTAAATTAAATCGAAGTTTATCTTCAGTTGCGCTCAATACAATTTCAACAAGTTCATTTTTGTGAGTTGAATTCAAAACTAAATTTTTTAAAGAATTATTTCCGATTTGAAATTCACCTACCAAACCAGTTGTTTCGGTTAAATAAGCTTTAGAATTCTCAATAAAACCTTTAAATTTCACAGATGCATTTGCTTTTAGAATTAATTTTTGGTCTAAAAACTTTTCAAATCGAAAATTTTCTATGATTAGATCAGCATTATATTTCCAAGAGTTGGACTTTGATGATCGATTCAAAATTATATCAGAATCTAAAACGCCTAATTTCGAATTTAATTTGCTTTTCATTTCCCAACTATTTTTACTCCCTGAAAAAAAAGTTTCCAATAATAAATCACCCGTTTGAGCTGTATATTTTGAAAGTTTATTATACAAAGATTTATTCATTAAAGACTTTAGAGCTTTATCTGATGTTTTAATTGTAAAATCATTTGATTCAACATGGAATTTCTCTGATTCAAATGCATTTATCAGTCTAATAGATCCTTTCATGAAAGATTCAACTCCAAGTTTGACTGTGCTTCTCAAATGAAAGTCACTCACTTTTCCCTGAAGTTGGAGCTCTGCATCAAATAAAAACGATTCATTAAAATAAGGCTGTAATACATTTATTTTGCAAGGGTTTACAGTTACTTTATTTAATTTAATTTGAAAAAATATAGGATTTAAATTTGATAAGTTACCTCCATTAAATGCCATTAACCCACTTCCTTTTATTTCATTTTGATTCACTTTTATAAAAAAATCTTTAGAAACTAAACTATCAGAAGAATAGTGAATGTTAGCTTGAAAATCATTTATTCTTCCGTATTGATTAGAAAATCCTTTTAGGTATTGAATGGATAAATCGAGTCCTTTGGAATTAAAATTTAAATCTTTCATCCCAAGACCAATTTCTGAAAAAGTAAGCTTTGAATCTTTAATGTTATAATCCTCAGAAATCACCTCAGTACTTTTTAAATCAATAATTTGAGATTTAAATTTGAACGGCTTTGGTTCAATGCCAGTTGTATCTTTAAGCTTAAAAATAAAATGTTGAAGAGAAGATTTTGACTCTCCAGCATATTGGGTCAAAAACAATTTAACACCGTCTAAATTGATGGATTCAAAATCATAATCTCTTTTTAAGAACCGATCCAAACCATTCAAAGAAGTTTTTAACTCTTGAACAAAAAGCAAGGTGTCTTTATGGTGGTCTTGAACCAAAATATCACTGATTAAAACATCACCATTTAATGAAATTGAAGCTTTTTTTATTGAAATATCTGTGTCAAAACGATTATTTACATTTTTAGTAATTCTTTGAACAAATTCAGTCTGAACAGATGAAAGTGAGAATATCAAAATAAAAAATAAGGCTGTAGCTATCAAAAATGACAGACAAAGGATTAGTATTTTCTTAAACTTTTTGATTGGAAACACTTATTTTTGGATTATAAATGAAAGTTAATAATTAATGAATCAAAAACCATGCTATATTTTAGCTATTGAATCTTCATGTGATGATACTGCCGCTGCAATATTACAAAATGACAAGGTTTTATCAAACATCATTGCCACACAAGATGTACACAAAAAATATGGTGGTGTTGTTCCTGAATTAGCTTCAAGAGCCCATCAACAAAATATCATTCCCGTAGTTGATCAAGCAATACATCAAGCTGGCATTACGAAAAACGACTTAAAGGCTATTGCATACACTCGTGGACCAGGACTTTTGGGATCTCTTTTGGTTGGTACTTCATTTGCCAAATCTTTGGCTATGGGTCTTGACATTCCATTAATTGAAGTAAATCATATGCAGGCCCATTTATTGGTTCATTTTATCAAAGATGAATTCCCTACTCCTACCTTTCCTTTTATAGGAGTAACTGTTTCAGGAGGTCACACACAAATTATAAAGGTTAAGGATTACCTGGACTTTGAATTGCTGGGTACAACTTTGGACGATGCCATAGGTGAAGCTTTTGACAAATGTGGAAAAGTTTTGGGGCTTGGCTATCCTGCTGGTCCAATAATAGATCAAAAAGCAAAATCAGGAAACTCCAAAGCCTTTGAATTTCCAATTCCAAAGATTCTCAACTTAAATTTAAGTTTTAGTGGTTTTAAAACAGCGGTAATCAATTTTATCCATAAGAACACACAAAAAGACAAGGATTTTATTAAAAATAATCTCAATGATTTATGTGCTTCGATTCAATACACATTAATAGAAATAATTTTTCAAAAAATTGAAAAGGCTGTTGATTTACATGAGCTTACTCAAGTTGTTCTTGGTGGAGGGGTTTCTGCAAACTCGGGATTGCGATTGAAATTAAAAAAAACAGCTGTAGAAAAAGGATGGGATGTGTATCTTCCTCCCCTAGCCTACACCACAGATAATGCTGCTATGATTGGAATTATAGGCTATTTAAAATATTTAAAAAAAGATTTTGGAAACATCAAAGAATCAGCATCTGCTCGTTTAAAATTTTAATTATGGATTTATTTTTTCATGAACATATTGATACAAATAATAGTAATTTGGTTTTTGACACAGAAGAAAGCAGGCATCTCTCTAGAGTTTTGAGAAAACAAGAAGGTGATGTAGTTACTGTTACCGATGGTAAGGGTCTAGAAGTTCGAGTGAAACTCGAAAATATTGACTCTAAGAGAACAAATGGTGTTATTGAAGAATCTAAAATACATCCGACCACTGCAAACCAAATTCATATTGCAATTGCACCTACAAAAAACATAGTTAGATTGGAATGGTTTATAGAAAAAGCAACTGAAATTGGTGTTCATCGAATTTCCCCAATTTTATGCAAACACTCAGAACGAAAAGTCATTAAAAAAGATCGCCTCTTAAAAATCATTAAATCTGCTTTAAAACAATCTCAAAAATTCCATTTACCTCAACTTGATGATTTAGTTCCATTTAAAGAATTTGTAGAGCGTCAAGGAAAAGGTTTTATTGCTCATTGTAGTGAAGGAGAAAAACCTGAACTGGCAGACCTTAATGTTTTAAACAAAAATAATTGTGTTCTCATCGGTCCAGAAGGAGATTTCAACAAAGTGGAGGTTGCCTTTGCCTTAAAAAACAATTTTATGCCCATTAGTTTAGGGGATCAAAGACTTCGAACAGAGACTGCAGGTTTAGTTGCATGTCACACTCTCTCGTTAATCAACAGAAAGGTTTAAAAAATCATTTAATTTATCCTTATATTTAAAGAATGAATTCAAAAGTCATCTCCCAAGGAATCCTCAGAGCAGTTTTATTTTTAGGTGTTTTCTGTCTTGGAATCTATGTAATCCAACTACTCCAATCACTTTTGATTTATATCACTATTGCTGCAGTAATATCTCTTATGGGACGCCCCATTTTAAATTTTTTTAAAACCTATTTGAAATTTAACAACGCTATAGCCGCAATAACTACAATGGCCATTTTTATTTTTTTGATTTTTGGCGTTGCAGCACTTTTCATACCCATTATAACTCAACAAGGCGAAAATCTATCTTTACTCAATATTAATGAACTTGAACAAAAAATGGGATTGCTTGTTCATCAAGTTTCTGAATATTTTTCTTTGGGTGATGAATATTGGAAAAATTGGATCAAAGAACAAGATTGGATGAACAGCCTTAACCTGGGAGTTATTCCAGATTTTTTAAATTTTTTCATTGGATGGCTCAGTAGTTTTACCATTGGATTGTTCTCAGTATTATTCATTAGTTTTTTCTTTCTAAAAGACAGTAAACTGCTTGAACAAATTACTTTTTCATTTGTCAAAAGAGAATATGAAAGTCGAATGAAAAAGTCATTAAAAAAAATAAAAAAACTTTTGTCGAGATACTTTATTGGTCTTATCATACAAATCTCTATACTGCTAATAATTTACAGCATTGTGCTTCTTGTTTTTGGGATAGAAAATGCTTTCATTATTGCCTTTTTATGTGCTTTACTTAATTTAATACCTTACATAGGACCTTTAATTGCTGCTTTTTTGATGTTGGTTCTTTCCATGACTTCAAATATTGGAGCAGACTTTAGTTTGGTAATTCTGCCCAAATCCATTTATGTTTTAATTGGTTTTGTAATTGGTCAGTTGATTGATAATTTTTTCAGCCAACCCTTTATTTTTTCTAATAGTGTAAAGTCCCATCCCTTAGAAATATTCATAATCATTTTAACTTCAGGGCTTCTTTTTGGAACTACAGGATTAATATTTGCTGTTCCAATGTACACGGCAATTAAAGTAATTTTTAAAGAATTTTTCGCACAATATGAAATCGTACAAAACCTTACAAAGGATTTATAAAGCAAAGTATTATTTTCTAACGGTTTGTTTACTAGCAGTAATTTCTGTTTCAGCTCAACTAAATCGTGTAGAAAAGAAAATAATTCAACAAGTTCAAGACTACAATCAGGAATCAATTGACTTTCTCGAAAAGTTAGTTAACATCAACAGTGGTACACTAAACTTAGAGGGGATAAAAAAAGTTGGGATGGTTCTAGAAAAAGAATTTCAAGCTATTGAGTTTGATACACGTTGGATCGACATGCCTTCAAAAATGAATCGTGCTGGACATTTATTTGCATCAAAAAAAGGTTCTAAAGGAAAAAGAATTTTATTAATTGGGCATATAGATACTGTTTTTGAGGCAGACAGCCCTTTTCAAAATTTTGAGATAATTGAGGGTAAAGTATATGGCCCTGGAGCAAATGACATGAAAGGAGGGGATGTAATCATGCTTTATGCTCTAAAAGCATTGTATGATTTGAAACTTCTGGATAAAGCGAGCATTACGGTAGCCTATACAGGAGACGAAGAAAGTTCTGGAAAACCATTGAGCATTTCAAGAAAGGACTTAATAGAAGTAGCTAAAAGAAGTGATATTGCGCTCGGTTTCGAAAATTCCACTGGATTCAATTATGCAACTGTAGCTCGAAGAGGTTCTTCGGGCTGGACACTTGAAGTAAAAGGAGAAAGAGCCCACTCATCCAGTATTTTTAGTGAAAGAACTGGTGCTGGTGCTATTTTTGAAATAAGTAGAATTTTAAATGAATTTTATATTAATGTTAAAGGAGAAACCTACTTAACCTTCAATCCAGGATTGTTGTTAGGCGGTACTTTTGTTGAATTTGATTCAAAACAAAATAAAGGTGAAGCCTTTGGTAAATCGAATGTAGTCCCCCAAACTGCAATTGTAAAAGGTGGATTGCGTTTTATCTCTGAAGATCAAAAAAACAGAGCAAGAGAAGAAATGAAAGCGATTGTTGAAAATAATTTGCCGCTAACCTCTGCTAGTATTAAATTCACAGATAGTTATCCCGCTATGGGCCCAACAGAAGGAAATACTAAATTATTAAAAAAACTAAATCAAGTGAGCATTGACATGGGGCAAGACCCAGTCTTAGCCTACGACCCAGGGAAAAGAGGTGCAGCTGATATATCCTTTGTTGCAAAGTATGTAGATTGTCTCGATGGGCTAGGAACTATGGGAACTGGTGCACATACCCTAAAAGAAACGGTAAATTTAGAGACCATGAATTTGTTAATTCAACGAACTGCCGTCTTGATATACCGCTTAATTAATGAATCTGATTAAAGATACTTTTTCAGTATTTGTTGTTGTTTTTGCAAAGCATCCAAAAACTCAGATTTCAAACGATCAATAAGAGATCTTGTTGAAACTACATCTTCTATTGTAGTAACCCCCTGACCTGCTGACCAGATGGTTTTCCATGCCTTGGCCTCCGCCTTTGCTGCGTCAAGTTCTTCTCCAAAGTCTATTTTTTTTGATTTTGACCACATATCCTTAGTTATCCCCATCGACTCTAAACTCTGTCGTAAAAAATTTGCATTAACCCCTGATACAGCTGCAGTGTAAACTATATCACTGGCTTTACTGTCAATAATCATTTGTTTATGCTCCTCTTCTGCCAAGCTTTCATCAACATTAATGAATCGAGTTCCCATGTAAGCTAAATCTGCTCCCATTTGTAATGCACTTGCAATATCTTTTCCCGTGCTAATGCACCCAGAAAGTAATATCGTTTTTTTATAGAACGTTTTGATCTCAGCAATTAATGACATTGGATTTGTCAAACCTGCGTGACCTCCCGCACCAGCAGAAACAAGGATTAATCCATCTACCCCTGCTTTAGCAGCTTTTTCTGCATGTCGCTTTTTTATCACATCGTGAAAAACCAGTCCACCATAACTGTGAACTGCATCAACAAGTTGAGAAACAGCACCAAGTGAGGTAATAATTAATGGAACTTTATGCTTGATACAGATTTCTAAATCAGCTCGAACTCTTGAATTGGTTTCGTGTACGATCAAGTTAACCCCAAAAGGAGCAGCTTTTTTTCCGGTTTGCTTTTCAAATTGGGACAATGCTTCTTTAATTTCGATTACCCATGATTCAAAACCTGCAGTGTCCCTTTGGTTCAATGCTGGGAAAGTTCCAACAATTCCATTTTTACAACATTCAATAACCAGTTTTGGACCAGAAATTAAAAACATTGGAGCCGC
>JAURBD010000127.1 GCA_030829155.1 Flavobacteriaceae bacterium
TCCCTGTTTCATTTTTACTCTGCGAGAATGAAGTGAAGGTTACAAATAGGCTTAGATAAATAATTTTTTTCATAATTGAAATATAAGAAATGGCAGTGTAGCCTATTTAAAAGGTTTAGATTAGCTGAACTCAAATCCAGGGAAAATACAGCCTAGGGGTTAGTCATAAAAAAGCGTGCCATTTTCATCTTTAAGCGTCATCATAAGGTCAAAGCAAAGTTGATCTATGTTGGATTGGAAGGAATTAAAAGCCGAAACGTTTGATAAAATTACGATCCCTACTTGATTTTTAATATCTAATGCCATTGAAGAGGAATATCCACCTGTTGCTCCATTGTGCCATATCCATTTATTATCTGATTGGCTTGAGTTTATGATGTGCCAACCAATGCCAATATCAACTTGTTTGTCTAGTTTTATGGTCTTTTTTGTCAATAATTTTAATTCAGGGTTTGAATCATCAAAATAGGCAACTCCATATTTTACTAAATCTTCAGTATTCGATAAAATCCCCCCAGCACTCTCCATTGCAGAGAGATCCCAATTGGCGGTCTCTTTCCCTTTTTCATCAAGACCATTGACAAGTTTTTCATCAATTAAATCTGCGTTTAGAAATGAGTTGTTCATTTTGTATTTCGAGAAAATATATTCCTGAAGCAAGTCCTGATAACTCTTGCCATATACTTTAGCTATTGTGTACCCTAATAAGCCAAATCCCAAATTCGAATAGGTTGAAACTCCTTTTGTTTTCTGGTCAATCTCTAAAAAGTTTTTAAGATAATCCTCTAAATCATACGTATCATAATATTTATAAGGGTTATCAGGCAAATCTCTCAGATTAACAAGCTTTTTCTTCTGAGCTTTGGCTAGTATTTCGATTATATGAAAACCAAAAGTCGTTTCAATAACATCAATGGAACCAACTTGGTTGTTAAAAGAGAAATCTCTAAAGGGTGGTGCAAATCCGTCAAAAAGAGTGAATTCAATTTCTCCAAACTCATTGCTAACTTCCCTCTCAGAGGAAAAGGATAGCAGCGATTCAAACTTTACATTATTTGATGTAATTTGATTGTATATACTATCAGCGGTTTTTTCTGCAGAAAGCCTTGTTCTTTCAAGGGTTTGGGCACTTGATGTTGCGCCTTTGTAAGGGATTAAAATATGCCTAACCTTAACAACATCTGCGGAGTCCAGCTTTTCAATCTCAAAGTTGGTTGGCATTCTGGGAAGCCCTGAGGTGTGGTTTGCTAAACTCTTAAATGTAATTGGAATATCATCCTTACATTTTATAGTTAAATAGTCGTTGATAGTATCGTTGAGTTTTACCTTGTTGTCAAGTACCGCTTTTGCAAGTAAATGTGCTGTAAAGACTTTTGTGATTGAACCTATTTCAAAAATATGCTGGCTATTATCTGTATAAATAATTGAATCATTTTGACGTATTATTCCATAAAAATTTACGTTGTCGCCATTGATGAATGCCAATGAAAATTGGGTGTTATTTGGAAAGTATTTTGAATTTTCAAAAATTAGTTTTGTTTGATCTTCAGATATTAATTTGTCAACTACAGATAAACTATTAACCGCTGAGCCTGAAAAAACATCTTCTTGATAAGGGGCAAAATAAAAAATAGCATGTATTTGTTTGGCATCGTTAATTGAAAAACTGTACTGTGAAACCCATTGATCAAAAGTTAGCTTATAGATAGCTACATTTTCTTCATATCTGATAAATTCATTTTGAATAATTTTACCGGCTCCAGCATCTAAATTTTTGAGAAAATCATTTAGTTCTTCAAAAGGTAATTCGTTTTTCATTTCAGTTGAAAACAATGAAAAAACTGACTCATAATCCTGAGAATTATAGGCTTTAATAAAACTGTCAATAAGCAATTTAGCCTCAGGTTTCTCCTGCTGTCCAAGTAGTGTTAAGGGAAAAAATAAAATGAAAAATAAAAATAGTTGCAGGTGTTTTTTCATAGTACAAATAGTTTTGTCCAAATATACTCATAACTCTCTTAAGCAGACAATCACATTTCCCTGAAGGGTACATGGTTCTTGTCAGAAACTGGCCTGGGACTGCTCTGTATAATAGCACCTCTTGGGTTGTTAACAAACACAAGTTAACACTCAAGGACTTCAACTATTCTTTGCAAACTAATTTGTATCCATAGCCTCTAACATTTAAGATCTGAACTCCTTGATCTGCTGCCAACTTTTTACGAAGCTTTGAAATAAATACATCCATACTTCTTGCATTGAAAAAATCGTCGTTACCCCATAATTTTTTAAGTATATAATTACGCTCTGCAAGAGTATTCTTATGTTCATAAAGCACATCTAGTAAACAGGCTTCCCGATGGGTTAAAGTTTGTTGGACTTCGCCTAGTTTTAAAGTTTGTTTTTCCAGATTAAACTCATACAGCCCAATCTGCATTAATGGAGTTTTAAGGGTGTCCTTAGTTGTATTTGTTTTAAGTAAGGCTTCAATCCTAACAATCAACTCTTCAATACTAAAAGGCTTTTTAAGATAATCATTAGCACCATAACCAAAACCCTCTACTACGTCTTCTATTCTTGATTTGGCGGTAAGAAATATGATAGGTATTCTTTTGTTTTGTTGACGAATTTCTTTAACCAAAGTAAATCCATCTTTTTTAGGCATCATCACATCTAAAACCAAAAGTTCTGGTTTATGAAGTTCATACTGTCTCTTGGCCTGGTCGCCATCTGTACAAAAAATAACATCAAACCCTCTTGACTCAAGACTCTCTTTTACGATAGTACCCAAAACTACTTCATCTTCTGCTAGTAAAATCTTGTTTGTTGCCATTAAATGGTGATTTTAAATTTTGTTATACCCCCAACAACAGTCAAGTTGATATTCCCATCGTGTTTTTCGACCATGGTTTTGGTATGATAAAGCCCAATTCCAAAACCTTTCACAGCATGTATATTACCCTTTGGTATGCGATAAAATTTCTTAAATATATGTGCCTGCTGTTTTTTGTCTATTGCACCTGCATTATCTGAAACTTCCCAAACAACGTGTTTTCCTTCTTTACTTAAACTTACCTCTATTTGCTGCCCTCCATATTTGATTGCGTTGTCAATCAAGTTATTAATGGCATTTCTCATATGGAAAATATCAATATCTATCCAACACTCTTTAAAATCTGCCTCAAAACTTAACTCTTTATCTTCTTTAAGAATATCAAAATTTTCAAACAAAGCCTTTGTCATCCCTACTACCTCAACCCTCTCTTTAGATAAAACGATCTTATCTGAATCCAATAAGGCTGTTTCTAATAACTTTTCCACCATAGTGTTCAGTTTTTTCAATTGGTCGGAAGAAATGCCTAAATACTTTTTAGTCTTTTGTGGGTCATTAGCATGGTTGAATGATGAAATTCCCTCAATAGCTGTACTTATGGTTGTAATTGGTGTTTTAAATTCATGGGTTATATTGCTAATTAAATCATTTTTTATCTCAGTTAATTGTTTTTGTTCAGTAATCACTCTGTAGAGGTATAATAAAGAACCAACTATTATTAAAATAATTAGTAAGGAAATTAATAGGTCAACCCCACCTCTTTTGATAATACTCAAAGCTGCATTTTCAAATCTAATTTCTATACTATGCCCTGGCAGCAAATAGGTAGACTTTGAAAAAGAAGACAATTCAAAATCCTGCTCTTTAGATTTAAGGGTTTGCTCGGGAGTTTTATAAATAAGAGCAAAGTCAATATCTATATTTTTTCTTTTAAGCTCTTGTTTGACAAAATATTCAATCGAATCAAAATCAAAACTCGAATTTGTTAACGTTAAAAATATTTTTTTTGTCATTAGCTGAATCTCTAAAGAATCAATAGAGGCTAAATCAATTGTTTGTTGAACATTGTTAATTGAATCTGGAATAA
>JAURBD010000079.1 GCA_030829155.1 Flavobacteriaceae bacterium
AATAATATTTTGGGAACAAAAAATGTAGTTGACCTTGCTATTGAGCATGAAGTTTCAAATTTTGTAATGGTTTCAACTGATAAGGCGGTAAACCCCTCGAACGTAATGGGGGCTTCCAAACGAATTGCTGAAATCTATGTTGCCAATAAAGCCGAAACCAGTAAAACTCAATTGATAACTACACGTTTTGGAAATGTATTAGGATCAAATGGTTCTGTGGTTCCCATATTTAAAAAGCAAATTGCAAGGGGAGGTCCTGTTAAGGTAACTCACCCAGAAATTACACGTTTTTTTATGACCATAACCGAAGCTTGTCAACTTGTGCTTGAAGCAGGTGCAACAGGGACTGGTGGCGAAATCTATGTTTTTGACATGGGAGAACCTGTAAAAATAAAAGACCTTGCAATAAGTATGATTCGACTTTCGGGCTTGGTCGAAAATCAAGACATTCAAATAGAATACTCGGGTTTAAGGCCGGGAGAAAAGTTATACGAAGAATTACTCACCAATAATGAAAACTTGAAAACCTCGCATAATGAACTAATTTATATTGCTCAAAAAGAAAGTTTTCCAAAAGGCAAAATGCTCGAAATTGATCAACTGATCAAAGAAGCTCAAGAGGGGAAATCCAATGAAATTTTGGTACAGCAAATGAAAAATATTGTGCCCGAATTCAAATCGATGAATTCAATTTATGAAAAATTAGACTTGTAGCGATTATTTTATTCAGCAGCTACAATTCGGATTCCTCTTACACAAACTGTAAAAGGATGCTTTTGATTATTTTGTTCATCAAGTACAGAGGGGTATTTAGTAAAGATTAAATCAAAATCTGTTAGATTGGGGAGTGGAATTACAATTTGCCTAAAATTAGTTACATCATAACTCGAATCACTCCATAATTCATAAGATTCCGATAGGGTTGAACTTGAAATTCCTGAACCAAGATCAATAACCGGATTATAAGACAAAGAAACCTTCATATCGGAGTCAATAACACTGGGAAGATTAATAAATTCCATTTTATATTCAAAAACCAAATTTTTGGGTTTTGTACCAAAGGATCTAAAACTCTTACTCAAAGTATGATCTACATTGTTGTTTGGAAGAATATTTCCAGTAATTTGATTTCTTAGGGTATGAAAAGATATAAGAGCATCTTTACAACCTGCGTAAAAATAATCATCATTTGGAGCAATCCATCCAATGGACTCTTCCGAGGTAACTTCCCAACTGTCTTCATTGCTAGAATCAATGGTTAAGTTATCTAGAAATTCATAGATAACATAATCTTTTTTATTAATGATATCGATATCGGTTTTGTTAGATACCGCATGAACAACATCATAGCGACCAAACTCTTGATAATAAACTCTTGTAGCTACTGAACTAGGTGAAGAAATATTTCCTCTTAAAGTCGTAGGACTAGCTGTACTTCCCTCAAAAATCCAAACAATACTATCATTATTTTCGGATGTAGAGATGTAAGTAACCGGAAAAGACACACTGGAAAGAGTGCTACTTGCAACTGTAATAACACTATTTGTAGAAAGAAAATCAGCTTTTACAGGACCAGATTTATGATTAGCATTATTCGATAGCCCTATTATTGAAGAAGTAATTGTATCATCAAAATCTGCTGGAGGTACAAATTCTTTGCTACAAGAAAACAAAAAAACATTCAATAAAAATAAAACAACAACCGCTCGCATTACTTTAAATATCTATTTCAAAGATAAGGAATAATATAGCTACCAAATTCATTTTAACAAAACAAAGATGATTGTCAAATATCAATATTACATAAAATACTGCGGAGGGTTTGGTAGTCTATAATAAAACTGTAAATTTGCAGTCTTAAATTAAATAAAATGTATGCAATCGTAGAGATAGCAGGGCAGCAATTTAAAGTTGCAAAAGATCAAAAAGTCTATGTACATCGTTTACAAGGTAATGAAGGGAGTTCAGTTTCTTTCGATAAAGTATACCTTCTAGACAATGGTACACAAGTGACTCTTGGCGCCCCGGCTATTACTGGAGCTTCTGTAGGAGCGAAAGTAGTAAAGCACCTTAAAGGTGACAAAGTAATCGTTTTTAAGAAAAAACGTAGAAAAGGATACCGTGTAAAAAACGGACACCGTCAAGCATTAACAGAAATTTTAATTGAAAGTATTTCTGCTAAAGGAGGTGTAAAAAAAGCTGCTTCCAAAAAGGAAACAGCTCCCAAGGCAAAAGCAGCTCAGGTGGCTCTAAAAAAAGAAACAGCTTCTAAGGCCTCTGTCAAAAAAGTCCCAGCTCCAAAAAAAGAAGTTCTTAGCGGTAAAACAGTAGCAGAGTTAAAAAACCTTGCTAAAGCAAAAGGAATAACGGGAATTTCTGCAATGAAAAAAGCTGACTTAATCGCCGCATTGAACGCATAATTTATCACTAAAAAGAAACAGTATGGCTCACAAGAAAGGAGTAGGTAGTTCGAAGAATGGTAGAGAATCAGAATCGAAACGACTCGGAGTGAAAATCTTCGGTGGACAAGCGGCGAGAGCTGGAAACATTATCATACGTCAAAGAGGTACAGCTCACAATCCTGGCGAAAATGTATATCTAGGAAAAGATCATACCCTTCATGCAAAAGTAGATGGATTAGTACATTTTACTAAAAAGAGAGATAATCGATCATATGTATCTGTTATCCCTTTTGAATCATAGAAGACAAACAACTATTTTCAAAAAATCCCACAATTGTGGGATTTTTTTTGATACAAAAACTAGCTTTTATTCTAATGCCGAATAAACATATCGATTTAAGGAAATCACATATTCGTTGTTACTTGGAAATTTTTGTGTCATAAAAATAGCAATCAAATCTTCTGCAGGATCAATAAAGAAATGCGTTTTGAAAAACCCTCCCCAATAAATTTGTCCATCACTTCCTGGACTAGGGTCTTTATCCGTATCAACCAAAACCCCAAATCCAAGCCCAAAACCTCTTGCACCTCCCAGCATAGATCCAACATGGTTTTGTTCCATTAAAGCAATGGTTTCTGGTTTTAGAATCGATTTTCCATTTAAACTCCCATTGTTTAAAACCATTTTACAAAAGCGTAAATAATCTTCCATTGAAGAAAATAAACCGTGTGTTCCTCCATAAACAGTATTTCCTTGTGTTGGAACTTGATATGGGCTAGGGATCAATTCCTGTGCCTCATTTTTTAGGTAAACCAACATAACTCTATTTACATTTTGGGGAGATACATTATAGCCTGTTTCGGTCATGCCTAAGGGCTCAAAAATAAATTCCTTTAAATACGTATTTATGTCTTGACCAGATACTCGCTGAAGAATTAATGCTAAAAGATCAGGAGAAGCACTGTATTTCCATTGCTTTCCAGGTTGCCCTATTAATGGGGCTTTCAAAAGTTGATCAATACGTTCTTCGATTTTTGTGTATTCTTTAGGATTGAACAAATCATTGTACATCAGCTTAAACAGCTCCTGATCAAACTGTGTTGTTTCCAATCCATGAGAAAAGCCAGCAGTATGGGTGAGTAAATGTTTAATTGTAATATCGCTTTCACGATCCTCAGTAGGCCCATTTATACCCATACTCAAATCCAAATTTACCCTCAGGCTTGTAAGTTCAGGGATATATTTTTGTGCTTTATCTTCAAGATCAATCAACCCTTTTTCTACAAGTTGCATTATGGCAACACTAATAATGGGCTTAGTCATGGATTGAATGAAGTAGATGCTGTTTTTCTGGAGAGGCTCTTGGGTATTTAAATTTACGTAACCCAGGGCTTTGTGCCACGCAATTTCATTGTTTTTGTATACCAATACTTCTGCACCAGCAATATTTAAACTTTTAATTTCATCATTTATAAAATTTTCAAAAGACACCATTTTTTCAATATTGAGTTTAGATTGGGCAAAGCTGTTTTGAGAAAAAACTGTTAAAAAGAATAAAAAAGGGTGTAATAAGGATTTCATAAGAAATTTTAAAAATCCAATATAAGTAAAAAAGAAAAGCTGGACACATGCCCAGCTTTTCTTTTTTTGTTCAAAAAATATTTTATTTAATAGCGGTAGTATTCTGGTTTATAGGGTCCTTTTACAGTTACGCCAATATATTCAGCTTGATCTTGAGAAAGCTCCTCCAATTCAACCCCTAGGTGATTCAGGTGAAGTGCTGCAACTTTTTCATCTAAATGCTTGGGAAGCATATATACTTTGTTTTCGTATTTTTCTGAATTGTTCCAAAGTTCTAATTGCGCTAGGGTTTGGTTGGTAAATGAATTACTCATCACAAAACTTGGGTGTCCGGTAGCACAGCCTAAGTTTACTAAACGCCCTTCTGCCAAAAGAATAATTTCTTTTTTATCTTCAAGGGTGTATTTATCAACTTGAGGTTTGATTTCTACTTTAGAGGCTCCATAAGTGTTGTTCAGCCAAGACATGTCAATTTCATTATCAAAATGCCCAATATTACAGACAATAGCCTTGTCTTTCATATTCAAGAAGTGTTCTGCTCGGATAATGTTTTTGTTTCCAGTTGTTGTAATTACGATATCGGCAGTCTTTACAACAGAATTCATTTTTTTAACTTCAAAACCATCCATTGCAGCTTGAAGCGCACAAATGGGGTCAATCTCTGTTACGGTAACAATAGACCCAGCACCTCTAAAAGAAGCGGCAGTACCTTTACCTACGTCACCATAGCCAGCAACAACAACTCTTTTTCCAGCCAACATAACATCGGTTGCTCTGCGGATTGCATCTACTGCACTTTCTTTACATCCGTATTTGTTGTCAAATTTTGATTTGGTAACTGAATCATTAACATTGATTGCTGGCAATGGTAGAGTTCCGTTTTTCATTCGTTCATATAAACGATGAACCCCAGTTGTTGTTTCTTCAGATAAGCCTTTAATTTCTTCAACTAGGTTTGGGTAATGATCCAAGACGAGGTTGGTTAAATCTCCTCCATCATCTAAAATCATATTCAAAGGCTTTTGTTCTTCACCAAAAAATAGGGTTTGCTCGATACACCAATCAAATTCCTCTTCATTCATTCCTTTCCAGGCATAAACTGGGATTCCTGCGGCAGCAATTGCAGCAGCGGCATGATCTTGTGTAGAAAAAATATTACATGAACTCCAAGTTACCTCAGCACCAAGAGCAACAAGGGTTTCAATTAAAACTGCAGTTTGAATCGTCATGTGTAAACACCCGGCAATTCGAGCTCCAGCTAGAGGTTGGTCTTTTCCATATTCCTTTCGTAAGGCCATAAGTCCAGGCATCTCAGCCTCTGCGAGTTCAATTTCTTTTCTCCCCCAATCGGCAAGTGAAATATCTTTGACCTTGTAAGCTAAATGTGCAGTTTTTTCTATCATAGTTTTTATCTTTAACTTCGGATAAAGTTCTTGCAAAAGTAAGGATTTTCAAAGAACTAAAAAATGCCTGTATTAAAAGAGTTTCAATCACATTTAGACACCAAATTAATTCTTTGGAAAATTGAAGAAACAGAACAAGAATTGATTCACGATTTGGATTTAACAACCTCAGAAAAACAAAAATTAAAAAACCGTAAAACTTCAAATCATCGAAGGGAATTTTTAGCCTGCAGAGCAAGTCTTCAAGCCCTAGGAGTTTCAATAAAAAATCTTCATTTTAAAAAAAATGGGATGCCCTATTTAGAACCACACAAATACTGTTCTTTATCCCATACTCAAAATTATGCAGCTGCTGTAGTTTCTGAAAATCAAGTCGGAATAGACGTTGAAGTTTACCGAGACAAAATTGTTAAAATTGCCCCCAAGTTTGTTCATAAAAACGAAACTTTTGCATCAGATAATGGACATCAAATCTTTTTTTTAACCCGGCTTTGGACGGCAAAAGAAGCTGTCTATAAAGCTTTTGGAACAAATGGAATTCATTTTTCAACTCAAATAGAAGTACTTCCTTTTACTAAGGAAGATCAAAAAGGTTCTGGAATTTTAACCCATTTAGAAAAAGAATATTTATTTACTTTACATTTCCAATCAATAAACAATGGTCAACTTTGTATGGCTGTTTTAAATTCGTAAAAGATGAATATTTCAGTTGAAATAACCTTATTACCCCTAGAAAATGATTATGAAACATCTATAAAGGAATTCATCAAAGTTTTAAGAGAGTCAAAATTTAAAGTTTTAGAAAATCCGCTCAGTACTCAAGTTTATGGCCCGTATTTGCCTTTGATGAATTACTTAGTTACTTCAATAGAAGATTGTTTTGGAAAAATAGAATCAGGTGTTGTCAACTTAAAAATAGTAAAAAGTGATCGCAGCAATTACTCTCCTAATTTTTAATAGACCCTTGTATTGATTCATCAAAATTCATCTAAGATAATTCGTGTAGTGGTCTTTGGGCCCGAGAGCACTGGAAAAACAACCTTATGTAAAGATCTCTCAGCTCTTTACAAAACTCAATGGGTTCCAGAATTTGCTCGATCGTATTTACAAAATAAATGGGATCAGAAAAAAGAAGTTTGTGCCAAAGAAGACTTACCCCATATAGTAAAAGGTCAGATGGATTTGGAAAATCAAATGATCACTAAAGCCCACAAAGTATTGTTTTGTGACACAAATATTTTGGTAACTCAGATTTGGTCTGAAACTCATTTTGATGGGTATTGCGACCCTGCAATTCATCAAGCAGTAAAGCAAGTTCACTATGACCTCTACTTGCTTACTGGAATCGATGTCCCTTGGGAAAAAGACGATTTAAGAGATCGACCCAATGATCGAAAAAATATGTTTAGTTTTTTTGAAAATAAACTTATCACAAGAAAATTAGCATATAAACACATTAGGGGGAGTAGAGTAAATAGAATTAAATCGGCGAAGAAAGCCATAGATAGTATATTTTTATTTAATGTTGACTCAGAAAGAATTTAGAAAGGTCTTTGGAATGGAAGTATGGCGTATTGGAATTCTATTTTTGTCAAAATCCCTCAATCTACATTTCGTTACTTAAAAGCAATCAATTATTGTTTAGAACAAAAAAATTATTAATTTTGTGCTTTCTCAAAGGGGTGCTCAAAATAACGAGCTGAGATCATACCCTATGAACCTGGGCAGGTAATGCTGTCAAGGGAAGTAGATTTTTTATTTATTAAACCAAGAATAGTTGCCCTTTGTTATTCGTAAAATTAATTTTTTCGAATGAAAACATTTTATATACTATCAGCTTGGGTAATGGGAAGTATTTTTCTTTTTGCTCAACAAAAACAATATGTTTCAGA